>NZ_JAJEPS010000001.1:0-558242 GCF_020686965.1 Hominiventricola filiformis | reverse complement strand
TTCGTCCAGCGGCGAAGGCAGTTCCTCCTCCGGTGGTTCGTCCAGCGGCGAAGGCGGTTCCTCCTCCGGTGGTTCGTCCAGCAGCGGGGGCGATTCCTCCTCCAGTGGTTCGTCCAGCGGCAGCTCCGGCAATTCCGGCGGAACCAATCAGCCCGGTAGTGCCAAAACGGATGCCCCGGTTACCAGCGAAACGCAGCCAATGAAGCCGGATGCAAACGGCAATGCGGCAGTGGACAACAGCTCTGTCCAGTCCGCCATCGACAAGGCCAAACAGGATGCGAAAAAGAACGGCACCACAGAGAACGGGATTGCCGTTACCGTTCCCATCACCTCGGCGGCAGGCCAGACCTCTTTTAACGTGACCATCAAGGCGCAGACATTGGATCTGCTGATCAAAGAAAAAGTCCGGCAGTTTACCGTTGCAACAGATCATCTGGTTTCAGTCAATATCGGGCTGGATACTCTGAAGCAGCTGGATGCCGCCTCTGCTGGAGGGGACATCATTCTCCGGGCAGATAAGGTGGATGCGCTGCGTTCTACCGAGACCAAAGCCGCCATAGAAACAAGACCGGCCTATGACCTGTCGCTGGTGTACCTCTCCGGCGGCAAAGAGACGCCGATTACCAGCCTGAATGGACATACCATCTCGGTGCGTTTGCCCTACGCACCGGCAAAGGGTGAGCAGACCGGTAATCTCTATGCAGTCTATGTAGACGACGCGGGCAAGGTGGAATGGATCACCAAATCCAGCTACAATGCCAGCCTGAAAGCGGTGGTTTTTGAAACCGGTCATTTCAGCGTTTACGGCGTGGGCTACAAAACTTTTGTCCCGGCCTTTACCGACATTACCGGCCACTGGGCAGCAGATAACATCCTCTTTGCAGCCAGCCGGGGACTGCTCTCCGGCATCAGCGACACCACCTTCAGCCCCAACACCGGCATGACCAGAGGAATGTTCGTCACCGCCCTGGGGCGGCTGGCGGGCATCAACCCGGACAGCTACAAAACCGGAAAATTCACTGATGTGAAAGCCGACGCTTACTATGCGCCCTATGTGAACTGGGCGGCGCAGACCGGCATTGTGGAGGGTGTTACCGCCACCACCTTTGCGCCGGATACCAACATCAACCGGGAACAGATGGCGGTCATCATGGCAAATTATGCCAAAAAGTTGGGCTATGATCTGCCCCAGACCTTAAAGGCTGTGACCTTTGCGGACAACGCAAACATCAGCAGCTGGGCGAAGGATGCGGTCGGAGCCATGCAGCAGGCGGGCATCCTGACTGGCAAGGCAAATAACCGCTTTAACCCCAAGGGAACCGCCGTCCGCGCCGAAGTCGCCACCGTCCTGCGGCGGTTTGTGGAGATCGTCATTGACCCGCAGACCGCAAATGGCTGGCAACAGAATGACAGCGGCCAGTGGAGCTATTACAGAAATGGGAAGCCAGTGAAGGGCTGGCTCTCCGACGACCAGAAGTGGTACTACTTCTACACAGACGGGACGATGGCGGCGAATACCACCATTGACGGATATACCATCGGCTCGGATGGTGCAAGAAAGTAACCTACAATAAAAAACGATTTGCCCGTATATCAGCGGACAAAGATAAACGCGGTCGGGTATCCAAAACCCCACCGCGTTTATTTTTTCTCTTGTTTTTCTCTGGTGTCCAGCATTTTATCAATCAGGGCAAGTAAAAATTCCTGATCCCGCTGACTGCATTGCAGGATTAAACGCTGGATACGGTCAATAGTTTCACTTCCTCGCTCCATCTGTGGAGCAAGAATTCCATCAAATGAAGCACCCCAAACGAGAAAACAATTTGTTGTCTTTTTTTAGACACTCTCCGTCACCTCACACAATATTATTTTACGATTTGCCAATATTATGTGAAATGATTGCAGAGTAGCTTTTTTATAGCTACTATCCGTTCCTTATTTTGGCCTAAGGAGGGAGCTGATGCTATACAAAGAAAATAGCCTGCCTGCTTTCGGCAGGCGTTCTTAACAAAGAAACCTGGCTATAAAATTGCGCCAGAAATAAAAAAATTTAGCTCCCGTTCATGGCGTTTGCTGCGGTGCGCCATGACCCTGTTGCAAGTCCGCAGGACGGGACCCCTATCAAACAGGTGAGCGACAAAACCAGGCTGCGAAACAGGTGTGGCAGCCTGTGGACGAGGATGCACAGGCAGGATAATGAGACTCTCCAAACTGGAGAATCTGATAAAAGCCGATGTTCAGAAAGAAACTGTGACTTGAAAACCTCCTAACAGGCAGACAGAAAGAAGTAAGCGCGGCATAATGAGGTTGGACTTCAATATCGTGTTTGATTGCCGAATAGGAGGTATTTATGTATTATCAGTCAAACACCGCTGCCGCGCTTCAACTCCCTTCGCCTATGCGAAAGCTCCTTTTCTGCATACCTTACAGAAGAATTTTTGTCCCAAATGGAAGAGTTTCTGAAAATCAATCCGTCATAAACGCTGCAAGAGCATCCCTTCTAACTTCGTGTGATATTTCATTGTCTGATCTCCTTTTTACTTTGATGTTATTTTTATTATAACAACATGTTGACAGTGACGTAAGAGGATGCTAAGATAGTTTGAAGTAATAATAAAAATAACACCAACTTGAAAGGAATGGTGACAATGAACTTCTATGATGATTTGGTCATGCAGACCCAGATGAATTATTCCAGGCACTATCCTATTTATGCTTCCGGCAGTACGCCTTATCAGCTGACTGACAAAAAGCCGCTTCCGTATGGCGAACAGATCGATCGGTTGGTACAGGAGGTAAAGAAAGCTGACTGTGTGGTAGTGGGCGGAGCCTCCGGCCTGTCCGCTGCCGGTGGCGGAGATTTTTACTACGAGGACAACGACTCCTACCGCAAATACTTCCGCCCTTTTGCCGAGAAGTACCACTTCAAAGGTGCTTTTGCAGGGATGATGCACCCCTGGAAGACAAGGGAAGAGTATTGGGGGTATCTCGCCACCTTCCTTCACACCACCCAGACCGCACCTGTGCGTCATTCCTATTTGGATTTAGACGCTTTGCTGAAAGGCAAGGACTTCTTCGTCCTCACCACTAACCAGGATACCCAGTTTGTCAAACTCTACCAGGAGGAGAAGGTGGCGGAAATCCAGGGAGAGCACCGGTTCTTCCAGTGCGCCGCCTGTTGTACCGATGACACCTGGGATGCGGTAAAGCCGGTGGCTGATATGGTGGACGTTATGGGGGATGGCACGAAGATTCCCACGGATCTCATTCCCCGGTGCCCCCACTGCGGTGGTGAGGCATTCCCCTGGGTGCGAGGATATGGAAATTTCCTGCAAGGAAAGAAATACGAAGAACAGTACGAAAAAATTTCTCGCTATGTACTGGAACACAAAGATAGTAAGATTCTATTCCTGGAGCTGGGCGTTGGCCGAATGACTCCCATGTTTATCCAGGAGCCTTTCTGGAACCTGACCCTCAGCTTTCCACATGCCCGATATATTGCTGTCAACAACAAGTATGACTTCCTGCCCAAGCAGTTGGAGGACAAGGGCATGACCATTGTGGCCGACATTGCTCAAGTGCTAAAGGATGCACGGGACACCATGGGCAGCGGAGATAACGATCAATGAGGGTTGGAAGCCAAGCGGCGCTTCAGGAACTTGCCGAACGTATTGATCAAGCAGATGCGTTGTGATCGGAGGCGGCTCCGGCCTGTCAAGCGCGGCTGGATTCTACCATTGCTTTTCCAGCTATGGGGAACAGTGAGGGTATTACAGCCAATATATACGCTTCATGTGGGAAGCCCCTACTGGGCAGCCCTATTGTACATGTCTTAATCGAGAGGCATCTCATAGGCCAGAGCATCTGCGGGGACGCAGCCTGTATCTGCAAGGAGATTTGGCGGAAACTCTAGCTGCCCTTCGGCAGGAGCGATCCATCGCAGCAACCATAAAATAGAAAGGAGCGAACGAATATGATTGATTGGAATCCTATTGCGGAAAAATTCAGAGAAGCGGACGCTATCTTGATCGGAGCCAGTAACGGCTTGTCCATCACCGAAGGACTGCATTTGTTTGCGGACAATGCGGCCTTTGAAAGACTGTTTGGGGATTTTAAACGGAAGTACGGCCTTGGGTGCATTTTGCAGGGCATGATGGCCGGATGGCCCAGCGAGGAGGAAAAATGGGCCTTCTGGGCCCGGCTCATCCATCATTACTGCGGGCAGTACCAGCCTACGCCGGTGATGAACGATTTGAAGGCCATTGTGGGAGAGAAAGATTACTTTGTCGTCACATCAAACGGAGAAGGTCACTTTGAACTGTGTGGCTTTGATCCGACGAAAATCCATGAGATAGAGGGCAACTGGTTTACGATGCAGTGTGCCCGCCCCTGCCACGACACCCTCTATTCAAGTTTAGAGGTGGTCGAAAAATTATCGGCTGCCGAACAGGGCGGCCATGTGCCTGCAGAGTTGGTGCCGCGTTGTCCCAAGTGCGGAGGTCCCATGGACATCCACATGGGTGCGGGTCAGAGAATGATTCCGGATACCGCTGCCCAGGCACGGTTCCAAAACTTTCTGAAAACCTACCACGGGAAGAAACTGGTGGTTTTGGAGCTGGGCATTGGCTGGCGCAATCAGCTGATCAAGGCCCCGATGATGCGCCTGGTGGCCAGCGAGCCAAACGCCACTTATGTGACCATCAATCTGGGTGAGATCTACATTGCGGACAATATCAAAGAGAAGTCCTTCGGACTGGACGGACGGCTGGATGAGCTGCTGCATGCTCTCCGGGAGGCGTGCGAGGCATGACGATTCCGGAGCAAGTTCAAAATGATATACTAATGCATAAGAAGGTTAAAATCACTGTGCTGCGGACGGAATATTATCAGGAACTGGCAGAACAGTATGCAATTCCTAATTTGGGGAAGTGTCCTTTTCATCAGGAAGGTCAAGTGCTGTACAGCGATGGCATCAATCCACCGGATGGAATGTGTGGCGTTGCTTGGCAGGTGATTGCTCCCATGGCGCGTCAGTTATCCTTGGGGGAATTGGTTCAGCCGTCTGGCACTTGGCTCAATGATGATACGATTGGTGTGTTTGCATGTCCAGACGGCATCCGGCCTGTTATTTTTCTCTTGGAGGCGGAGTAAGGAATGCAATGGGCAGATAGAAAGATCCGATGTTATCTCAAAAGACTTGAGAATGCATAAAAAAGCCGGGAAGTTGGCTCAATGCCAATGCCTCCCGGCTATTATCTTGCAAATATTAATATAGTTAGAATCATGGTATATATTTCATTCCCCATTGGGAAATGGCGTAAAAGACCGGCAGCAGGTCACGACCTTTCTCAGTAAGGAAATATTCCACCCGCAAGGGCATCTCGTTGTATTGGATTCGCTGTATCAAATCATCGGCTTCCAACTCTTTGAGGGCATTTGTCAGCGCCGTATTTGTAATTGGCTTTAGCATCTTTTTCAGTTCCCCAAACCGCATGGGGCACTTGATGCACAGTTCATAGAGAATTTGGAGTTTCCATTTGCCCTGCAGCATTTGAACCACCGGCGTGACCGGGCAGTTTCCCTCGTCGGTTAGAATGACACTGCCAACCTTTTCTTTGAATTCTTCATAAGTCATAATTGGATCGTTCCTCGTCTTTTGCGGTATATTTTTTGATACCAGGTACAAATAATTTGCGTACTTGAACAAAAATTGCTATCAGATATAATAAATATATCACTGGTTGACCATGCAGTCAACGACTGAAATTTCTTGAAAAGGTCTGAATTTTATGAAAGAACTGAACATTATGGAGGCTACTGTTCTGACCTCCCCAAATCCGCTGACACTGATCTGCTCTAAAAAGGAGGATGGTTCTACGAACCTGGCTCCCATTTGCTTTGTGTCTTACCTCTCCTTCAATCCGCCTATGGTGGGCTTCGCCACTGGCAAACAGTCCCACACCGGCAAGCGTGTGCGTGAGACCGGCAAAGTCATCGTCACTGTTCCCGGTGAGAGTCTGGCTGGCGCAGTAATGGCCTGCGGAGCGTCTACCGGTGCCGAGACCGACAAGGTGGCCGCCAACAACATCGAGATGATGGCTGTGGAGGGCAGTGACATTCAGATTCCGGCGGATACCCGGCTGGCGATGGTGGCCACCCTGCAGCAGTCGGTGGAGGTAGGCGACCATATCCTGCACATCTGTCAGGTGGACAAGTTCCTGGGCGATGAGGACAAGAAGGGCCTGTATGCTTGGAACGGCTTCGGGAAAGTTGCACCTGCGGCAGAAGGCTAAATCTTAAAACGGTAAGGAGGCATCAGCGGTGGCTGTTTGTATTAAAGACTGTATTCAAAACATGAATCTGGTGATCGGCTGTACGATCGGTTGCAGCTACTGCTACGCCAGAAACAATGTTCGTCGGTTTCACATGATCGACGACTTTGAAAAGCCGGAGTTTTTTTCAAATAAGCTGCGGCTGATGGAGAAAAAGCGCCCACAAAATTTTCTGCTCACCGGCATGAGCGATTTTTCCCACTGGAAGCCAGAGTGGCGGGAACAGATATTTGACAAGATGACTGAAAACCCACAGCATCAGTATCTGTTCTTGACTAAGAGACCGGAGGGCATCGTCTTTTCCACCCCATTAGACAACGCTTGGTTTGGTGTAACTGTTACCTCCAGTAAAGAGAAAAACCGTATCCGGACTTTGCGGGAGCATATCCATGGCGGACATTATCATGTGACCTTTGAACCTATGTTTGATGATGTTGGCATGGTAGACCTTACCGGAATTGAGTGGATCGTCATTGGGACTGAGACCGGACATAGGAAGGGCAAAGCTGTATCGAAACCGGAATGGGTGTGGAACCTGACACATCAGGCCCATGCGCTAGGCATCCCTGTATTCATGAAGGAAGATCTACTTCCTATTATGGGAGAGGCACAAATGGTACAAGAATTTCCCCCGGCGTTTTACCGGGTATTGGAGGAACAGAAGACATGGCGGAAGTAAAAGAGAGCAGCATTCTGATTCAGGATGTAGAAACCAAAAATATTATGACAAAATCCACCCTGCCGGTGGGAGGCTATTCCGTCAATCCTTATGTGGGCTGTACCCATGGCTGCAAATACTGCTACGCCTCGTTTATGAAGCGATTTACCGGGCACACCGAACCGTGGGGTACATTCCTGGATGTGAAACATTGGCCGGCAATCAAAAATCCGCAAAAGTACAAAGGGCAGCGCGTAGTCATCGGTTCAGTGACCGATGGCTATCTGCCCCAGGAGGCTCAGTTTCAGAACACCCGAAAGCTTCTTGAGCAGCTCCGGGGCAGCGAGGCAGAAATTCTCATCTGTACCAAGTCAGACTTGGTAATCCGCGACATCGACCTCCTGAAAGAACTGGGAAAGGTCACAGTTTCCTGGTCGATCAATACGCTGGACGAGGATTTCAAAAACGATATGGACAATGCCGTCAGCATTAAGCGACGGCTGGATGCCATGAAGCAGGTTTATGACGCAGGTATCCGCACCGTATGCTTTATTGCTCCGGTTTTTCCCGGTATCACGGATTTTGAGGCTATCTTCCATCAGGTCAGAAATCAGTGCGACCTGGTATGGCTGGAAAATCTAAACCTGCGAGGCGGATTCAAAAAAGACATCCTTGACTATATACGTAAAAAACATCCTGACTTGGTTCCGCTGTACGACGCTATCTACAACAAGAGGGACAGAAGCTACTTCCGTGGTTTGGAGGATCAAGCGGAACGGCTGGCGAAAGAAAACAGCTGTCCCTTCGTGGACAACGAGCTGCCCTACGGACGAGCAGAGCCTGGGCACCCGGTCATTGTGGATTACTTTTACCATGAGGAAGTGCGTGGCTCGGAAAACACCGGGCGACGCAACCCCAAAAAATAATTTGTGAAATAAATGGGTTCTGACATGGAGCTGTGCTTCAATGTCAGAACCTTTTTTCATGAATGTAAGCTGGTTTATACGATGGACTTCAAGGTGACTCCGCACATGCTGCGGCATACTCGGTTTCACTGACTGAACGTCGTTGCCGCTTTTCAGTAAATAAATCAGGTTTCCCTCCTGTATTGCATATGGTAATATGTAAGTCATAGGTAACAAACATTATTTGAAATTCCTAAGAGTTTTAAAAAGTTGAAAATGCAGAATTGGGGAGAATAAGGAATGAAGTGGGCAGACGGAAAGATACGGTGTTGCTGGGCAAATCCGAAAAATGAACGATACATCCGTTATCATGACGAGGAATGGGGCGTACCGGTGCATGATGACCGGAAGCTTTTTGAAATGCTGATATTGGAGTGCTTTCAGGCAGGCCTGTCCTGGGAATGTGTTCTGAATAAGCGAGCTGCGTTTCGTGAAGCCTTTGACGGCTTCGATGTGGAGAAGGTTTGTGCCTATAATGAGGAAAAGCTGGAAGCACTGAGGAACAATTCCCATATCATACGCAATCGCCTGAAAATACAGGCTGCCGTTACCAATGCACAGGTATTCCACGAAATCCAGAAGGAATACGACAGCTTTTCAGATTACCTCTGGCATTGGACAGACGGCAGGGTGATTCAGGAAACAGGAAAAACAAGTTCGGAATTGTCCGATGTAATTTCCAAAGACTTAAAGAAGCGAGGCATGAAATTTGTGGGCACCACAGTGGTTTATGCATATCTGCAGGCCATCGGTGTGATCTGGTCGCATGAGGATGAGTGTTTTTTCAGGAAAATGTTGGAGGTATAGACTATATGGTTAGAAAAATTATGCGGGATCCTTTTTTCCTCGCACAGAAGTCAGAGGATGCCACGGAAGCTGATCAGCAGGTAGTAGTTGATTTGCTGGATACACTTAGAGCAAACCTGGATTGCTGTGTTGGTATGGCGGCAAATATGATTGGTGTTCGAAAAAATATCATTGTTGTAACAGCGGGACCATTACAATTTGCCATGATCAATCCGGTTATTACGAAGAAAACAGGAGCATATCAGACGGAAGAGAGCTGTCTTTCACTGGATGGTGTGAGACCTTGCACACGATATAAAGAGATTGACGTAGATTATCTGGATCAGAACTTCAGAAAGCAGCATGGCAAGTATTCCGGCTGGACGGCACAGATTATTCAGCATGAAGTAGATCACTGCCGGGGCATTGTGATATGACGAAGGATGAATGGTCGATGTAAACTCACGCTTGAGTACGTCAATTATTGTCTTGCTGTCAGGAAAGATAGAAGTGTATAGAGGTATATGTGCGGACATTTTGGAGGTGGGTTATGAAAATAGAACACATTGCTTTATATGTAAAAGATCTGGAAACAGCCCGCAATTTCTTTGTGAAGTATCTGGGTGCAAAATCAAACGAAGGCTACCATAATTTGAAAACAAGTTTCCGCTCCTATTTTCTTTCGTTTGACGATGGGGCACGGCTTGAAATTATGAACAAGCCGGAAATGCCTGACTTTCCAAAGGAATTTGCTCGCACTGGGTATGCGCACATTGCATTCAGTGTAGGCAGCAAAGAAAAAGTGGATGCTTTGACTGCTGAACTGAAAGTGGACGGATATGAAGTAGTCAGCGGCCCCAGGACAACCGGGGATGGTTACTATGAAAGCTGTATTGTTGCAATCGAAGGCAATCAAATTGAAATTACAATTTGACCTTAATCAATCCGGATTTACATTAACTCTTGACAAGTAACCATTCGGTAACTATAATAAAGTTACCGAATGGTTACTTTTGTAAAGGAGATAATTATGGCAGAGGGTACAAAGGAACGGATTTTGAGAATCGCGCTGGAACTGTTTGCGCAGAACGGCTATCTGGGGACATCTATGAATGATATTGCAGGGCAGTTGGGATTTACGAAAGCTGCCTTATATAAGCACTATGCAAGCAAACAGGAAATCTTAGATAAGATTGTGGAACGAATGAACAAGATGGACTATGAGCGTGCTGAGGAGTATGAAATGCCGGAGACGGAACCAGACGGCTTTGCGGAAGCATATCTGCATACACCAATTCAAAAGATTCGCACATACAGCCTTGCCCAGTTTGATCATTGGACAAAGGAACCGTTTTCCTCCAATTTCCGCAAAATGCTGACGCTGGAGCAGTATCGTGATCCCAAGCTTGCACAGCTCTACCACGATTATCTGGCGGGTGGTCCTTTGGAGTACATGGCGGCCATCTTCCGCAAGTTGGTAGAGTCTGATGAGGACGCTATGCAGCTGGCGCTGGAATTCTATGGTCCAATGTATCTTTTATACAGTGTCTACGATGGTGCCGAGGAAAAAGAATCGGTTTCTTCTTTACTGGCTGCACATATTGATCACTTTATTGCCAGGGTTGAGTCTGATTATAGAAAGAAGGGGAGACCAACATGAAAGATGGCGAAGAAGAAAAACGCTGGGTCTTATGCCCGTGGTGTGGTGCCAAGACGCGCTTGCAGATACTGCGGGAGACAGAATTAGTAACTTTTCCTCTGTTTTGTCCCAAATGCAGGCATGAGAGTATTATCAACGCAAAAAATTTTATCATTGAAACCAAACAGCCAGACGCTAAGACGCAGTGCTGATCGCAAAGCCGATCATGCGCTGCGTCCTTTTTTGAAAGGAGGAAAGTGAGAATGAAACTCTATTTTGGAAATGCCATAACTACGGTGACAACTTTGATGCTCTTTGCCCTGCTGGGCTTTATCGGCTGGTCGGTCGTGAACCGCTCCAGTATTCAATATTGGGGGCGCAGGAGCACAGTTCTGCTGGTGTTTGGACTTGTGATATGTTGCTTTGCGGCAGCACGGGACGGGTTGGACAAGACCATTCAACACGCTATTGACGGCAGCTGTGCGCCGGGGCTGTTTCCACTCATCAGCGTGCCTACCATCGTTGGCTGTGTCGGCGCACTGTTGATTATTGTTGCTGCCATTGCTACGCCGATTGCAAAGACGCAAAAGATGCGCGAGGCTTGGTTCTATGTGATGTCGAGTGGTGTAGTGCTGAAAATCGTGACGATGGAGATTGCGCGGATCATTTTCTGAAGGGAAAAGGAAATGTGCCTGTGCCGATCATACAAAATTATTGATAAGAGAGAAGGAGAAAAGTTATGTCAGAAAAGAATATTATCATTCGTCTGGAAACGAAAGACGATTACAGAGCTGTTGAAAATCTGACCCGCGAGGCATTCTGGAATGTTTACCGGCCCGGCTGTATGGAGCATTATGTACTGCACTGCTATCGGGATGACCCGGCATTTGTGCCGGAGCTGGACTTCGTGATGGAGCTGAACGGCGAGCTGATCGGGCAGGTCATCTATGTGCGGTCGGAGATCGACTGTGACGATGGACGAAAGGTGCCGATCATGACCTTCGGTCCTATTGGCATCGCACCCGCATACAAGCGGCAGGGCTACGGAAAGCAGTTGCTCGACTATTCCATGGAAAAAGCGAAGGAAATGGGTGCAGGGGCTCTTGCCATTACCGGCAATATTGACTTTTACGGCAAGTCTGGCTTTGTTCCGGCCAAAAGCAAGGGCGTGTGCTATGCCGACGACCCGGAGGCGGACTATTTCCTCATCAAAGAACTGAAACCCGGATTTCTTGAAGGAATCTCCGGTACTTACAAAGACCCCGAGGGGTATTTTGTCTGTGAGAAAGACCCGGAGGGGGTTGAACAGTTTGAAGCCACCTTCCAGCAAAAGAAATGCTGATAGTGGATAAGGTTGACAGCAAAATTGGCAGCATTGTGAACCTTCATTGTACTTTCCACTAGAATCCATTATAATAGACTCAAATTAAAACGCTTTTTCTGATGAGATGGCCATACAGAATAAGGATGGTGGAAATAAATGGAAAAACTAATGTGGCTGAAAGCCGAAAAAATAATAGAGGAAGTTGCAAGAATCTGTCATTCTTTCTGTGCAAAAGAGGTGATCTTATATGGTTCCAGAGCAAAAGGGACTGCACAGGAGCGCAGTGATATTGATATTGCAGTATCTGGCGTTGAGGATTTTGAGTCGTTGACTGAACAAATTGAGAATCTGCCAACACTTTTCAGCGTGGATATCGTAAATATGGATACCTGCAGGAATCAATTATTATTGGAGGATATCAGACAATATGGACGCAAAATTTGAAAGACGCTTTCTCTCGTTTTATAACTCATTAGACGCACTGGCAGAAGCAAGGCAGCGAGATCTTAGCGATTCCTTTGTTTTAAGCGGAACCAGTGCAAAATTCAGTATTACTTTCGACCTTGCATGGAAAGTTATGAAGGATATATTAGTACAATATTATGCAATAACTGGTTTTGTCACGGGTTCTCCGCGAGAAGTTCTTCGGGAATCTTTTAAGGCAAATCTGATTTCTGATGACACGTGGATGGAAATGCTGAATGTGAGAAATGAATTAGCACATGATTATGATGGTGAAATTGTTAAGACGCACTGCCATGCAATCGTGGAAACGTATATTGACTTATTTTATGATTTTCGTAAATACGTAGAAAAATTATTACATGAGATATAACTTTCGGTTGTTGGACTGAAAACATAAAAGGATGTGTCGTGGAGGTGCCGAGCTATGAATTATATCCATATCACAAAGGAAAACATCGATAGAGAGCACATCTGCTGCGCTATGTCCGGCAAGCAGAGTGTTGCGAAAAAGGAATGGCTGAGGCAGCGTTTTGATGATGGGCTTGTTTTCTACCGCAGCGAGGAGCGCGGCAAATGCTTTATCGAATACATTCCGGCTGAAAACGCCTGGATGCCTATTGCGGCAGATGGTTATCTTTATATTAACTGCTTATGGGTATCCGGCTCCATGAAAGGACACGGATATTCTAATGATCTGCTGGAGGCGTGCATCCGTGATGCCAAGGCGCAGGGAAAGAAAGGTATTTGCATTCTGTGTGCAGAAGGCCGCAAGCGGGAATTTCTAGCTGACCCGAAATTCCTTACTTACAAGGGATTCCGTGTGGCAGATATATCCGACTGCGGAATCAATCTTATGTTCTTGCCTCTTATAGAGGGTGCAGAGTTGCCAAAATTTAAGGACTGTGCCAAGACCCCCAAGGCAGACGAAAAAGGCTTTGTCCTCTACTACACCGACCAGTGCCCTTACACTTACTATTGGGTACCAAGGGTGCAGGAAGTGGCGAAGGAACATGGCATCCCGTTCAAGGCCATTCATATCATTGACAAAGAATCCGCACAGAATGTACCTGCGCCAGTGACGACATATGCCTTATTCTGGGACGGCCAATTTCTGACACAGAGTATCCAGTCAGATAAAAAGTTTCTGGCACTGGTGGATCGTCTGTGTCGGTAAAGCAGTAGACCGCTTTGCAGCTTGCGAATGCTCATATCGCGTCGCCGCTGCTTTGCTACAATATATTGCATAAAATAAGAACTACTTTTTTGTGTAAAATATCAATTGACGTAAAAAAATTTATTTGATATCCTTTGGATGTTTCAAAAAGAAAATATTTTTGGATTGTTACTGACAAAGCAGGCAAAACCAACTGAGAGAGAGCGGAAGCGTTCTTTCCGGTTGGTTTTTTTATTTTCAATATTTCATAGGTGGCCACTATGGAAAATGCCTGTATGCATGACACGGGGGAATTTTTAATGAAAATCATAAAGATCGTGAATAATAACATCGTCACTTCGCTGGACGAACAGAACAGGGAGATTATTGTCATGGGACGCGGTCTTGGTTTTGGGAGAAAGCCGGGCATGACCATTGATGATGGAAAGGTGGAGAAGGTTTTCCGGCTGAATTCCGCAGGAGAAAACCAGAAACTGGTGGATATTATCCAGGACATACCTCTGGAACATATCAAGGCGGCAGATCAGATCATCGAGTATGCAAAAAATATGTTGGGTGAAAAATTGAAAGAGACGATTTATCTGTCTCTGATCGATCATATTGATGGTGCCATTGAGCGATATGAGAATCAGATCCAATTTGCCAATCCGTTGCTCTGGGAGATTAAGCAGTATTATCCGTCTGAGTTCAAGGTGGGTGTGCAGAGCTTAAACATTTTAAAGAAAATGCTGGGAATCGAGCTTCCGGTGGATGAAGCAGCATTTATTGCTCTTCATTTTATCACGGCAGAATATGACACAAAGATGGATGTGACCTTTGATATTCCCAGATTGATTGATGACATTATTGCGATTGTGGAATCGGAGTTTTCTATTAAGATCAACAAAGAGTCGATTCACTACGAACGTTTTATCACGCATCTGAAATTTTTTGCGGCCCGCGTGTTGCAGGCAAAACAAATGCCGGATGATGACGATTTTCTGTTCCGGAATATGATCCGGGACCAGTATAAGGAGAGCTATGCATGTGCACAGAAGATCCGACAGCATCTGGGTGAATGCTACGGGGTGGAGATCAGTGAAGAAGAGGTGGTCTACCTGACCGTACACATTAAACGTGTGACCATGCATGTTGATTAACAGGAGGAAGAAATGAAAGATCAGATTTTTGGAGTTTTACAGAGGGTAGGTCGTTCCTTTATGCTGCCCATCGCTGTGCTTCCGGTAGCAGGTCTGCTGCTTGGAATTGGAAGTTCTTTTACAAATGCAACTATGATTGATACGTATGGATTGCAGGCAATCTTAGGAGAGGGAACCATATTAAACATGTTCCTGACGGTACTTAGCAAGGCTGGAAGTGCATTGTTTGACAATCTGCCAATGATCTTTGCGGTAGGATGTGCCATCGGTATGGCGAAAAAGGAAAAAGAGGTTGCGGCTCTTTCTGCTGTGATCGCTTATTTTACTATGAATGCGGCAGTCAATGCCATGCTGGTCAACAGCGGACAGATTCTGGATGATGGAAGTATCGCAGACTTTGTTATTCAGGGAACCATCACCAGTTCTGTAGGTATCCAGACATTGCAGATGGGTGTCTTTGGAGGTATTATTGTAGGCCTCGGTGTGGCGGCACTCCACAACCGTTTTTATACGATTGAACTACCAAGTGCACTGGCATTTTTCAGTGGAAGCCGTTTTGTTCCGATTATCAGCACCGTTGTATATGTACTGGTGGGAATCGGTATGTTTTTTGTGTGGCCGGTGGTTCAGAATGGAATCTATGCGCTGGGCGGACTGGTTACAGGAACCGGTTATCTGGGAACATTGATTTTCGGAATCATCAAACGTGCATTGATTCCATTTGGTCTGCACCATGTATTTTATCTTCCGTTCTGGCAGACCGGAGTGGGTGGTTCCATGGAAGTGGCAGGAAAAATGATTGAAGGTGGACAGAACATTTTCTTTGCACAGCTGGCAGATCCGTCCACCGTTCATTTCAGCGCAGATGCATGCCGGTATTTCTCCGGTGAATTTATTTTTATGATCTTTGGTCTGCCGGGGGCAGCACTGGCTATGTACCAGACTGCAAAGCCGGAGAAGAAAAAACAGGCAGGCGGACTTCTGCTTTCGGCAGCACTGGCATGTATGGCAACGGGTATTACGGAGCCGCTGGAGTTTTCTTTCCTGTTTGTAGCACCTATGCTGTTTGCCGTACAGGTGCTCCTGGCAGGAGCAGCTTATATGATTGCTCATATCCTGAACATTGCTGTCGGACTGACATTTTCCGGCGGACTTCTGGATTTGTTCCTGTTTGGTATTCTTCAGGGAAATGCAAAGACCAGCTGGCTTCGGATCATTCCGGTGGGAATCATTTATTTCCTGCTGTATTACGGTATCTTCAAATTCCTGATCCTCAAATTTGATCTGAAGACTCCGGGCCGGGAAGATGAAGATGTGGAGACCAAACTGTACACCAAAGCAGATTACAATGCAGCAAAGGAATCCGGTGTGAAAGGCGCAGAAGTCTCTGCACTGATCACTGCGGGCCTTGGAGGAAAATCCAATATTGAAGATGTGGACTGCTGTGCTACCAGACTTCGCTGTACCATCAAAGAACCAGCGAAAGTAGAGGAGGCACTGCTTAAGCAGAGTGGCTCCCGGGGTGTAATCTTAAAGGGAAAAGGAATTCAGGTCATTTATGGACCGCAGGTAGCGGTACTGAAAACAAATCTGGAAGCATTTTTACAGACAGCTGCGGCTGATCAGGTAAAACCTGAAGATTTTACCGGTATTTCCGGTAAAACAAACGACGAAAATACCAATACAGAAGCAACAGTAGAGAAAAAAGAGGAAAAGCAGATATCTGAGAAGGTGATCAAAAGTCCCATGAATGGAACTGTTATTCCATTATCAGAGGTGCAGGATGCAGTTTTTTCTTCTGAAATGCTTGGTAAAGGTTTTGGTGTGGAACCGTCAGAAGGAAAAGCCTACGCACCGGTGGACGGTGAGGTGACGACCGTTTTTGATACGAAACATGCCCTCGGTCTTATGAGTAAAAATGGTGTGGAACTGTTGATTCATATAGGAATGGATACGGTTAAATTAAATGGCAGAGGCTTTGATGTGAAGGTAAAGGCCGGTGATCAGGTGAAAGCAGGTGACCTGCTGGCAGAGTTTGATATGGACCTTATTAAAAGTGAAGGTTATCCGGTAACAACGGCAGTTGTAATAACTAACACAGATGACTGTGAAGCAATCGGTGAAGTCAAAACAGGTGCTGTTACGAAGGACACAGATGTTCTGACGGTTCTGTAAAGCAGCCTCTTCTAGCTACTGGCACAAATTTTTAGTAATGACTAATAGCCGGATGTATGTAACCATTACGGCCAATACCGGAAGAGATAAGGAACCTAAAAAGATAAACAAAATCAAGAAAATGTTTTCATAGTATGAAATCATAAGCCAGAGCATCAGAACACTCAAAAACAGTATTGTAAAAGCAAGGACAGCGAGCAGGATCATCCCTCCCCATAACTGTTTTCTGGTTGGAAGAATGATCTGAGAGGTAACATTTTCTTCCGCATCATCTGAATGCTTTCTCTGAAGTTTGTTCTGAATTGCCCTATAGCGCTTGATATTGCGAAGCACGACAGGCAGATTCAGAACAAACAGGAGAAGACAGATTCGACTTGACAGATCTGGATGAGCATGGCCGGCTAATGTAATCACAAATCCAAGGAAAAGTGAAAGTGATATGCTGACAGCAGCAAAAGTACCGGTCATTACCCCTAATTTCGAGTATATATCGATGTAATCATATTTCGTGTAAACTTTTTTCATATGAAGTCTCCAATCTCTATGTCTATTTTTATTTCTTTAATTCTTCCCAGTCCGGACCAAGCTGCAGGCTGCCGTCCGTGCTGGCTACAAAGGTATTCCCATTTTTATAGATATGATCATATTTCACGTCTGCCTGATAGGCATTCCCATAGGAATCACGGTAATGTTCTACGCCACGGATACCGTCGGTGGAGTGGTCATAGATGTGATCCATCTGGCGGCTGTGATCCTGGCAGGCCTGGTTTACGATATCTGAGGTCTGGGAAAGTGGCTCCCTGAAGCTGTATCTGCCGGGCGCGCTGGAGTTCCTCATCCTGAAGGGCAAAGTAGAGAGGACCGTACTTCAGCTCCTTCAGGAAACGGTCAAAGACAGCTTCACAGGAGGAAACGGCAGAGCCGGAGGAATGACAGAGAATCAGCGCACCTCGTCCGCCATAGTTGATGACATGGACGGAAATTTCCTGCTTGTTGTGAGATTTCAGAATGTATTCGGTGCCGCAATAGGGGCAGCGGATTCGTTCGGCGCCTTCTGCAACATGCATTGGACTTCCGCAGTTTCTGCATTTTACTTCCTGATATTCCATAGAATGATACTCCTTTCGGTGGTGATTATGATCTGGTTTGATACTGTTGTCTGTAGTCTAACATAAGCGAAAAAGGTCTTGCAGTTGACATGTGTTTCATTCCTGACCTGAAAATAAAAAATTGAAAAAACAGAAAAAAGAAGCAAGGGAAAAGATTGAGACGAATGTCACCTTGTCTGCATGAGACTTTTGTTTATAATAAAATTATCAGAAAGAAGGTAATTCAAAAGATAAACGGAGTGAAGATAGATGAAATGGTGCAGATCAAATGGAAGGGTGCTGATGCTGGCCCTTGCTTTTTTCAATTTTATTTTTCTGGGGATCGAATATCAGTTTGATAATATGATGGCACTGGTTACCGGACCGGAACAGGTGGTGACGGCCCAGGGCTATGTGCTGGGAGCCAGCGTGCTGGGCTTTTTGCTTTACCCGGCTGCTGCTTCCTGCATAAAAGAAAAATTTTGGCAGATCGTTGTGTTTGCAGGAGCACTGGCAGGGGTGATTTGTATTTTTGTAATCTGGCAGCATAACTCCTATGGTACGATTCTGGCGGCGGGCTGTATCTGTTTTATTCTGATGGGTATGGCAGGCAGCGCGGTACATTATTATCTCTCCAGGGAGGCGGAGCCTGAGCATCTGGCGAAGGCTGTCGGCATATCTTATGCGGTAGGAATCCTTCTTCAGTTTCTTAATAATAATCTCATAAAAAATGATACGGCAGAGTCTGTGGTTCTGGCTGTCTCAGCAGCGGTGTTTTCTGTGTTGCTGTTAAATGCGGAGAATGGAATGTCAGAAGCAGAAAGTGCATCGGAAAGCACATCGAAAAGCTCCGGGCATGCGGGTCTCTGGCTGATTCTTCTTGTGATATTGATCACCTGTATTTTTTCTACGCTGGATGCAGCAGTGACACTGGGACACGTATCTGGCAGTGCAGATGTGGGACAATGGCCAAGACTGCTGCTTGCAGGAAGCGGTCTTCTGGCGGGTGTTTTCTTTGACGGCCGGGAACGCCGGTATGGAAATATACTGATGTATTGTGTGACGGTTTTGTCGGTGCTCTCTATTGTGGTACTGGAAAATGGCGGCCCTTTTTTGGCAGGACTGGTTGTGTTTTATCTGTCAGCCGGGTTCTTTGTTGTATTTTTTACGGTAAGCTTTATGCGGCTTTCGACCCGGATGAAGTGCCCGAAGCTCTGGGCAGGTCTTGGAAGGGCTGTGAACAACATCTGTGCTTTTGCTACAGGATCACTGTCACTTCGGCTCATACGGTCAGAAAACCAGATACTGCGGGATGGTGTGTTGCTGGTACTATTTGTTTTGATCAGCATTGCATTTTTCGTTTACAGTAATGCTCTGTATATGCAGGAAAAGAAAGAACCGGAGAGCAGCGGGACAAAGCCTGGAGAGGAAGAAAGTCTGGAAATGTTTGCTGCATCGTTTTCCCTGACAGAGCGGGAAAAAGAGGTGCTGGAGGTGCTGCTGGTATCTGATGAAAACGTTCAGGACATCGCAGAGACACTGATGATTTCCAGAGCAGCATTGTATCGGCATATTGCCAGCCTTAATGAGAAAACCGGAACAAAGTCCAGAATCGGACTGGTCCAGTTTTACTATCGATATCACAGGAGGAATGGAGGATGAAAAAGAAACATCATTACAGAATGCTTTTCGTTCTGCTGGCAGCAGAACTGCTTTGCAGTTGCGGAACCGCCGCAAAAAAGGAAGCTCCCCGGCTGGAAGCCTATAACGGCTTTGCTTACACCGAAGAGAACGGACAGAAAAAATACATTCTGGAAACTCGGAATGATATTCGGCTTCATTGCTTTTTTCAGTCGGGTTCTGAAGAATATGAGGAAGTGATTTACGATCTGGATCTTTCAGAAGAGGAAGAAGATTCCGCGGAGGTTACCCGCGTGATGCAGGAACAGGGAGAAGATCTGACACCGTCCTTTACGAAATTTGACTTCGTTTTTTATCCGGAAAAGGTGGTTATGACGGTAGAACGAAACACCGATCTGATGGCCGGAGGTGATTCTGACAACATTCAGACAGGAACCTATACCCTGCTTGCTTCCGACTGGATGCCGGATACTTCTGCAACAATGGAAAAGCAGGACATTCTGGCACCCTATCAGAGTGTTGAACTGGCGGCTATGGCTCGTGCTTATTATCTGAAGGAAAGTAATTTTCTGGCGCCGGAGGTGGAATGTGTGAAGAATGACGACGGCACAACCACCATTCACCTTTATGAGATTATGGAGGACGATGAGGAGACCAGCCATACTGGCACTTCTGCCTGGTATACAGTGGACGGATATGGAAAGGGAAGGGACGATGTAATGGGAAATACGGTGGAGTTTCCAGCCATGTCCCTGAGTGAGATCGCAGAATATGTGAAAACTCCCATAGCACTTACCTACAGTGAGGAGGGTGAGGCTTATAATGAATGGCAGATTACCGATGCAGCTACCATCGATGCCTGTATGAAGGCTCTGAAGCAGCTTGTCGTCGGGGAGGAGACAGAGCTTCGCACCATGGACGCCGGAGAGACTCTTGCTTTCCAAATGGCGGACGGAAATGTCTGGACGCTGGATTTTGAAGCCGGAAACCTGTTGAGAAATAACACTTGTTATGAGACAGAGGGCTGGAAGAATATTCAGAATGTGATATGGGATGATCTTGTGGAGGAGGGACTGCGATGAGATTACGAGATGAAAAAAAGGCAGGAGCATTGCTGCTTGCGGCGCTTTTACTGACCGGCTGTGGCGGAGCAGCAGATACAGCATCAAATGTGGAAATGGGTACCGCAGCGGATGCTGCAACGATTGCTGCTGCAGACACTGCAGCAGGAACCTGGGAGCTTGTGAGCATGACCTATAATGGTATGACTGTCGGAAAGGAGGACCTGGAAGAGATGGGCACTGCCATGACGCTGGAACTCCTGGAGGACGGTACCGGAACCATGGATTATGACGGGACGGTCTATGATCTGACCTGGGATGACAGCAGCATTACCATGGAAGATGTGGCAGATTCTTATACGTTGGAGGATGGTGTGCTGATGCTGGCAAATGCCGATACAGAGATGGTATTTGAACGGCCAGGAAGCGTAGCAGCTGTGACTGCACCGGATGAAGAAGAGGGGGAAGAAACCTTGCCGGATGGAGAAGAGGGACAGGCAGCTGCGGCAGATTCGAAGACTGAGACCGCTGTCGAGGACAACTGGACAGTCGTTCCGCTGGCATCTGCTCAGGAGCTGGTGCCTTATAGTTGCACGGAATTCAGTATGAATATTCCGGAAGGCTGGAATGTGAGATCTTCTGCCATGTACACCGGTATGTTTCATGCGATTCACGTTTTTGATCCGGAGAATCCGGTAAATCAGATTTTCTTTATGTTAAAAATGGAACCATTATTTTCAGATGAAAATTCCCGGGCGATGATGGCGCTTTCCAGTGATTTGTTTGGAAAATGTCCCATTCTTACGAATGTATCGACACAGGGAGTCTTTGAAATATTCCCACAGTTTGCAGACGCAATGAATGCAACTGCTGATTATGCGGATATTCAGACACCGTACATTGCAGATTTTTCTGTAACAGAGAGTTTTGAAAGCACTCAGGGAATGAGCAGCGTTGCTATTTCACCCTCCATTCTTCGGGCTGATTTTACGCAGGATGGTACGGCGGGAGAGGGAATGTTCACGGCGGACGTGGTTCCCTTTGCCATGGGCACGGGAATGGGATATTATTCTGTCTATAATCTGACAGTCCTCAGTGCAGAAAAGGGAACCTTTCAGGACTGGCAGCCTACTTTGAACAAAGTCCTCAGCAGTCTTAATTATACGCCGGAGTTCCAGAGCTTTGCCATGTCCCAGAGCAATCAGGCGGCCTCTACCTCCCAGTCTCTCAGCCAGTCAGCCAGTGAGATGTCCGACAGCATCATGTCTTCCTGGGAAAACCGGAACCGGAGCCAGGATATTATGAGCCAGAAGCAGAGTGACGCTACCCTGGGTTACGAGCGCATCGTGGACACTGAAACTGGAAATATTTACAAAATTGACAACGGTTTCACCGACTGGTATGACGGCTCCCGTTACAAGTCCATCACTGATGATCAGTATACGGATTCGGTGGAAGCAGTGATTCATTGGAAGTAGGGTCATTGATTTTTTAAGGCATTTGCGGTATCATGGCATGGTATAGTTTGGGATAAATAAAAGGGGTAGAGAGGGATTAAAAAATGGAAAAAAGAAACGCAAAAGCCTTATTGCCTATCGCGGTGTTTGTGGTTTTATATCTGGGACTGGGGATTCTGTTTGAATATGGCCTGAAGATCGAGATGGGATTTTACAAAATTCCTGTTGTGATTATATTTTTGCTTGCACTGCTTGTTGCATGTCTGCAAAACCGGAAATTAAGCCTGAATGATAAACTGAAAATAATGGGAGTTGGAATCAGCGATCCGAACATTATTACCATGATCATCATATTTATGCTGGCTGGAATTTTTGTGGGTGTTGTTGGAAGAACATCAGCAAACAGTGTGGCATATTTTATTCTGTCACTGATACCGCCTCAGTTCGCGGTTGTGGTGCTTTTTGTAGTAAGTTGTTTTGTATCACTTGCAATGGGGACTTCCGTAGGAACCATTACTTTAATTACCCCGATTGGAATAGCCGTGTCGCGAGCATCGGGTTTTGATCTGCCGCTTTGTATTGCGACAGTCATGGGTGGTGCAATGTTTGGGGATAATCTGTCCTTTATATCTGATACGACAATTGCCGCATGTAATGGACAGGGTTGTAAGATGACAGATAAATTTAAGGAAAACTTTTTCATTGCACTTCCGGCAGCAATTGTCAGTCTGGTGATTATTTACAGTCTGTCTGTGAAAAATTACAGTGGTGGAGTTGTGCAGGAAGAATATCATCTGATACAGGCTATTCCTTATATACTGGTGCTGGCGGGAGGTATTCTTGGCTTAAATGTGTTCCTGGTACTGATTACAGGAATCATAAGCGGATCCATCATTATGATTGCGACAGGGATGATCGTGCCGACGGATTTGCTTGGAAATATGGGAGACGGGGCAGCAGGTATGTTTGAAACCAGCATGGTTGCCATTCTGGTAGCGTCTATCTGTGCACTGATCAAAGAATATGGTGGATTTGCCGCATTGCTGTACTGGATAAAAAAGGTGTTCAAAGGAAGAAAAGGCGGACTCCTTGGCATGGGTCTGCTGGTAGGTCTGATGGATATTGCAACCGCGAATAATACAGTCGCAATTGTTATGGCAAATCCAATTGCAAAAGAAATGTCAGGAAACTATGGGATCAGCAATAAGAAAGCAGCATCCATTCTGGATACATTTTCCTGTATCTTTCAGGGAATTCTTCCTTATGGAGCACAGATGCTGGTTGCCATCTCAGCGGCTTCCGGCCTGGGTGAGACAGTCAGTGCATTTGATATTCTGCCAATGTTGTTTTACCCGTACATGTTGTTCATCAGTTCCCTTGTCTTTATTTCTTTTGAAAAAAATGCATAATCGGAAAAACAGATAGAAAAAGAAGGCGAAAGCAATGTTCGGAGAATGTCATGCCCATGTAATTATGGACGGAATCAATTATAAAGCAGCGGTGGCACTTCATAAAGACGGTGTCTGCGAGGCAGCAGTCCGTGCCCATCTTAAGGAATGGAAAGATGCCGGGATAACCTTTGTGCGGGATGGCGGAGATGCGCGCGGAGCGTCCAAAAAGGCAAAAGAACTGGCGCCGGAGTATGGGATTGATTACCGTACTCCGGTGTTTGCCATTCATAAACGTCATCATTACGGTGGTATTGTGGGATTGCCCTTTGATACGTGGACAGAGTATGAGGCGCTGGTTTTGAGAGCGAAAGAGGAAGGCGCTGATTTTATCAAGATTATGGTCAGCGGGATTCTGGATTTTGCCCACGCGGGAACATTGACAGAAGAAGGTCTTGACCGGGAATCAATTCGCAGGATGATCGGTACGGCTCATGACGCTGGTATGGCGGTCATGGCTCATTGCAATGGCAATCAGACCTGTTATGAGACACTGGAAGCGGGCGTTGACAGTCTGGAACATGGATTTTTCATGGAAGAAGAGACATTGCATCTGCTGGCAGAAAAAGGAACAGCCTGGATGCCGACCTTTGCGCCGGTGGGCAATCTGCTTGGATGCGGACGCTTCCCGGATGAGGAAGTACAGAAGAATCTGGAACGCCAGATGGAAAATGTGCGGAAGGCGATGAGGCTGGGAGCGCATATTGGACTTGGAAGTGATGCCGGAGCTTACCTGGTTCCCCATGGAGAGGGAACCGTGGATGAACTCCATTACCTTACAAAGGCTGGTGTGACGGAAGAGGTGCTGCAGCAGACCGAGCAGCAGGTGAAAACCTTATTCAAATAATGTCATCAGATCCGAAAACTCTTTCATTACATAATCTTTTCTTTCGACTTTCCCGAATCCATAGGAGGCGTGGCAGAATTTAACGCCGGCTTCTTCGGAAGCCTGGCGGTCGCCGTCGATGTCGCCTACGTAGACAGGGTTCTGCAGGTGATTCCGGTCAGCAACCAGGCGGATGTTAGGACCTTTGGAAAGGCCGGTGCGGCCGGCGCATTCAGAATCGGTAATGCAGTCAGCAAGGCCGGTCTTCTCCAGGAAGAGTTCAATATAGCCTGACTGGCAGTTGCTGACGATAAAGAGCGGAATCTTTTTACAGAGAGCCTTCATGGTCTCTGCCACGCCCGGGTAAAGGATGTTCTGCGTGGATGCGCGGAGAAGTTCATGCTCGCGCTCGCAGCATTCATTCATCAGGTCATAGCGCTCCTTTTCTTCCAGAAATGGAAATACCATATCGGCAATGACTGGCAGCGGGCGGCCAAAAAGCTGTGTCAGCTGCTTCGCGGTAAAACGGAAGGGGATATCATCCCGCTTTTCAATAATCTCATTCCACGCCTCTGCGACAATGGGAGTGGAATTCCATAAAGTTCCATCAATATCTAAAATAATACCATCGGTTTTCATGTAAATCTCCTTCGTTCAGGTTTTCTTAAGAATTTGTACTATTTTCCATAATATAAAATTAAGTAGGAGAAATCAAGGTTTTATGTTATACTAGGCTTTATGAAATACGAAAAAATAGAAGCGGCAGTCTTCAAATCCCGCCCCAACCGGTTTATTGCCCATGTGGAGACGGAGCGTGGAATGGAAGTCTGTCATGTGAAAAATACTGGCAGATGCAGAGAATTGCTGGTGCCGGATGCCAGAATCTGGGTGCAGAGAAATGTTAATCCGGCGAGGAAGACAGCCCTTGACCTGATTGCGGTGCAGAAGGGGGATCTTCTGATTAACATGGATTCCCAGATTCCCAACCGGGTGGCGGAGGAATGGATTCGCAGCGGTCATTTTGCAATCTGGCGGTCAGATGGAGAGCGGCATGTATTTTCCAAGGAGACGGTCATAAGGCCGGAGACCAGATACGGGGATTCCCGCATTGATCTCTATCTGGAAGACGGAGACGTCCGTATGTTTCTGGAGATCAAGGGAGTGACTCTGGAAGAAGATGGAGTGGCGCGTTTTCCGGATGCACCGACAGAGCGCGGTGTAAAACATGTGCATGAGCTGATGCGGGCCCGTGAAGACGGCTATGAGGCCGGCATCCTGTTTATTATCCAGATGAAAGGTGTTTGCTGGATGGAACCTAATGACCGGACGCATCCGGCTTTTGGAGAGGCGCTGCGGGATGCGAAGCAGGCAGGGGTGCATATTATGGCGGCAGACTGTCTGGTGGAACCGGATTCTATCTGTGCAGATCAGGAGGTGGAAGTGCGGTTATGACGGAAGAGACATCACTGGAACAGATTGTAATGCCGCTGCTTTCATGGTATGATGGGCATGCACGTGTGCTTCCCTGGAGAGAAAATACAGCGCCTTATCGGGTGTGGGTATCTGAGATTATGCTGCAGCAGACCCGCGTGGAGGCTGTGAAGCCGTTTTTTGAGCGTTTTATGAAAGCACTGCCGGATGTGTCAGCACTGGCAGCATGTCCGGAGGATGAGCTTCTGAAACTTTGGGAGGGGCTTGGCTACTATAACCGGGTACGGAATATGCAGAAGGCTGCACAGGTCATTATGACAGAATACAGCGGAGAATTTCCGGCGGATTTTGAAAAGCTTCTGGCATTGCCGGGGATAGGCAGTTATACGGCAGGAGCAATCTCTTCCATTGCGTTTGGCATTCCCATGCCTGCTGTGGACGGAAATGTGCTGCGTGTCATTTCCAGAGTGAAGGCAAGCTATGAGGATGTGCTGAAGCAGTCAGTAAAAAATGCCATGGAAGCGGAGATCCGGGAACTGATTCCCAAAGAGCGGGCGGGGGATTTTAACCAGGCGCTCATTGAGATCGGGGCCATTGTCTGCGTGCCAAACGGAAAGGCGAAGTGCGAAGAATGTCCACTGGCATTTTGCTGCAGGGCAAAAGCGGAAGGAATTGTAGACGAGCTTCCAAAGAAAAAGGCAAAGAAAGGACGTCGGATCGAAGACCGGACGGTGCTGATTTTAAAAGACGGAGACCGGGTAGCGATCAGGAAACGGCCGGCAAAAGGACTGCTGGCAGGACTTTATGAACTTCCAAATCTGGATGGAAACTTAAGTGAGCAGCAGGTGCTGGAGCAGGTGAAAGAATGGGGATTATCGCCCCTTCGAATCTTGCCGCTTGCGGGAGCAAAACACATTTTCAGTCATGTGGAATGGCATATGACGGGGTATGCTGTGAGTCTGGAAGAAACAGATCATATGGAAGATTCCGGATTCTTATTTATAGAAACAAAAGAAACTGAGAGCAGTTATCCGATTCCGGCGGCATTTGCGGCCTATGCAGAGTATCTGGATATTGCACTGGGAGAAGAAAAATACAGGAAAGGTAAAGAAGTATAAAATGAAGTTATTATCAATCGCAGTTCCTTGTTACAATTCGGAAGGTTATATGAGAAATTGCATCGAATCCCTGCTTCCCGGCGGAGAAGAGGTGGAGATTATCATTGTGGATGACGGTTCTACCAAAGACAGAACCGCAGAGATTGCAGATGAATATGCTGCCAAATATCCAACCATTGTCAAAGCAGTACATCAGGAAAACGGCGGTCACGGACAGGCAGTCAACACCGGTTTGAAAAATGCCACCGGCCTGTATTTCAAAGTCGTAGACAGCGATGACTGGCTGGATGAGGAAAATTATCCGAAGGTGCTGGCGAAGCTGGCAGAACTGGTGCATCAGGGAAAAGCACCGGATATGATGATCTGCAACTATATTTATGATAAGCAGGGAGTAAAACATAAAAAAGCAGTGAGTTATGCATCGGCATTTCCGCAGGATGAAGTGTTTACCTGGAGAGACGTAAAACATTTCCGTCTGGGACAATACATTCTTATGCACTCTGTGATTTACCGTACCCATATGTTGAAAGAATGTGGACTGGAGCTGCCGAAACATACTTTCTATGTGGATAACATTTTTGTATATTATCCGCTGCCCTATGTGAAGACGCTTTATTATATGGATATTGATCTGTATCATTATTTCATTGGCAGAGCAGATCAGTCAGTTAATGAGCAGGTTATGATTGGTCGTGTGGATCAGCAGATCAAAGTCAACAAGATTATGATCGATCAGTATGACATGAAGACGATTCAGCCAGTAAAACTGAGAAAATATATGACCAGCTATCTGGATATTATGATGACGGTATCCTCTATTATGCTGATTCGTTCCGGTACGGAAGAAAGTCTGGCAAAGAAAAAAGACCTGTGGCAGTACCTTAAAAATAAGGACTCAGGTCTTTACTATAAATTATATTTCGGCATCTTCGGCCGCGCTATGAATCTCCCGGGCAAGGGAGGGCGTAAAGTATCGGTGCTTGCGTACAAACTTGCCAACAAAGTCATGGGCTTTAACTAAAAAGCAGGTGTGGTAAACGATATAATTTATAATCACACCAAGTAATATAGCGAAGATCACGTCAATGCAGGAATGCTGCTTGATAAACATAGTGGACAGGATGATGGACACGCACAGGATGCGTGAAAGTCGGACGGTCCACTTTTTTTGATTCAGTCCCGGCGTATGCATGACTGCCATGTGGGCGCCGATGGAATTAAACACATGGATGCTGGGAAGAATGTTGGTAGATGTATCTGCCCAGTAGATAAAACATACCAGTTTGATAAAAATATTATCCCGGTCAAATTCCAGCGGGCGGAGAAGATGACCGTTCGGATAGAGGGTGGAAATGATCAGGAACAATGTCATTCCAGCATAGATAAATGCAATATATCGGAAGAAATTCGGGCGGTCATGGAAGAACAGCCAGACATATACAACAGCGATATATGCAAACCACAGCAGGTAAGGAATAATAAAATATTCACAGAACGGAATGTAATCATCCAGTGGAAAATGAATCACATGGTATGGTTCATCAGCCCGGCTTTCCAGCCATACAAACCAGATCATATAAATAATAAAATAGGAAACTACCCATATATGAGGATATTTTTCTTTAAATGCTTTTATTTTTGCAGACATGAAGAAACCTCCATTATCAAAATCTATCTGTTCACGGTATGATAGCATATGAAAAAGAAGAACTCAAGAGGGGGAAAGCTGAATAATTCTGAAGAAATACGGAAAAACAGGGCATTTTTACAAGAAAAGGTCCGGTCTTGACAAATCGAGGGTGTATATGGTATCCTATGAGCCGTTATAAAGCCCATAAAAACAAGGTCGTACAGGGCTTTCAAGGCGGTCACCGCCTTAAAATGTGCCGAGTGTTCGTGACCTTCCACTCGTAAAACAAAACTAAAGGAGAAAACAGAATATGAAAACAAACAACAAGGTACTTTTTATGACCCAGGCTGCTATGATTGCAGCGATCTACGTGGTGCTCTGTCTGGTATTTGAGCCAATCAGCTACGGCGCAATTCAGACCCGTGTGGCAGAGGCACTGACGGTGCTGCCCTTCTTCACTCCGGCAGCTATTCCGGGACTCTTTATCGGATGTCTCATTGCCAATGCGCTCGGCGGTGGTATTCTGCTGGATGTGCTGGCAGGAAGTCTGACCACTCTTGCAGCGGCATATCTTACCTGGATGCTTCGCGGAAAGAGCAAATTTCTGGCAAGTGTTCCGCCGGTGGTTCTGAACGCCATTGTTATTCCGTGGGTGCTGAAATTCGGATATGGAGAACCCCTTCCGATTCCATTCCTGATGGTGACGGTAGGTCTTGGCGAGATTCTGACGGCAAGTATTATGGGAACCGTACTGCTGTGTGTACTGGCACGCTATAAAGGTGTGATCTTCAAAAATACCGCATCAGCAGCATAAAAAGACAATGTACAAAAAGCTGTGAAATTCGAAAGAGATTTCACAGCTTTTATTGTGTTGAAAAATAGAAAAAGACAAAAAGAAAACTGTGTATGAAATCATACACAGTTCTTAAAAGCAGTGGATAGGGGAATCGAACCCCTGTTTCCGCCGTGAGAGGGCGGCGTCTTAACCGCTTGACCAATCCACCATGCGGTTTGACAAATATTCGATATAAAGCAGTGGATAGGGGAATCGAACCCCTGTTTCCGCCGTGAGAGGGCGGCGTCTTAACCGCTTGACCAATCCACCATTTTGTTGCCGCATTTCGTCGACTTGCTTACTTTACCACAGGCGAAATAAAAATGCAAGCATTATTTTGAAAAAATTGCATATTTTTTTTAAAAGCCTCGCATACTGTCAAAAAGGAGTGGTTTTTCATGGATTATATCAATGCATTCTGGGTAGGCGGACTGATCTGTGCCCTGACACAGATTCTGATGGAAAAGACAAAACTTATGCCGGGGCGGATTATGGTACTTTTGGTATGTACAGGCGCTGTGCTTGGGGCAGTCGGGATATACGAGCCATTTCAAAAGTATGCCGGTGCAGGAGCCAGTGTACCCTTGCTTGGATTTGGAAACGTGCTGTGGAAAGGGGTTAAAGAAGCGGTCATGGAAGAAGGGCTTCTGGGAATTTTCAAGGGCGGATTTTCCGCTGGTTCCGCCGGCACCTGTGCGGCGCTGGTATTTGGTTATTTTGCAAGTCTGGTGTTTGATTCCAAAATGAAAAAATAAATATTGAAAGAAGTAGAATGGCAGAAACCTGTAAAAAGGCTTCTGCCATTCTTGTTTTCTGGAATGGCTTTTGCTATAATAAATCAAAGTATGGGTTTTTATGCTCAGAGAGCCAGGAGGAAATGATATGGAAATAATTATCACCGTTGTGATATTTTTTATTCTTTCTAGAATTGGAAAGCAGAACAGGCTCGCAAAGGGGCAGAATCATTCGGAAGAAAGAGTGCCGGAGAGAAGAACACCGACGCCGAACAAGCCGGTCCGTCCCATGGTCGAAAAATTAAAACCTACCGCAAAACCCAATCAGCCGCGCCAAAAGGAGAGAAAGATGGAGCGACAGGCAGCCAGAGACAATTGTCACTATGAAGCTGCTTATTCGAAAGGTAAGCCGGACAGAATCGGACGTCGAGGTGATTACGAACCGGGAACTCCTTCCGGAATGGAGCGGATCAAATGTGCCTACTGCGGAGCGGAAAATTTCGTTCCGGCAGGAAGCCGCCAGCATTATCATTGTTATTTTTGCTGGGAAAAATTATAGAAGAGGATAATAATCGTATGAGTAAAATAGCAATTGTAACCGACAGCAACAGTGGAATCAGCCAGAAAGAAGCAAAGGAGATGGGAATTTTTGTCCTCCCGATGCCGTTTTTGATTAACGGAAAGGAATATCTGGACGGAGTGGATCTCCTTCCAGAGCAGTTCTATGAGTTTTTAAAAGAAGATGCTGATGTAGCTACATCTCAGCCATCTCCGGATTCAGTCATGAAACTGTGGGAGGAGGTTTTGAAAGAGTATGATGAGATTGTGCATATTCCCATGTCCAGTGGTTTAAGCGGAAGCTGCCAGACAGCCATGATGCTGGCAGATGATTATGATGGAAAAGTACAGGTGGTTAATAACCAGCGTGTTTCCATTACCCAGATTGCTTCTATAGCAGATGCACAGAAATTAATTGCAGCAGGAAAGACGGCTGCTGAGGTAAAGGGAGTACTGGAAAAAGAAGCACTGCAGTCCAGTATTTATGTTACGGTAACAACCTTAAAATATCTGAAAAAAGGCGGCAGAATCACACCAGCAGCTGCAGCCCTTGGCACGATGCTCAGATTAAAACCGGTACTTCAGATTCATGGTGAAAAGCTGGATGCTTTTGCAAAAGTACGTACTATGAATGCGGCAAAGCGTACTATGATTGATGCCATTCGCAGTGACCTGGAAAATCGTTTTGCAGGACAAGAGATGCGGCTTGATGTTGCTCATACGAATAATAAAGAAGCCGCGCTGGAATTTGTAAAAGAATTAGAAGCAGAATTCCTAGGATATCAGGTTCAGAGAGTAGATGAGCTGTCATTGAGCGTAGCATGCCATATTGGAGATGGCTGTCTGGCTGTAGCTTGTTCCAGAGTAGTAGAAGTATAGGAAAAGAGGGCGTCCAACATTGGATAAGTATGAGTATCGCCTGAAGGCGGAACAGATAGAAAAGCTGGCAGGCAAAAAAGACTATGAGACGGCTGCCAAGATTGCTGACACTATTGACTGGCGCAGAGTGCGCAGTCTGGATATGCTGTATGTGGTCAGCGAAGTATATGAGGCGATGGAACGGTATGAGGACTGCATGGAGATCCTAAATATTGCATATGACAGGGCGCCTGTAGGACGGATGCTGCTCTACAAGATGACAGAAATTGCCACAAAGATGCATGAATTCAAAGAGGCAATTAATCTGTACCGTGAATTTGTAAAGGCGGCACCTCACGATCAGAGCAGATACATTTTGAAATATCAGATATATCGGGAAAGAGGATCATCACTGGAGGACCAGATCCAGACTCTGCAGGAGTATAAAACCCATGAGTATCAGGAGCGATGGGCCTATGAGCTGGCTTCTCTCTATGCGGAAGCAGGAATGACAGAAGAATGTGTCCGTGAGTGTGATGAATTGATTCTGTGGTTCAGTGAGGGCGAATATGTGACCAAAGCCATGGAACTGAAGATGCAGTATGCCCCGCTTACCGCCGCTCAGCAGGAGAAATATGACAAGGCCATGCAGCCGGAAGAAGAGCCGCATGATTATAAGAAGACAGAAGTCGCATTCCACGATGACAAATTCAGCACGGTAAATCTACAGGCAGAGCTGGCGGCAAATCTCGACGAGATTTTGCTGGATGGTGATGATGGTATTGACATTCCAGAGCTGCCATCTGATGATGAAGTGAAGGAAGAAGAACCCATGGAAGAAGTGAAGGAAGAAGAACCCATGGAAGAAGTGAAGACAGAAGAATCAGATGATATCGAACTGGAAAGCCTTGATCTGGATGTCCCGGAGATGGAGGAACCAGAGGAGGAGCCGGAGAAAGAGCCGGAGGACATCGAACTGGAGAGCCTTGATCTGGATGTCCCGGAGATAGAGGAACCAGAGGAGGAGCCGGAGAAAGAGCTGGAGGACATCGAACTGGAGAGCCTTGATCTGGACATTCCGGAGATAGAGGAGCCAGAGGACATTCCGGAGATAGAGGAACCGGAAGAGAAGAATCCGCTGGAAGATAACCTGACAGAACAGCTGACGATTCCGGATGTACTGGCAGAATGGGACAGCAAGCGAGCAAAGACGGAAGCCATGCTGAAAGCTAACGCGGAGAAAGAAGAAGCCCGTAAGGCGAAAGCCATGCAGGAGACGGCAGAACTTATGAAGCTGATTTCCGGAGAATCTGCAGAAATTCCGGAGGATGTGCGCAAAATCCTCAATGAGATTGAAGAGGAAAAACAGGCGATCACACCGATTGTGACGGAGGACGATCTTCCCCAGAATATAGAGGAAGATGATGAAGCTGGTGAGATGATCGTAGAGGAGATCGGGAATGAGCAGCCGGAAGAGGTGAAGCTGTCGCAGAAAGAGCAGATACCGTCCGGTTCTAAAAACACGATTCGTGATCTGGAGCGTTCCCTCGCAGTGCAGGTAACGGAGACAGCAGTGAAGTCTGGTTATCTGACCAGAGAGCAGGCACGTCTGTTTACCTATTTCGCAACGGTAAAAGGAATGAGCAAGCAGTTGTCAGGTCTTTTAAAAGGGGCAGAACCGTCAAGCCACAACAATTCTTCCAGAGGGAATCTGGTCATCACTGGACCTCATGGAAACGGAAAGACGACGCTTGCTATTGATATTGTGCGTGCACTTCAGAAAGACGGTCGGATCGAGGGCAGAAAGCTGGCGAAGATCAGCGGAAGTAAGCTGAATTCCAAGGATGCACATGAGGTGCTTGGAAAATTGAAAGGCGGAGCTCTGATCATCGAGAGTGCAGGCGGACTGGCAGAGGCAACCCTGATGGCATTAAGTCTTGCCATGGAAGGGGATACCGGCGGACTTCTGATTATTCTGGAAGGCACTTCCGATGAGATTCAGAAGATTTTTCGGAAAAATAAGAATTTTGCGTCAAAGTTTGATTATATGGTGGATGTTCCCATCTTCTCAAACGATGAGCTTGTGAACTTTGGAAAAGCATATGCTCTGGAAAATGAGTATGTATTTGACGAATTTGCCATGCTGGCTCTGTATGACAAGATTGGCTGTAAGCAGACACTGGATCACGATGTATCCGTAGCGGAAGTAAAAGAGATCATCGACCAGGCAATAGAACATGCGGAAAAAGGCGGATTTAAAAGCTTCTTTGCGAAGATGACGAAGCAGAATGTGGACGAAGACGGCAATCACGTATTGAGAGAACAGGATTTTGAATAAGACAAAAATATAAGAAATCCCCGGAGAAAATAAATCTCCGGGGATTTTTGTACATCTGAAGTCTATTCGGCAGAACCGAAGAGCATTTTTATGACTTCCGGAACTGTTCCGATGTGATCGAGATAAGCGGCATTGTCTCCGCAGAAAATAAGACCATCGTTTACATCTCCTTTTACCGCACGGATTAATGCCTGCGTAATGCAGTAAGGAGCTTCTTTCGGATTGCATTTTTCCAGACAGCGGTAGCATTTTGTGATGCATTCTTTGCCATGGCTGATTTTTTCGAGAAATGGATTGTGGATGGCTCTTGCGGGCATACCGACCGGGCTGATGACGATCTCAATATCCTCCGGACGGGCATCTACATAAGCCTGTTTGAATGCATCTGCGGCGTCGCATTCCTCGGTGGTGACAAAGGGTGTTGCCACCTGAATACCGTCAGCACCCAGTTCCAGTACATGGCGGACCTGGTTTTCATGCATAATTCCGCCAGCTACGACGACTGGAATGGACGTCTGATATTTATCTGCATATTCTTTTGCACAGATGATAATGCGGCGGATTTCTTCATCATACTGGCTGTCGTAATCCGACTCATAGAGATGGGAGAGCTGCTCTTTGGAAAAACCGAGATGTCCTCCGGCATGGGCACCTTCAATGACGAGAAAATCTGCGGTACGGTGAAAACGTTTATCCCAGCGTTTCAGAATAATGCGGGCAGCTTTCTCAGAGGAGACGATGGGCGCGATCTTTGTATCGGTGCCTTCCACATATGCAGGCATATCCACAGGAAGTCCGGCACCGGAGATGATGACATCTGCACCTGCGTCGGCGGCGGTTCTCACATAATCTTCATAATCGCGGGTGGCGACCATAATGTTGAATCCCACCAGTCCCGGACATTTGCCATCCACATCTCGTGCAATGGTTCTTGCCTTTTCCAATTCCTGTCTCATGGCGCGCAGGTTGGCGGTTTTGGAATCTTCTGCAAAATCCGGTTCCTCAAATCCAATCTGTGCGGTGGAGATGATGCCGACTCCACCGGCTTTTGCCACGGCACCTGCCAGTCGGGACAGGCTGACGCCAACACCCATGCCACCCTGAATCAGTGGCAGTCTTGCAATTTTATTTCCAATCTGTAACGGTTTTACCTTCATAAGTACTCTTTTCCGGGCAGTTGCCCTTTGAATGTTATTTTGATTATCAAAATAATTATAATAGATACGGAAAAGAAAGTCAAGTGATATGGTTATTAAAACTACATGAAAATCAGAGCGGAGAAAATATCATGCCGGGATCAACATTTTGGAAGATTAGTGAGCGGATTCAGAAGCTTCTGCAGCAAAGGTAGTGGTTACCAGATCTTCATAAGGTGTCCATGCAGGCAGTTCCCCTGCTTCTTTCAGAATATTCTGTAAAAGATCAAAGCTGCTCTGCTCAAAGATCAGATCACTTTTCCATGTATCCTGCTCATAGTATCGGGTGACGATGGCAGTGATGGTATCAAGGTCAGTCTCTGCAAACTGAGGCTGAATGACTTTTGCAATTTCCTCCGGGGTATGGGTCTGGACGTAATCCATACCCTTCTGAAGGGCATTGGTGAAGGCCTGCAGAAGATCAGGATGAGCAGCAAGGTAGCTCTGTTTTGTACTGTAGGCGGTGTATGGTACGTAGCCGGAGGCTTCGCCGAGAGAAGCAACTACATAGCCCTTTCCTTCCTGCTCAAGTGCAGTAGCGGCAGGCTCAAATTCGACTGTATAATCTGCAGGAGAACCATTTCCGGTAAAGGCAGCAGCGGTGGAACCAAAATCGATACTCTGGTCGATGGTCAGGTCAGCAGCAGGATCGATGCCATTTTTCTTCAATATGAATTCAAATACCATCTCCGGCATGCCGCCGGCTCTTCCGCCATACACATACGCACCTTTCAGATCTTCCCATTGGAAATTATCAATGGGAGTCCGGGATACAAGAAAGTTACCGGCCCGCTGGGTCAATTGTGCAAAATTGACCAGATAATCGTCCGGATTTTGATTGTAAATATAAATGGAAGATTCGCTGCCCATGAAACCAATGTCCGCCTCGCCGGAGATAACGGCGGTAGCAGTTTTGTCGGCACCGAAACCGGTGACCAGGGTCAGATCAATTCCTTCGTCCTTGAAATAACCGTTTTCAATTGCCACATACTGGGGAGCGTAGAAGATAGAATGGGCTACTTCGTTGAGTGTAACCGGAGTCAGCGAAGTGCCGGAGGGTGATTCCTGTCCGCCGCATCCGCCCAGAGAAAGGGCAGTAAGCGCGGACAGCATGAGACAAAACCATTTTTTCATGATCTCATTCCTTCTGCAGAAATTTATAGTGTAATATATGCGGAAGAAACAGTTGTGTGCAGAATGCCTATTTTTCGGGATCGTTCTGATCTTTGCCGTCACCCTTAAACAGGCGGAACAGCCACAGGTAAATATAGAGAAGCACCGGGATGACCACAGTGGCTACGATGGATACCATGAGAAGGTCTTTCGCCTGATCGCCCGGAAGCAGGGAAAGTACAAAGGTGGCTGCATATAACAGTAAAATAATGACAACGGCTGTCAGAGCCAGAATGCGTTTTAATTTCTGATACATATGGAAAAATTCCTTTCTGAAAAGCTGATTTTATTATAGAGGGTTTGCCGGGGGAAAGCAATTGTCAAACACCTGTTCTTATGCTATAGTTATGAAAAAGCAGGCGGATAAGGAGGATTCCCAATGAGTGATACGGGAACATTAAACAGAGAACAGGAGCAGGCGGTATTATGTACGGAAGGTCCGCTTTTGATTCTGGCAGGTGCAGGATCAGGAAAGACCAGGGTTCTGACATACAGAATTGCTCATCTGATAGAAGATTGCGGAGTAAATCCATGGAATATTCTTGCCATTACCTTTACGAATAAGGCGGCAGGTGAGATGCGGGAACGTGTGGATCGTATCGTGGGATACGGTTCCGAGAGCGTGTGGGTGAGCACATTCCATTCGGCATGCGTCCGCATTTTGCGGAGACATATTGACCGGCTGGGATATGACACGAATTTTACGATTTATGATACAGAAGATCAAAAGACCGTCGTGAAAGACGTCTGCAGAAGACTGGAACTGGATCCGAAACTTTACAAAGAGCGTGCGGTATTGAGTGTCATTTCCCGCGCGAAAAACGAATATATTTCCCCAAATGAATTCAAACTTCAGGCAAAGGGAGATTTTCGTCAGGAGAAAATGGCAGATGCTTATCTGGAATACCAGAAGGAATTGAAGAAGAACAATGCACTGGATTTTGACGATCTGCTGGTGAAGGCAGTGGAATTGTTTCAGAGCTGTCCGGATGTACTGGAATACTATCAGGAACGGTTCCGCTACATTATGGTAGATGAGTATCAGGATACCAATACAGTACAGTTTAAGCTGATCAGCATTCTGGCCGGCAAATATCACAATCTGTGCGTGGTAGGTGATGATGACCAGTCCATCTACAAGTTCCGCGGAGCAAATATTCAGAATATTCTGGATTTTGAACATGTATTTCCCGATGCGGAAGTAGTCAAACTGGAGCAGAATTACCGTTCTACGAAGCATATTCTGGATACGGCCAATGCAGTGATTGCCCACAACAGAGGAAGAAAAGAAAAAGCACTCTGGACAGAAAATGAAGAAGGCGAGCCGGTATATTTTCAGCAGTTTCAGAATGGTTATGATGAGGCGGAATATATTACCGGGGAGATCAGGAAGAAAGTAAGAAGCGGGGAAGCAGAGTATAAGGATTTTGCAATTCTGTACCGTACCAATGCCCAGTCCCGTCTTTTTGAGGAAAAATTTCTTTATGCCAATGTGCCATATAAACTGATTGGCGGTATCAATTTCTATTCCAGAAAAGAGATTAAAGATATTCTGGCTTATCTGAAGACCATTGATAATGGAAAAGATGATCTGGCAGTGCGCCGGATTATCAATGTACCCAAACGCGGTATTGGAAATGTAACACTTAATAAGGTACAGGACCATGCGGAGGCACTTGGTATCAGTTTCTTCGAGGCATTGGAAGATGCGGAAAATATTCCATCCCTTGGAAAAGCACTTCTGAAAATACAGCCCTTTGTGACACTGATCCATGAGATGCGTCTGAAGGTGGCAGATCTGAAGCTGGAAGAACTGATCGAAGAGATTCTGGAAAAGACCGGCTACAGTCAGGAACTGAAAGATGAAGATACCGATGAATCCAAAGCCCGTCTGGAAAATATCGATGAGTTTATCAGTAAGGCTGTTTCTTACGAGACTGCTGAAGAACATCCGACGTTGAGCGGATTTCTGGAGGAAGTGGCACTGGTGGCAGACATTGACAGTCTCGATGAGAGTGACAACCGGGTTCTTCTGATGACCCTTCACAGCGCCAAAGGTCTGGAGTTCCCCTATGTATTTCTGGCAGGCATGGAGGACGGACTGTTCCCGAGTTATATGTCTATTGCAGCGGACAATCCGACGGAAGAAATAGAGGAAGAGCGGAGACTCTGCTATGTGGGGATTACCCGTGCCATGAAAGAACTGACGCTGACCTGTGCCAGAATGAGAATGATCCGTGGGGAAAATCAGTTTAATAATGTGTCACGGTTTATCAGGGAGATTCCGCCGGAACTGCTCGGAAAGCGGAGTGTCGTGCCACCGGAACCAAAGCATCAGGCGCCGCCGAAAGATACGCCGTATCAGCGGGCGAAAGAAGCGTTTAAGACCAAGACCTTTGATCCAAAAGAGTTTAAGGTGGTGAAAGCCGACAGTCTGGATTATACCGTGGGAGATACGGTGTCGCATATCAAATTCGGACAGGGAACTGTGCTGGAGATTCAGGATGGTGGCCGTGATTTTGAGGTTAAAGTAGATTTTGAAAAATATGGGGTCAAGCGCATGTTTGCATCTTTTGCAAAACTCAAAAAAGTCTGACATAGGATAAGCGGAAATTGCAAATCCTGAGAATATATGCTATACTAATAGCTAATTAAAACAGAAAAGAGGTATCCGCCATGAATCGTGTAGAGGATTTAATTAACTCAGCAAAGACCAATGAACTGTTGGGGGAACTGCTTCACATTAAGAAAGAAGAAGAGAAGAAAAGCAATGTTCTGATGTGGGTTGCGATCACCCTTGGAGCTGTACTTGCAGTAGCAGGTATTGCCTATGCGGTATACCGCTTCTTTACACCGGATTATCTGGAAGACTTTGACGAAGATTTCGACGATGATTATGACGATTATGATGATGACGACGATTTCTTTGACGACGAAGAAGAGGAAGAAGAGAAAGACACGGAAGAATAATCATTCAATGTGATGCACAGATAAGCTCCTTCTATCCCGTTGGCACGTCCGGTTGCGTGCAGCAGTTGGGTGGAAGGAGCTTATTTTGTCCCGGAATATGAGGAAGGAAAGGAAAAACAGACATGAAAAAAGGACAGGTTTACGAGGGAATCATTGAAAAAGTAGCATTCCCGAATAAATGTCACATTCAGGTGGACGGAAAAACAGTTGTGGTGAAAAACGGAGTGCCAGGTCAGAAGGTACGATTCTCTGTAAATAAAGTAAGAAGTGGAAAGGCAGAAGGACGGATTCTGGAGGTTCTGGAAAAATCTTCTCTGGAGTGCGAGCCGGTATGTCCTCATTTTGCAGACTGTGGCGGATGTACTTATCAGAATTTGCCCTATGAGGCACAGCTGGATCTGAAGAAAAATCAGGTAAAGGAACTACTGGATCAGGCAGTGGCACCCTTTGGCTATGAATATGAGTTTGAGGGGATCAAGGAAAGTCCCAGTCATTACGATTACCGGAACAAGATGGAGTTCTCCTTCGGAGATGAAGTAAAAGACGGACCACTGGCTCTTGGTATGCACAAAAGAGGCAGTTTTTATGACATTGTGACGGTAGATGGCTGCCGTATTGCAGATGAAGATTTCAGGGCAGTGTTAAAAGAGACTCTTGCTTATTTTACGGAAAAAGAGATTTCGTTCTACCATAAACTGTCTCATCAGGGATATCTTCGTCATCTGCTGGTAAGAAAAGCCGTGAAGACCGGAGAAATGCTTCTGTCCCTGGTGACGACTTCCCAGATGGAGCCGGATCTGAATGAATGGAAAGAGCGCCTGCTGGAACTTCCGCTGAAAGGAAAATTTGCAGGAATTCTTCATACGGTCAATGACAGTCTGGCAGATGTGGTACAGAGTGATCGGACAGACATCCTCTATGGAAAAGATTATTTTTACGAGGAACTGCTGGGGCTGAAATTCCGTATTTCTACCTTCTCCTTCTTCCAGACCAATTCTCTGGGTGCAGAAGTACTCTATGACACAGCCAGATCCTATGTGGGCGAGACGAAGGACCAGGTGATTTTCGATCTTTATAGCGGAACTGGTACGATTGCTCAGATTCTTGCTCCGGTGGCGAAGAAAGTAATCGGTGTGGAGATTGTGGAAGAGGCAGTAAAGGCAGCAGGAGAAAATGCAAAGCTTAATGGGCTTACTAACTGTGAGTTCCTGGCAGGGGATGTGCTGAAGATGCTGGATACCATCGAAGAACGTCCGGATTTTATCGTGCTGGACCCGCCGCGAGATGGCATCAATCCAAAAGCACTGAGAAAGATTATCAATTATGGCGTGGAGCGTATGGTCTACATCTCCTGCAAACCTACCAGTCTGGCAAGAGATCTGGAGATGCTGCAGGAGAGTGGTTACCATTTGGTAAAAGCTTGCTGCGTGGATATGTTCCCGTGGTCAGCCAACGTAGAGACGGTGTGCCTCTTAGTTCTGAGAAATCCGGTGACACATATCAACATTGATGTGGATGTAGAAGAAATGGTGCAGGATAAAAGAGGACTGGCAACCTATGAGCAAATCAAGGATTATGTTCTGGAACACAGCGGATTGAAGGTTAGTAGTCTTTATATCGCACAGGTAAAACAGAAATACGGCATTATTGAGCGCGAGAACTATAATAAACCGAAATCCGAGGATGCCAGGCAGCCACAATGCCCACTGGAAAAGGAAAGAGCCATTACGGAGGCATTGAAACATTTTGGAATGCTATAAAATAAAGGAGGTGCTTCATGTATAACCCACAGCTTGAAACTTTTCTCCGCGTGGCGGATGCAGGCAGCTTCAACAAAGCCGCCGAAGAAAGCTACATCACGCCCACGGCTGTCATCAAGCAGATCAATCTTTTAGAAGAATCCCTCGGCGTGAAGCTCTTCGACCGTAGCCACCGGGGGCTGACATTGACAAAAGCTGGGCGCTCTATGTACCAGGATGCAAAATATATCATCCAGTATTGCCGGGACTCCGTGACTCGGGCAAAAAACGCCATGCAGGAGGATGAGAATATCATCCGCATCGGTTCCTCGCCCATGACGCCCGCACAGCTTTTGATGGATCTCTGGTCGAGAGTGCAAGCATTGCACCCCGATATTAAATTTCAGATCGTTCCCTTTGAGAACACGCCGGAAAATGCGCGGGAAATTCTTGCCAATCTCGGCAAAAACATTGATATTGTAGGCGGTATTTTTGATGAGACCATGCTGCACCTGCGGGGCTGTGCCGGGTTGGAGCTGACGCGGGGGCGCTTCTGCTGTGCAGTCTCCATCCACCACCGGCTGGCGGACAAAGACAAGCTGCAAGTTTCTGACCTCTATGGGGAGAATCTGCTGCTGATGCACCGCGGCTGGAGCCACTATGTCGATCAGCTTCGGGACGATCTGTGGCAGCACCACCCGCAAATTCACATTGTGGATTTTGATTTTTACAGCATGGACGTGTTCAACCGCTGCGAGAACACCAACGATGTGCTGCTGGCGATTCCCGGCTGGGCGAATGTCCATCCGCTTCTAAAGGTCATTCCTGTCGAATGGGAACACAACATCCCCTACGGCATCCTCCATTCCCCGGAGCCGACGCCTACGGTACGGCGGTTTCTGAATGCGGCGAAGGTCGTCAGAAAAGAACTGTACGGCTGATTACAACCCAAAGGTATATACTGATAAACAAAGCGAGACTTCCGCGGAAGTCTCGCTTTTCTTATAATAATGGCAGAAAACAAAAGGTGGTCGATACCATGAAACCAGTCTCATACATGGCAATAGTTCTATGCGTCATGCTATTCTTGACCAGATGCAGCTCTGGCGCGGTAGACGAGGAAGTGAACGAATCCGTGCAAAATAAAACCGAACCCTTTACCCGCAATACAAAAATCGAAGATGTCATCAATGCTCCGTCCTTTGACGGCTTCGGGCGGCTGCTGTTTCCAACGGACGAGTATTATTACAGCGGCGACACTCTGGAAGAACTCGGGCTGACCTACTACAGCCATATTGATCCAGACGAAACGGTGGAGATCGTGAACACCCTGCGAGAGCGGGCAGCGGACGGCCAAACCATCTTCTATGACATCTACACCGACGAGGAAAAGGCGGCTGACCCTGCCAAAGAAGATACAGGATTGTTTTTCTTCAAGGGAATCCCCGGCGAGAAATTCGCTATCTGCAATGCAGGCGGTGCTTTTGCCTATGTGGGGGCCATGCAGGACAGCTTCCCTCATGCGCTGGAGCTTTCCCAAAAGGGCTACAACGCCTTCGCTCTCATTTACCGCCCCGGCGCACAGACCGCCTGCGAGGACTTGGCAAGAGCCATCCGCTTCATCTTTGCCCATGCGGACGAACTGGAAGTGGACACCGATTGCTACTCCCTATGGGGTGGCTCGGCGGGAGCGCGGATGGCGGCGTGGCTTGGGTCTTACGGTGCAGAAGCTTTTGGCGGCGGCGATCTGCCCCGTCCCGGCGCGGTCATCATGCTGTACACAGGATTGAGCGAGTATTCCGAAAGTGATCCGCCCACCTATGCCTGTGTCGGTGACAGGGACGGCATCGCCAACTGGCGGGTCATGCAGGCGCGGCTCGAAGCCATGCAGCAGGCCGGGATCGACACGGAGTTTCATGTGTATTCCGGTCTAGGGCACGGCTTTGGACTTGGGACTGGAACCAGCGCCGAAGGCTGGATCAATGATGCCGTCGCCTTTTGGGAACAGCAAATGAAGAAATAACATTCAGAAAGGATGCGTTTTTATGAACAACTTTATTTTTGAAAACAAGACCAAGGTGTATTTTGGCAAGGGCGGCGTGAAGGAGTATCTGGGCTGCCTGCTGGATCACTACGGCGACACCGTCATGCTGGCCTACGGCGGCGGCTCCATCAAGCGCAACGGTGTGTATGATGAGGTGATGGGCATTCTGAACGCCAAGGGAAAGCGAGTCGTGGAGTTCTCCGGAATCATGTCCAACCCCACCTATGCCAAGGCGCAGGAGGGCGCAAAGCTGGCGCGGGAGAATCATGTTGACCTCATCCTCGCCGTGGGCGGCGGCAGCGTCTCTGATTGCTGCAAGGTCATCTCCGCACAGGCCAAAATGGACGAGGACATTTGGGAACTGGAGAACACCAAGCACACATTCCCAACGGAGTTTATCCCCCTCGGCACCATCGTCACGGTGTTCGGTACCGGCAGCGAGATGAATAACGGTGCCGTCATCACCCATGAGGGAAAGAAGATCAAGGGCGCTCTTTGGGGCGCGCAGGCGGATTTTGCCTTCCTTGACCCCAGCTACACGCTGTCCGTTCCCATGAAGCAGGTTATCTCCGGCGCGTTCGACACGCTGAGCCACGCGATGGAAACCTACTTCGGCAAGCCGGATGAAAACAACCTGTCCGACGATATTAACGAAGCCGTCATGCGCAGCGTCATCCGCAACATCCGCGTTCTGCTGACCGACCCGGAGAATTACGATGCCCGCAGTGAGCTGGCGTGGGCGTCTGCGATGGCAGAGAACGGCGTTCTGAAGATCGGAAAAGTCACGGACTTCCAGTGCCACATGATCGAGCATCAGCTGGGTGCCTACACCAACTGCAACCACGGTGCGGGACTGGCGGTCATTCACCCGGTTTTGTATCGCCACATCTGCAAGTCCGGTACAGCCCGCTTCGCCCGCTGGGCGCAGAATGTCTGGGGCATCGCATCCAAGGGCAGTGACGATGAAACTGCTTCTGCCGGTGTGGAAGCACTGGCTGCGTTCATCAAGGAAATTGGTCTGCCCACCACCTTTGCAGAGCTGGGCATTCCTGCCGACACGGACTTCCGGGCCATTGCCGATTCCACCAATATCACTGCGGGCTGCTGCAAAAAGTTGACCCACGATGAAATATATGACATTCTCTGCGAATGTAAATAAAACTAAAATTGAATTGAAAGGATGATTTTATCATGAAAAAACTGACTGCACTACTGCTGAGCGTCGTGCTCGTACTTGGCCTTGCCGCCTGCGGCTCTGCCAACAAGCCTGCATCTTCCACCACGCAGCCCGAAACCTCTGCGCCGACCGAACAGCCCGCCACGGAACCGTCTGAAAGCTCCTCGACCGCTCCCGCAGAATCCGAGCCGGAGACTCAGCCCGAAACCGGCAAGACGCTGGTGGTCTACTACTCCGCTTCCGGTAACACCGAGCGGGTGGCCAAGGATATTGCAGAGGCCGCCGGTGCCGACCTCTTTGAGATCGTTCCCACCGAAGTCTACACCAGCGAGGACCTGAACTGGACGAACTCCGACAGCCGCGTCAGCCGGGAGCATGACGACGAGTCCCTGCGGGATGTGCCCCTGACCACCACTGAAGTTCCCGATTGGGATTCCTATGACACCGTGTTCATCGGTTATCCCATCTGGTGGGGTATCGCAGCGTGGCCCGTGGACACCTTTGTAAAAAACAATGATTTCACCGGCAAGACCGTCATCCCCTTTGCCACTTCTTCCTCCTCCGGCATGGGCCAGAGCGGCAGTTTGCTGGCCGACATGGCCGGTACCGGCGAGTGGCAGGAAGGCCAGCGGTTCTCCTCCGGCGTTTCCAGTGATGATGTGCAGTCCTGGGTCAATGGACTGGGTCTGTAATGCATAGAAATAAAGTTTTCGCCGCAATGCTTGCAATTCTCGTGGTCGTGTCGCTGACCGCCTGTGGCCGGGAGTCCGTCGGGACTCCCGGCGGTGAGCTGGAAAACGGCGTTGCAGCCATTGAGGATGCTATGACAACGAAACCAAACGAAAGCAGTTCTGCTTCCACCACCCCCATCGATGATCTGCGTGACGGATCTTCGGCGGATACTGTGGCGACGCCCAACGATTTCCCGGCGGCCTACAACTACGGCAGCGGTAAAATTTCCGATTATTCCCGCACGGCAATGCTGCAAAAGATGCCGGAATCAGCGGGAAATGATACGGTGCTGAATACAGCAGCAGACCCTGCAAACATTCAAGTGCTCTATCTCTGGGAGGAAGGCAATGTCCCCGCCAGGACGAAATTTACGCAGGACATGACCGGATATTTCGATGACTGGAACTTCCGCCCCTATGTCACCGCCATCCCCGTCCGGGATGGCGTGAAGCCAAAAGGCGCGGTGGTGCTGATGGCGGGCGGCGCTTATCAGTTCCGGGGCAACTACACCGATTCGCTGCCCACCGCCGCAGCACTGCGAGAGCTGGGCTTTCAGACCTTCATCGTAGACTACCGCCTGTCTCCTTATACGCAGGAGGAAGGTGCGCTGGATGTGGCGAGAGCCGTCCGCTTTGTCCGCAAAAATGCGGAGATCTATGGTATTGATCCAGATGATATTGCCGTCATGGGCTTTTCGGCGGGCGGCATTCAGGCCGGTGAATTTCTGATGCACTACGACGAATATGTGACCGGCACGGCGCTGGACAGCACCTATGTGCCGGACGAGCTGGACGCCGTTCTCGCCTATGCCTCCGCCGCAGGCATGATCTATTCCTTCTATGGCCGCCTCAGCGTGGGAAATATGGATGCAAGCTGGTTGGCTGAGGGCAATTTACCGCCGACCTTCTATGTCTACGGCACCGAGGACCCCTTCTATCGTCAGTTCCAGCAGCAATATGATGTGATTTCTGGAATGGGCATTTCCACCGGGCGCATCGTGCTGAACGGCTGGCCTCACGGCTTCGGCTCCGATGGTGGTTGGGTTAAGGACTACGCCGCATGGCTGGAAACAGTTTTCAGTGAAATGGAGTGACCGACATGAAGAAAATAACAGCGGGCAGGGATATTTTAGGTGAATTTGCGCCGAAGTTCGCACAACTCAATGATGATGTTCTTTTCGGTGAGGTTTGGAGCCGGGAAAGTGAGCTTTCCGCACGCGACCGTTCCCTCATCACCGTGACAGCGCTGATGGCGCAGGGGCTGACGGATACTTCCTTCGGTCATCATCTGGCAATGGCAAAAGAAAACGGGATCACCCGCAGTGAAATTGCGGAAATCCTGACGCACGCCGCATTTTATGCGGGTTGGCCGAAGGCATGGGCAGCATTCCGCATGGCAAAGGACATCTGGGCAGACGAGGAAAACACTGATGAAAAGCAGCTGCACCAGAGCAGTATGGTCTTCCCCATCGGCGCGCCCAATGACGGTTTTGCACAGTATTTCAGCGGGCAGAGCTATCTTGCGCCAGTCTCCACGGCGCAGGTCAAAATCTTCAATGTGACCTTTGAACCAGGCTGCCGCAACAACTGGCACATCCACGAGGCGGACAAAGGCGGCGGGCAGATCCTCGTCTGCGTGGCAGGCCGGGGCTACTATCAGGAATGGGGCAAGGAACCACAGGAGCTGCACCCCGGCGATGTGGTCAACATTGCCCCCGGTGTCAAGCACTGGCACGGCGCTGCGCCGGACAGCTGGTTTTCCCATCTGGCGGTGGAAGTACCTGGAGAAAACTGCCGCAGTCAGTGGTGTGAACCAGTGAGTGAAGAAGAATATCAAAAACTGAAATAAGGAGCATTGCTATGAGTATTTTATTTATCAACGGCAGTCCCAACAAAAACGGGAACACCGCCGCACTGGCGGCAGAGCTGCTGAAAGATCACAAATATGAGACTTTGAACCTTACGGACTACACCATCGGTGCATACGGCCAGAACCTCCCCGGCGACGGACTGGATGCTGTCATTGGTGCCATGAAGCAAGCGGACACCATTGTCATCGGCTCGCCGCTTTACTGGCATAACATCTGCGGCAGCGTGCGCAACGTGCTGGATCGTTTCTACGGCAAGGTGGAGGACGGCGAACTGTCCGGACGCAAACTGTATTTTGTGTTTCAGGGCGCAGCTCCGGAAAAATGGATGCTGGAGGCGGGCGAGTACACCATGAAGCGCTTCGCCGGCCTCTACGGTATGACCTACGGCGGCATGGCAACCAACAAAAATGAGGCCGCAAAACTCACGAAAACGATTTAAGGAGGAATTTATTATGGAATATGCAGTACTCAATAACGGCGTGAAAATGCCTATGGCCGGTATTGGCACATTTCTTTTGACCCCGGACGAGGCAGAGGCCTCCTGCGTCAGTGCCTTGCAGGACGGCTATCGCCTGATCGACACAGCCAACGCCTATGTGAATGAAAAGGCCGTTGGCCGCGCTATGAAGAAGTCCGGCTTGCAGCGGGAGGAAATTTTTCTCGAAACCAAGCTGTGGCCCAGCTTCTATGAGCAGCCCGATGCGATGGACAAAACCCTTGCCCGTCTGGACACCCCCTACATCGACCTGCTGCTGATCCACCAGCCCGCAGGCAATTATGTGGCGGGCTATCGCCAGATGGAAAAGGCGTACAAGGAGGGCAAGGTGCGAGCCATCGGTCTGTCCAACTTCAAAAAGGAGCAGATCAAGGAGATTCTCTCCATCTGCGAGGTGCGCCCCACGGTATTACAGACCGAGCTGCATCCCTATCATCAGGAGCCTGAACTGAAAGCCTTCCTGAAGGAGAACGGCATCGTGCCGCAGGCATGGTATCCGCTGGGCCACGGCGATAAGGCGCTGCTTCAGGAACCGCTGTTCGCTCAGCTTGGCAAGAAGTACGGCAAGTCCGCGCCCCAAATCATTCTCCGCTGGCACATTCAGAGCGGCAACATTGTCATCCCCGGCTCCAAGAATCCCAACCATATCAAGTCTAACTTTGACCTCTTTGATTTTGCCTTGACCGATGATGAAATGGCGCAGGTCACCGCCCTCAACAAGAATGTACGCTACTACACCAGCACCCCGGAAATGCTCAAAAAGTATGCGGAAATGGTTCCGCCGGTGGACGAGCAGAAGTGAATCGATTTTTTTCGCTTTCGGTGACTCTTGTGTTGATACTGACTCTCGCGGGGTGCAGAGCCGGTACAGCAGTGCCGACCCAGCCGGAGACAATGCCTGCACCGAGTGCCGAACTGACGGAAGAACCGTTGGAAAGCACAGCATCGGCTGTCACATCGGAGCCGGTTCAGACTGGCCTGTTTGCAGAGCAAATCTTCTCCGGCGCGGACGGTGACATCCATTACAGCTATTATCTGCCAGACAGTTACGATGGCAGCCGCAAGTTTCCGATGATGGTCGTTATGCCGGGCTATAACATGATGTGGTTCGGTGAAGATTCTTCCGGCAGCAATCTGAATTGGAGTGGCTTTACCGCATGGACAAGGCTGGACACCGAGATGGTCGTGGTTTCTGCACAGCTCACTGACTGGGGTGAAAAATCCGCACGGCAGGCCAACGAACTGGCGGAGTACATGATCGACCACTTTTCAGTGGACACCAGCCGCGTCTATGCCGCCGGGTATTCCGCTGGCGGCGAGACCATGTCTCAGGCGGTGGCCATGCGGCCCGACCTGTACGCCGCCTATCTCCACGGCGCTTCTCAGTGGGATGGCAGCTATGCACCCATTGCGGAGAATAGCGTGGCGATCTATATCTACATGGCCGACGGTGACGAGTATTACGGCAGCGCCAAGGCCCGCTCGGCTTACGAAAATCTCCACGATGCCTATGAAAATGCCGGTTGGAGCGATGCCGACATCGACCAGGTTCTTCGTATTGAAACGCCCAATAATGCCTTCTTCAACGAAAAGGGCATTTATAACTACCACGGTGGAGCTAATGTGGTCTTTGATGACCCAGACAATTTGAACTGGGTGATCTCTCACAGCAAAGGATGAGGACATGAAACCAACTCTCAAAATAAAAATCGCCGTAGATGCGGCCATGTCGGTGTCCATGCTGCTTCTGATGGCCTATGGCCTTGTGGGGGAAGCAGCCCACGAGTGGATCGGTATGGGAATGTTCGCCCTGTTTGTGGCACATCATGTTTTGAACCGCAGGTGGATCAACGCAGTGCCGCGGGGGCGCTACACGCCCCTGCGCATCGTGCAGACGGCACTGGCAGGGCTGATTCTCCTGTGCATGGTCGGCTCCATGATCAGCGGCATTGTGCTGTCCCGCCATGTGTTTGCGTTTTTCCCCAAGCACGGTGGCTATGAGCTTGCACAGCAGGTGCATATCCTCTGCGCTTACTGGGGCTTCATCTGTATGAGCCTGCATCTGGGGTTTCACTGGAGCATGATGCTGGCGATGGCGCGCAAATACTTGCAGCCCTCATCCATGCGAACATGGAGCCTGCGGCTGATCGGCTGGTTCTGGGCAGCGTATGGCACGTTCGCTTTCCGACACAGAGGTGTTAGTTTATATCTGCTGCTTAGAAGCCACTTCGTATTCTACGATTATACCGAGCCGGTGCTCATCTTTCTGATCGATTATCTCTCCGTAATGGTGATGTTCGTGCTGATTGGATATCTTATATCAATGCTGTTGAAATGGCTGCCCACTTTTTATTTACATTGAGTGTGATAAAACGCTGCAATTTTCGTCCAATTATATGGCGAAGATTGCAGCGTTTTTTTATTTTCAAGCTGTTGCTTTTGCAGTTTGCATATGCGCCTGCGAAGAAAATGAGGGATTTCAAAGGGAACATCCCTTTGACGCTGGGTTTCCAATAGGGGTGCGAGCATCCCTGTTGGCACACGATTTTCCGCAGGAAAGTCTAGTGTGTTATACCTTTGCTTCCGGCTGACGCGGGAAAGGGGTTGACGGCGTACTCAGCAATGGGGCAGAGTGTGGCGGCAAACGCTTTTTCGCGGCAGTAGGACAGGCGGGTTTTGTGACGTGAGTTGCGGCACAAATGCAGGATTTTTGAGAAACAAAATCCGCCTGTCCGGAAAAGGAAGCAGAGGTATATAAAAGCCTTCGTCCCACCACAGCGATGCCTTTGTTTCAGCGTTTCTTCCGCTTTCCCTTGCCGTGGGTCATGGTCGTTTTCCCACGCTGGCTGATGGGAGTTTTCAGGTGCTTGGACAGCTTTAGTACCTCGATCAAGTTGACAAATTGTTCCATTGTGATGGCATCGTAATCAATCCCCAATGTGGAAAGCAATGCTTTCGCTTTCTTTTCCTCGGAGCTTCCCTCAAAGTTCATCGCATCCTGTAACTGACCCCGTATGGTTGCGGCGAGGGATGTTTCATCTGCCGTCATGGTATCGGGGCGGTGTTCACTCCGAATATCTCGGAGGATGCCTTTCAGGTCATCTGCAATCAGGCTTCCGAAATATTCATCTTCCCGAATCTGCGCCACTTCCAGCGTCCGCAGGTGCAGGTCATTTTCTTCGCCGCCGTTTTTCATCAATGCCATCTGCCGGACAGCTTCCAGCACGGCATTCATATCGTTGACCCGCATATCTGCGATCCGGTCAACGTAAATCTCAGCATCCAGCATGAAGCGTTGGAAATCCTTATGGCAGATCAGCTCCGACAGCAGCCGGTGGTTGAACTTGCCCGCTTTCAATACATCAATCGAAGCATCACTCAAATGCAGCTCATGCAGAGCTGTGTTTGGGTGATTTTTTGTTTCCGTCCGTCCCATCAGATAGTCGCAGGAAACACCGTAATAGTCCGCCAGCAACAGAATGCTGTACGGGCTGATGTCCTTGCCGTTATCTGATTCATATTTGCCAAGTGCGGATTTCGAGATACCCACCTCGGCGGCAAGCTGCTCCAAGGTCAGCTTTCGCTCTACTCGTAAATCCTTCAAACGTTCCCCGATTGTCAGCTTAACCTGCATACAGCAGCCTCCTTTTCCATTTTTCTGTATTATATCATGCTTTTTCGTTTTTGTCTCAAAGCGTGGAAAAATCCTACTTTCATCCGACTTTTCCTACCTCTTGGATATACGGGAAAGAGCCTGTTTTCTTACTAAAATTTAGACGTAAACCACGCAGCACCTTGAAAATTTCATGATCGTCCGATGAGGATATGCTTCCGGAGAAGTACCGCATTCCGCGTGCCAAGGAAACCAAAACGCCGGAGTGAGATTCTCGGGCAGGAACGGCATCGAGCAGAACGGCGAAGTTCAATTATTTTACAGGAGGAAACAGGTATGGATTTATTTACACAAATCAAGATGGCAGTTTCCGTGAAAGAGGCTGCCGAATACTACGGATTGGAAGTAAATCGTGGCAGCATGATCTGCTGCCCCTTCCACGCCGACCGTACACCCAGTATGAAGCTGAATGAGGATTACTTCTACTGCTTCGGGTGCGGAGCCCACGGCGATGTGATCGACCTTGTGGCAAAGCTGTTCAACCTGAGCAGCTATGACGCAGCGAAAAAGCTGGCGTATGACTTTGGGATCGACCCGGACAAGCCCCCGGCTGCGGCAGCGCTGCGGAAACCGAAATATCCGCTGGCAAAGGCGTTCCAGAATGAGACGCTGCATTGTCAGCGGATATTGTGCGATTATCTGCATCTTTTGGCGCATTGGAAGGTGCAATACGCGCCCAAAACGCCGGATGATACTCTTGATGACCACTTTGTGGAAGCCTGCCAGATGCTCGATTATATCGAGGATCTGACAGATATTTTAACCTTTGCGGAGTTGGAGGTTCGCGTGAAAACCGTGGATATGCTTCAAAAGGACGGCAGGATTGACCGGCTGGAAGAACGCCTGAAACGGACGGAAAAGGAGGTGGATGCCCGTGACGAAACGGAAATCGGCTAATTTAGACGCGCCCATATGGTTTGATGGCACAAATATCAATGAGGCGCTGTTCTGTGATGAATTTCTGAGCAGTCGGAAAATCATCTTTGCCGATGGTGCTTTCTTTACACCGGACGGCAGAGTGACCGACGATCTGCCGCTTCGTGGCGAAATCTATGAGAAACTGAAATGCTGCGCCGTGAACAATATCCCCCGCAAAATCACCAACATTCTGGAAGTGATGAAGCTGGCGGCTCATGTGGAGGACTTTGCACCGGAAGCAGATAGAATCCATCTGGCAAACGGTACTTTGAAGCTGGACGGCAGCTTTACCGAGGGCAGACCGAACATTGTGCGGAGCAGACTGCCGGTGGCATACCGCCCTGACGCACCGGCTCCCGTCCGGTGGCTTTCTTTTCTGGATGGGCTTCTCTATACAGAGGACATTCCAACCTTACAGGAGTTTATTGGCTATTGCCTGATTCCCAGCAATAAGGGGCAACGCATGATGGTGATTAAGGGAAACGGTGGTGAAGGAAAATCACAGATCGGTGCTGTGCTGGTTGCGCTTCTCGGCAGCAACATGAAGGATGGCAGCATCGGCAAAATTTCTGAAAACCGCTTTGCCCGCGCCGACCTGGAACACATTCTGCTGTGCGTGGATGATGATATGCGGATGGAAGCACTGCGGCAGACCAACTATGTCAAGTCTATCGTGACCGCCCAAGGTAAGATGGATCTGGAACGCAAGGGCAAGCAGAGCTATCAAGGGTGGATGTTTGCCCGCCTGCTGGCGTTCTCCAACGGCGATCTGCAAGCGCTATATGACCGGAGCGATGGATTTTACCGCCGACAGCTTGTGCTGACTACCAAGGAAAAGCCTGCGGGACGGATAGATGATCCTGACCTTGCCGAAAAGATGAAAGCCGAAGCCGAGGGGATTTTCCTCTGGGCGTTTGAGGGCTTGAAGCGGCTTGCCGCCAACAACTTCAAATTCACGGAAAGCCAGCGCACACGGGATAACCGGGAGGCAGTGAAGCGAGATAACAATAACGTCTTTGATTTTCTGGAATCCGAGGGCTATATCCGGCTGAAGGCGGACTGCACCATCAGCTCTAAAGACTTGTACGAAATTTACCGGATGTGGTGTGAGGAAAATAATCTGACACCGTTAAAGCGCCGCAGCTTCAGCGAGAGTGTGATTGCGAACCAAAGCAAGTACAATCTTGAATACTGCAACAAGATCACCAATGCTGCCGGACGGCGTGTATGGGGCTTCTTCGGTATTGAAGCGATTGCCAGACCTAATATAAACGGGTTTTCTGATGCTTCAGAGTATACGTACGTACCGGAGGACTGGCGATGATTTTTCTGCGACTGCGCCGTGTACGTATGTACGTTTTACTTTCCTGAAACGCCGCTATATGAAAAACTCTGACCGGCAAAGCCTATATTTTCGGGCACGAAATCAAGCCAAGTGAAATCCGTAAATTATTTGCCTGATGGCAGAAATGGTTTCACGGAATCGCGCTTCTCGGAACAGCAAAGCGGGTACGTGGAAGTGTGGAGAATCACACGTTTTAGAGTAAAGTCACACAGAACAGAAAAGTCGATAGGTGCCACCTGTGAACAGGACATCATAACGGCGATTCTGAGCGGATTTGACGACAATAGAATTTTTCACGATACAGCGAAGCGGATGCGCCGAATGGCGTGCTGGCTTCGCTTTTTCATCATCTGAATTTTGGAGGGAATTTGAATATGAGTGTACGCAATGAGATCAAGGCGCAGATCGTTCGCGCCGGTTTTACCATGCAGGAAGTTGTTGACCTGTTACATGATGAATATGGCTGGTCGGACAGTGTTTCCAATCTGTCCGCAAAATTGCAAAGGGAGAGCATCCGCTACAAGGAGGTCGTGGAACTGACCGACGTGCTGGACTGCGACATCGTGTGGGTGAAGCGAGGGGAGCGCCGATGAAAGCACAGTACGCCATTCTCCGCTTTGCCAAGTACAAGGGGCCGGAAATCGGCCACATCGAGTCCCACAACGAGCGTACCAAGGAGAAGTACGCCAGCAACCCCGACGTGGACACGGCGCGCAGCCACCTCAATTTCCATCTGGTGACGCCGCAGCGCAAATACCGCGCCGAGGCGGAAAAGCAGATCGCGGAGGCAGTCTGCCGCACGCGGTCGGACAGCGTGCGCGTGGTGGAGGCGCTGGTGACTGCCAGCCCGGAGTTCTTTAAGGGCAAGAAAAAGGGCGAAATCAAGGCCTATTTTCAGGAGGCGCTGGATTTTATCCGGGAACACCAGGATCCCAAAACCATTATATCCGCCGTGGTGCATATGGACGAGAAAACGCCCCATATGCACCTTTGCTTTGTCCCGCTGACAGCGGACAAGCGGCTCTCCGCCAAGGAAATCGTCGGCAACAAGAAGAAGCTGACGCAGTGGCAGGACAGGTTCTGGGAGCACATGGTCAAAAAATACCCCGATCTGGAGCGCGGCGAGAGTGCCGGTGAAACCGGACGCGACCATATCCCACCGCGGGTATTCAAGGAGGCTGTCCATCTGAACCGGATGAAGGAGCAGATACTGAAACTGATGACAGATACCAATCTTCTTAATAAAAAATCGAAAATGGAAGAACTGGAGGCATTGTTGGACAAATATGTTCCGGCAACAGAAGCTCTGCGGACGAAGCTCAGAAAGTATGATAAGGCGTACAAAGCGCTTTCTGATGAGAACAGCGCACTGGAAGCGGAATTACAAACAGCAAAAGATGCCAGCAAGGAAAAGATTGCGGACAGACTGAAATACGGAAAAACGGAGCAGGAGCTTTGTGAGCTTCATGCTCTGATAGACAACATACCACCGGAAATTGTAGCTGCTTATAGGAGAAAAACAACAGGATTGCAAAACGAACGTTGAGGATAGCTTATGAACAATGAATTGATGAGAGACGTAAACTTCATTCGTTGTTCTACGATGATCGCCGAACTGCTGATGAAGTATAAATCTATGGAAACAGAAGAAGACCAAGAGGGCTGGATGCAAGAAGGGGCATCCAGCCCTCTTCTTTTTTTACTGCGGCTATTGAAAAGTTTTTTGTCATCGTTTATACTGTTTGAAGTAGATGTTTATTACTGACAAAACAGAATGAAGGAGGTACCGTCCATGGAAAATGCATACATATATACACGTGTTTCAACTTTGATACAGGTGGACGGTTTTTCTCTTGAGGCACAGGAAGCAGAAATTAGAGCTTTTGCGGAAGCGCGCAAGATCAATATTGTCGGGAAATATACGGATGAAGGGAAATCCGGAAAGAATGCCGAGCATCGTCCTGCCTTTACGCAGATGATGGAGGATATTCGGAGCAAGAAGGACAACATTCGTTATGTTCTTGTTTTTAAGCTTTCCCGTTTTGCCAGAAATACCAGTGACACCGCAAAGTACCTTCAGGAGCTTTCAAGCTATGGAATTGGTCTTTTGGGGATCAAGGACGGGATCGACACTTCAACCGTTACCGGCAAGATGATTGCAAATATTATGGGAGCTGTCGCGGAAGTCGAGCTTGAGAACATTCATGAACAGACGCTTGCCGGTAGACAGCAAAAAGCCAGAAACGGTCTCTGGAACGGAGCGCAGGCCCCGTTTGGATATTCTTTGAAGGATAAAAAACTAATGATATATCAGAAAGAAGCGGAAACGGTCAAGGAAATTTTCCGGCTCTACACAGAGGAAGGGCAGAGCATCAGCTACATTGCAAAGAAACTTAATGATGAAAACATCCAGCGTGAGCAGCGCGGAAATGTAAAAATCTCTGGCTTTACAGACAGAACCGTTCGTATCATTCTCAGTAATCCGGTTTATGCAGGCATGATTTCCTACGGTCGCCGCCATACGGTAAAGGTTGAGGGAAAGAACAACGAAACGAAGGTCGTGAAGCAAGACGATGAAAGCAAGATTATCCTTGTGGATGGCGTGCATGAACCGATTGTCAGCAAGGAGACTTTTGCAAAAGCAGCAGAGCGGCTGAAAAAGAATGTTGCCCATCGAAAAACCCGAAGTGACAGTACGACCGTTTATCCACTGACTGGCCTGATCAGATGTCCAGACTGCGGAAAAAACATCTTTGGTTATACTGCGCCGCCAAGGAAAAAGAAAAACGGAAAAGAAGGTTATTATCCGAGATATATTTCCTATCGGTGCATATCCGGAAGAGATAGAAACGGGATCAGCTGTTCTCTTGCCAACAAGTATTACAGCGGCACCAAACTGGAAACCGAGGTGAAAGAGGTTATATCCTCCATGGTGACAATCCCGGAGTTTGTAGAGCTTATTTCTCAAAAGATTGATATCCAGACAGATGTAAATTCTCTGCGGAAGAAGCAGACAGCAATCCGAAATGAGATCACCAAATATAGCGGCAATCTGCTCCAGACTGAAAAGAGACTGACGGAGCTTGACATTGCGGATAGGCACTATCAAAGTAAAGTAGACAGTCTGAATCGTATTCTGGATGACCTGTATGAAAAGATCGAGGATGCACAGACAAGACTTGATGAAGTAGATCAGGAAATCGCTATGGTTGAAAAATCTGCCATGACGAAGAAATCCATCTTTGAAATGCTGGAAGGCTTCAGCAAGTATTACGATGTCATGTCGCCAGAGGATAAAAAGGCATTGTTGCAGGCTATGGTTTCGTTTATAGAGCTGTATCCGGAAAAGCGGGATGACAAGCATCTGATAAAGACGATCCATTTCACCTTCCCTGTTACCTACGATGGTGAAAGCGGAGCATTATTTGTCAGAACTAATGAACTGCAAGTTGAGACAGTGGCACTGCTGGAAAAGTAAACTTTTACTTTTCCAGATGCCAGATATCGCGATTGTATTCAGCAATGGTACGATCACTTGAGAACATACCGGCTTTTGCAATGTTGATCAGACATTTACGGCGCCATCCCATAGGATCGCAGGCGTAATCTTTCAGAGCCTGTTCTTTTCGAACCACATATGCGTTGAAATCAGGAAGGGTCTGGAACCAGTCTTTATGGATCAGTTCATGATGCAGGCGGCTCAGATTTTCTTCATGACCTGCAGCCAGCATTTTCGGACCGGTAAGGAAGTCAATGGCACGACGGATATTTGGGTCACCCTCATACCACTGGATTGCCTGATAATCTCCGGCTGCATAGCGGTGGATAACCTGATCAGAAGTCTGCCCGAAGATATAAATATTATCTTCACCAGCCTGCTCACTGATTTCCACATTTGCACCATCCATAGTGCCGAGGGTCAGTGCACCGTTTAACATGAATTTCATGTTGCCGGTACCGGAAGCTTCTTTGGATGCCAGACTGATCTGCTCAGACAGGTCGCAGGCAGGAATCAGTTTCTCGGCGGCTGTAACATTATAATTTTCAATGAAGACAATCTGCAGCCATTTGGAAACTTCAGGATCCGCAGCAACTACTTTGGACAGTGTCAGCAGAGCATGAATAATGTCTTTTGCAATGATATAGGCAGGCGCTGCTTTTGCACCGAAAATGCTTACCAGCGGGACAGCAGGCAGATGGCCGGCTTTGATTTCATAATAAGTATGAATCAAATAGAGCAGATTCAGCTGCTGACGTTTGTATTCATGCAGACGTTTGGACTGAATATCAAATACAGCATTGGTATTTAAAACAATATTCTGGGTATGAAGAAGCCAGTCTGCAAGAGCTTCTTTATTTGCTTTCTTTACATCCGTTAATTCATTGAGAACCGCAGTATCATCTGCGAAATTCATCAGTTTTTCCAGCTCGGAAGCATCTTTCCGGAAACCGGATCCGATATGTTTTTCCAGTACAGCAGTAAGTCTGGGATCACACTCTAACAGCCAGCGGCGGAAAGTAATGCCGTTGGTCTTGTTGTTAAATTTTTCAGGATAAAGCTCATAAAAACCATGTAGCTCAGAATTTTTCAAAATTTCGGTATGAAGAGCTGCTACACCATTGGTAGAATGGGTAAAATGGATATCCATGTGTGCCATATGGACAAGATCGTCAGTGTCAATGACAGCAAGCGTCTCATCTTCTGTGCGGGTGCGTGCAAGTTTATCCAGTTTTTCGATAATCGGCATCAACTGCGGGACAATGGAATCCAGGTAAGCACGCGGCCATTTTTCCAGTGCTTCTGCCAGAATTGTGTGGTTGGTGTAGGCACAGGTTTTTGTCACAATGTCGACTGCTTCTTCAAATGCAATTCCTTTTTCTTCAAGAAGGCGGATGAGCTCCGGGATCACCATGCTCGGATGGGTATCATTAATCTGGATTGCAGCATAATCTGCCAGATCATGATAATTACAGCCCCGTGCTGCACTTTCTGCGAGAATCAGCTGGGCTCCGGCAGAAACCATCAGATACTGCTGGAAGACGCGAAGACGCCGGCCGGTCTCATCAGAATCATCCGGATAGAGGAAAAGGGTCAGATTTTTAGCAATTTCTGTTTTATCAAAGGAAATACCCTCTTTGACAATTGTCTCATCGATGGTATCCAGATCGAAAAGATTCAACGTGTTGGTACGACCCTCGTAGCCAGTAACTGCCAGTTTGTACAGGCGGGCAGTATAAGTTTTTCCAGCCAGCTCAACCGGGTAAACAATATCGGTTTTTTCAGCCCAGCTGTGGGCGGTCAGCCACGGATCTGGTTTTTCGTTCTGAAGTCCGTTTTCGAAAGACTGATGGAACAGACCAAAATGATACCGCAGACCGACACCGTCTCCCGGCAGACTCAAAGTCGCCAGAGAATCCAGGAAGCAGGCTGCCAGACGTCCGAGACCGCCGTTTCCAAGGGACGGTTCCGGCTCGACTTCTTCAATGTCGGACAGATTCTTGCCGGCAGCAGCCAGAGCATCGCGGGCTTCCTCGTACAGACCAAGGTTGATCAGGTTGTTGGATAACAGTTTTCCAATCAGAAATTCTGCACTGATATAGTACAGCTTCCTTCCGGTAACAGGCTGGATGCGGTCAGCACTTTTCTGACGCACGATTTCGAGAAGTGCCAGATACAGTTCCTGATTACTGCAATCGGACAAAGATTTTTTGGTAATGTTTTGTAATGTTTCAGTGAAATTCATAAAAACCTCCTTAATATGAAAACACGATTAATACCTATGTCTTAGATATATCACACAAAACGAGCAAAATCTTATACAAAGAGCGCAAAATATGATACAATTCTATCATTAAGGAGGAAAAACATGAAGAATCCACTTTCATTGCAGGAAAAGAAAAAGCACGGAGAGATACGTTTCCCATTTAATATTTACCCATGCACGATTCCGGGGGATTTCCCACAGGTGGCACTGCACTGGCACGACAGTATGGAACTCGTTTTTGTGAAAAGAGGACATGGATTTATCCAGATGGGGGTAACGGTCTGTCGGGCACAGGAAGGAGATATTTTTATTTTTTCGCCTGGAACGCTGCATGCATTCCGCCAGGAAAAGGGAAGTTCCATGGAATATGAGAACATTATTTTCGATCTTGAACTTCTGGGAGGAGCCGGAGATCTCTGTGCGGAAAAATATCTGCTTCCTCTGCAGAGCGGTCGATTGGAGCTGTCCGGAATTTTGAATAAGAAGGATAGATGTTATCAGGAGGCAGCGGTCTGTCTGCGTGAGGCAGAGGATGCCAATCGGACAAAGCTGCCGGGATATGAACTCCTGATCAAAGGGGCATTATTTCGGTTTCTGGCAATTCTTATGGCACAGGGAAAACAGCTTCCTGCATCGGAAACAGCAGATACGATGCGTCTGAAACAGGTCCTGCAGTGGATTTCCGTGCACTATGGAACGAAGCTGCACGTTGCAGATGCTGCCAACATCTGCCAGTGCAGTTCCAGTCATTTTATGCGGTGGTTTAAAAAAATGACTGGCCAGAGATTTACGGCTTTTCTCAATGAATATCGTCTGAACGCAGCAGCGGAAGCGCTGCGTACGACGGAAGATACCGTGCTGTCCATTTCAGAACAGTGCGGATTTGATAATCTGTCATATTTCAATCGTGCATTTAAAACCCGATATCTGATGACACCCCGTGAATACCGACGGAAATGATAATATGGGAAATAAGGTTTACTGAAAAGTGCAGCGAATATCTGGCGATAACAAGGATTTTGTGATAAGGTAAGAAAATAGAAATACATTTCGCAGGAGGTAGGCATGATGAATACAATGCCTGTTTCGGAAGTTATTGAAAAAGTTGCAGATGTGTGTAAGAAAAATGGAGTACAAAGACTGGATTTGTTTGGATCATTTGCTACAGGAACGCAGACACCGACCAGTGATATTGATTTTGTTGTTTATGGATGTAAAGACTTGTTAAAACTGGAAAGGGACCTGGAATCTATTGATACACTTCGGAAAATTGATATTTTTGATTATGATAGTATAAAGAATCCATTTTTATTGGAGGATATAGAAAAGTATGGAAAACAAATTTATTAACCGTTACCTGACATTTTGCAAAAGTTTAAAAAATCTGGAAAAAAGCAGATATGCAGATCCATCTGCTGATTTTGTCTTGGAAGGAACTGTTTTAAATTTTAATCTGACATTTGACATTGCGTGGAAAGTTATGAAAGACATTCTGGTGAAGAAAATGGAGATTATTGATTTTGCCATTGGTTCTCCACGGGAAACTTTGCAGCAGGCATTTGTGAACAGACTGATTGATGATGACCGGTGGATGCAAATGTTGAAAGTGCGAAACCAGCTGGCACATGATTATGATGGGAGTTTTGCAGAGGAGCAGTTTTCAACTATTGTAAACGAATATTATCCATTATTTGAAAAATTCAGAATTCATGTAGAAAAATATTATAAAGAAAGTTGACAGGGAAAAATATATTAGCATCACTTTCACTTATTTTTCTGGTGGGCCTTGCCATGGCCGCCATTGTACAACGACTTCAGCTGCCGCGGATTATCGGCATGCTTGTTACGGGAATTCTGTTGGAACATACGGATGGATCGAAAAAATCACATGATTGAAAATAAAGACTGTAAATTTATGGCAAAAATTTTGTGTAAACACATAAAAAACTTGCATATTTATGTATGAAGGATTATAATGTATAAAGTTTTTATAAAATTTTTATGAAAAATTGATTTTGACTGATATAGATTGGAAGAAACGGAATGCAGTATACAAGAGAGTCAGCAATCGAGCGGTTACTGAAAAACTATGGGCCATATTATAATATTCACATGATCGAAGATGATCAGACCCCGATCACAGCCCGCTGTGATTTTTTTGAGCATTCCGGTCAGTATGTAATCTCCAAAAAAGCAGAATTATGGTCTGCGGAAAATGAGGAATTTCTCTATCTGCTGAACATTCCCCATCTGACACTGCCGCTTTTCGAGCAGTGGAGGGATTACATCCATGAGGATGGCATGAAACGGATCCATGTGGGTCCGGGACATATGGCCTCCTATATTACGGCAGTCTTTGTGTGCGATACCTGTGATGAGGACGCGCTGAAGGCACTGAAAAAATGCCGTATTTACAAAAGTTTTCATTTTTCACTGCATGGCTGGATGAATTTTCATGCAGCGCTGGTGCGTGTGGCAGACAGCCGTATTGATGCCAACCGCAGCGGCCATCATGTAGCGAAAATTTTGAAAAAAGTACTATATTCGCAAACACGGAAGGGAGTAAGTAAACAATGAATTCATTAGTACTTCTCATCATCTGCGTCGCTATCCTGGTAGCTGGATACGTCTGTTACGGCGGCTGGCTGTGCAAACAGTGGGGCGTAGGTGAAAACAAAACGGAAACACCGGCTCATACCATGGAAGATGGTGTTGACTACGTACCGGCAAAAGCTCCGGTTCTGATGGGACATCATTTCTCATCCATCGCAGGTGCAGGCCCGATTACCGGACCGATCGGAGCAGCTATGTTCGGATGGCTTCCTGTAACTCTTTGGATCCTTGTTGGAGGTATCTTCTTCGGCGGCGTGCATGACTTTGGTGCACTGTTCGCATCTGTCCGCAATAAAGGACAGTCCATCGGAGAGATCATTTCCGCTAATATGAGTAAACGTGCAAAACAGCTGTTTATCATCTTCTCTTATCTGACACTGATCCTGGTAGTAGCAGCATTTGCTTCTATTGTAGCATCTACTTTCGGTGCTGTTTATGATGAGAGTGGAGCTCTTGATATGGCTAAATCTGCTACTCCGGCTACGGTAGCAATGATTTCCATTCTGTTCATTCTCATTGCTATCGTATTTGGTTTCTGCGTATATCGCCGTAATATGCCGATGGGCATCGCATCTGTAGTAGGTGTGCTTGCAATCGTTGTTATTATGGCAATTGGTATGAATTTCCATCCGCTGTATCTGTCTACCAAGACCTGGATGTGGATTGTAGGTCTTTATATTGCAATCGCCTCTGTAACACCGGTATGGATTCTGCTTCAGCCGCGTGATTACCTGAGTTCTTTCCTGCTGTACGCTATGCTTGCAGTAGCAGCTTTTGGTGTTATCGTTGCTCATCCGACCTTTGACAGCACGTTCCCGGCAGTAACAAGCTTTGCAGTAGACAACGGAAACGGTCTCCAGTTCATGTTCCCGGTACTGTTTACAACTGTAGCATGTGGTGCAATCTCCGGATTCCATTCACTGGTATCATCAGGAACCACTTCCAAACAGCTGGACAAAGAGACGGATGCAAAACCGATCGCTTACGGCGGAATGCTTCTGGAGTGCGTACTTGCAGTACTGACTCTGTGTGCAATCGGATACGCTTACAAATGGAATGCAGCTAACCCGGACAACGCGCTGGTTGGTGCAACTGCTATCTTCGGTGGTGGTATCGCTCATATGATCGATGACATCATTCCGGGAAGCTACAGCATTCTGAACTCTTTACTGGTACTGACTTACTCTGCATTCTGTCTGACCTCTCTGGATACTGCAACCCGTCTTGCACGTTTCATGTTCCAGGAGTTCTGGCTGGAGCCGGGTGAAACTGCTGCAGATGTAAAAGAAGGCTGGAAGAAAGTGATGGTTAATCCGTACTTTGCTACCATCCTGACGGTTGTTCTTGGTATCCTGCTTGGTATGAACGGATACGGTAAGATCTGGGGTCTGTTCGGAGCTGCAAACCAGCTGCTTGCAGGTATCGGTCTTCTGGCTGTTGCTACCTGGCTTGGCAATCTTGGAAAGAACAATAAGATGTTCCTGTTTCCGATGGGATTCATGATCATCGTTACCATCTCTTCCCTGTGTCTGACTGTAAAGAATCAGGTTGGTATGATCATGGCTGGCGGAGCAGACTGGGGTCCCTGGGCACAGTCCATTCTTGGAGTTCTGCTGATCGTCCTTGCTATTGTCCTTGTTATTGAGGGTGTTCAGACTCTGAAAAACCCGAAAAAAGCAAACGCTTAATCAACGGGGATTTAGCAAACATATTGAAATACGGCATGAAATGAGGCGTCCTTAGGGGCGCCTTTTTCGATGAATAAAAGGAAATATATCAATGAAATAAATTCATGTTTTATTTCATAAACAAAAAATATTTTCTCATTTTCAAAAAATGTTGACATTTAAAAAAAGCGGACTATAATCGTAATCGTTTCATAGATCAAATGCAGTGAACAGGATACGGATTGTTTCCGCAATGCTTATCAGAGAGTTTTCGGCTGGTGTGAGAAAACAGGCATGGAAAGAATTCATCCCCTGCCAGCAGTCTGAGTGAAAGGAAATGCAAGTAATTCAGGACGGGCAGTCCACCGTTATGAGGACGCATATTCATTGACAGAAAAGACTGTCGAGGATGTGGCAGAGAGGCCGGAAGTTTCCGGCAAGAGAAGTGGTAACGCGGAGGAATTTACAGACCTTCGTCTTCTTCAGAATCCATCTGGAGGAGACGAAGGTTTTTTTGATCTGAAACATAAAAACAATAAGATGAGGAGAGAGAAGAAATGAATACGTTAGTGATCGTAGCAATCGCAGCTGTCTGCCTGCTGGCAGGCTATACTTTATACGGACGCTGGCTGGCGAACAAATGGGGCATCGACCCGAAGGCAAAGACGCCGGCTTACACAAAAGAAGATGGAAAAGATTATGTACCGACAGATGGATGGGTGGTATTTGCCCATCAGTTTTCTTCCATCGCAGGTGCAGGCCCTGTGACGGGAGCTATTCAGGCGGCAGCATTTGGCTGGCTGCCGGTACTGCTCTGGATTCTCCTGGGAGGCATTTTCTTCGGAGCTGTTACCGATTTCGGAGCACTGTATGCCAGTGTAAAGAATGAAGGAAAATCCATGGGACTTTTGATCGAGAAATACATTGGCAAGACCGGAAGAAAATTATTCCTTCTGTTCTGTTGGCTGTTTACCCTGATTGTGATTGCCGCATTTGCCGATATGGTAGCCGGTACTTTTAATGCCTATACCGTTACAGACGGAGTTGCTTCCCTTGCCGAAAATGCACAGGTCAACGGAGCAGCCGGAACCATTTCCATTCTGTTCATGGTATTTGCAGTTATCTTCGGACTGATCCAGAAACAATGCAAAGTAAGCGGCTGGAAAGAAGTAGTACTTGGTCTGGTATGCACCGTAGCTGCTCTTGGAATTGGCATGAACCTTCCGATGGTGGCAGATAAAGCAACCTGGTCCTACATCACATTTGCTTATATTTTCCTGGCATCTGTTCTTCCGATGTGGCTGATGAAACAGCCTCGTGATTATATGACTACCTTCATGTTTGCAGGCATGATCATCGGAGCAACTCTTGGACTTGTGGTTGCACATCCGAACATGAATCTGCCGGTATACACCGGATTCCATAATGACAATCTTGGAAATCTGTTCCCGATTTTGTTTGTTACCGTTGCATGCGGAGCTGTTTCCGGATTCCACAGCCTGGTATCTTCCGGTACTTCTTCCAAGACCGTAGCAAATGAGAAAGATATGCTGAAAGTCGGATATGGAGCCATGGTTCTGGAAAGTCTTCTGGCAGTGCTGGCACTCTGCGTGGCAGGTGCAGCCGCAGCGGCAGACGGAACTGCCGCAGCAGGAACTCCGTTCCAGGTCTTTTCCGGCGGGGTTGCAGGACTTCTGGAAATGTTCGGTGTTCCGGTCTATGTGGCATCCTGCTTCATGACCATGTGTGTATCCGCTCTGGCGCTGACCAGTCTGGATGCTGTTGCAAGAATCGGGCGTATGTCCTTCCAGGAACTGTTCAGTGTGGATGATATGGAACATGCAGAGGGCTGGAGAAAATTGCTTTGCAATACCTACTTCTCCACTATTGTGACACTGGCATTCGGCTATATCCTGACACAGGTTGGATACTCCAACATCTGGCCGCTGTTCGGAAGTGCCAATCAGCTGTTGAGCGCACTGGTACTCATTACCCTGTGCGTATTCCTGAAAGTCACCGGCCGTGAGAATAAGACCCTGTTCCCTCCTCTGATCATCATGCTTTGCGTCACCTTCACTGCATTGGTTCAGAGAACCATCGGCCTGGTCAAAGCATTCAACGCAGGAACCGCAGTCTTCATGGTAGAGGGTTTGCAGCTGATTATTGCCATTCTGTTAATGGTGCTTGGCGTGGTTATCGTGGTAAACTCCGGAAAAGAGTTATTTAATAAGAAGAAAGAGGCCGTGAAACAGGCGGCATAAAAGAATACTTAAAAAGTATCGCAACATGATTACTATATGTATTTCACATTTATGCACAGCTGTGGTACATTATACTCAACAAAAGGAAATCAGATCTGAAAATCCAATCGTAACTGAACATGCTGTGGAAGAAAACACAGTGCACAAGAAAGGCAAGGTGTCTGTTATGAGAAAAATTTTAAGTATGCTGAATGAATTCTTTAAGGAGTATTACAACAGTTTTTCAACTGTATGTGCTTAATGTGGATTTAACCTATATTTGTAGAGTGTTTGCGAATAAATAACAGAAGGTCCGGGAGGCGTAAAGCTTTCCGGGCTTTTTGTATTTCTGAAAAAGCACTATTCTGAGAATAATCACCTGTGATAAAATGGAAAAAAAGAACGGGAGTGCCGCTAAGATGAGAATAGAAAAATTGTTAACTGCTATGATGGAATATGACCATGGAGATGTGCCGAGGATTCAACACTTTGTGAAAGTATATGAATTTGCCAGAATGATCGGACTCATGGAAGGGCTGGATTCGAAGACCCAGTTTACGCTGGAGAGTGCAGCAGTGGTCCATGATATTGGAATCCATATTTCTGAGCAGAAATATGGAAGCAGCAGCGGAAAATATCAGGAGCTGGAAGGCCCGGCGGAAGCGAAAAAGCTGCTGGATGGATTAGAATGGCCGGTAGATGTGACAGAGCGGGTCTGCTATCTGGTGGGCCATCACCATACTTATCACGATATGGACGGCATGGATTATCAGATTCTGGTGGAAGCGGATTTTCTGGTCAATCTTTTTGAAGATAAAGTGTCCCTGGACGGATGCAGAAATGCATACCACAAAATATTCCGGACGGAAAGTGGAAAACGGCTGTATCGGACCATGTATCCGACAGCATAATACCCTCTCCTCGACGAAATGCCCTCTTTCGTGTTATAATAATTAAATTATGACACGAGGGGGCATTTTGCATTGAAACATCTTTGTATAGCAGTTCTGGCACATGTGGATGCGGGAAAGACAACGTTATCGGAAGCGATGCTGTATGAAAGCGGCACCATCCGGAAGCTGGGAAGAGTAGATAATAAAGACGCATTTCTGGACACCCACGAGCTGGAGCGGGCGAGAGGAATTACCATATTTTCAAAACAGGCAGAATTCACCCTTGGAGACTGGAAAGTAACATTGCTGGACACACCGGGCCATGCGGATTTTTCCGCAGAGATGGAGCGGACACTGCAGGTGCTGGACTATGCCGTACTGGTCATCAGCGGAGCAGATGGAGTACAGGGACATACGAGAACACTCTGGCGGCTGCTCAAACGCTATGGCGTTCCGGTGTTCCTGTTTGTGAATAAGATGGATCAGAATGGAACCGATAAAGAACTGCTCATGGAGCATCTGAAAAAGGAACTGGATGACCGGTGCGTGGACTTTGACTGCGATCAGACATCCGGAGAATTTCTGGAAAATGTGGCGGTCTGCGAGGAACAGGCACTGGAACATTATCTTGAGCAGGGAACAGTTTCTGAGCAGATGATCCGGGAACTGATTCGTGACCGTCATGTATTTCCGTGCTATTTTGGATCAGCGTTGAAGCTCGACCGGGTGGATGAATTTCTGAGAGGTCTGGAGAAGTATTCTTATGTAGAAGAGCCTGAGCAGGAATTCGGCGCGCGGGTTTTTAAGATCAGCCGGGATGAGCAGGGAGGAAGACTGACCTGGCTTCGGGTGACCGGAGGAACGCTCAAAGTAAAAGATACCTTGAGTGGAACGGCGGAGGAAGAAGAGTGGCAGGAAAAAGTAAATCAGATCCGTGTCTATTCCGGAACCAAATATGAGACGGTGAATGAGGCAGAAGCGGGAATGGTCTGCGCGGTAACAGGACTTACGAAGACGCGGGCCGGAGAAGGGCTTGGAATCGAACATCACACCAACCTCCCGGTGCTGGAGCCGGTACTGAATTATAAACTGACGCTGCCAAGAGACTGTGATCCGGTGCAGCTGCTTGGAAAACTGCGTCTTCTGGAAGACGAGGAACCGGAACTTCATATTCGATGGAATGAGAAACTGCGGGAGATCGAAGTGCAGCTCATGGGTGAGGTGCAGATTGAGATTCTGAAAAAACTGATTCTGGATCGTTTTGAGGTGTCCGTGGATTTTGATGAAGGAAATATTGTATATAAGGAAACCATTGCCAATACGGTAGAAGGGGTGGGACACTTCGAACCGCTGCGCCACTATGCGGAAGTACATCTTCTCATGGAACCGGGTGAGCAGGGAAGCGGACTTCAGTTTGCGGCGGATTGCAGCGAAGATCTGCTGGACCGGAACTGGCAGCGACTGGTATTAACGCATCTGGAAGAACGGCAGCATAAAGGCGTGCTTACAGGCTCGGATATTACAGATATGCGGATTACTCTGGTGGCAGGCCGTGCCCACCAGAAACATACCGAGGGCGGCGACTTCCGGCAGGCAACCTACCGGGCTGTCCGGCAGGGACTGATGCAGGCAGAAAGTGTATTGTTGGAACCCTGGTATGATTTTCGTCTGGAAGTGCCCTCTGAGACACTGGGACATGCCATGATGGATCTGGAACGTATGGGTGCGGAGATGGGACTTCCGGAGCAGGAAGGTGATATGTCTGTGCTCACTGGAGGTGTGGCAGTAGCCTGTATTAAGAATTATCAGAAAGAGATTAATTCTTATACAAAAGGAAGAGGCAGATTGACCTGCATTTTCCGTGGCTATGGACGCTGCCATAACCCGGAGGAAGTACTGGAAGAGACCTGGTATGATCCGGAGACAGATTTCAGAAATCCTTCTTCATCCGTCTTCTGTTATCATGGAGCAGGTACCATTGTGCCCTGGTATGAAGTGCCGCAGCATATGCATCTGGAAAGCGTACTGCAGAAAAACGGCAGTCTGAGAGCATCTGCGATCCGGGAAAATCCGCTGGAAGATCTGAACCAGCCGGAGGAGAGACGGCGGCCGGCAGTGTCTTTGGGAAGCGTGGAGGACGAAGAAGAACTGCAGGCTATTATGCAGCGGACTTTTGGGGAAGAAAAGCTCCGCCGTTATAACGATCATCCTGCTTCCAGAACTTATGGAGCGGAAAAGCCGGAGAAAGCAAAACCCTACAAACCAAAAGAAAAATTGCCGGAATATTTTCTGGTGGATGGTTATAATGTCATCTTTGCCTGGGAAGAATTAAGTGATCTGGCAAAAGTAAGCATTGCGGGAGCCAGAGAAAAGCTGCAGGATATTATGTGCAATTATCAGGGCTTTCGAAAGTGCAATCTTATCCTTGTCTTTGATGCCTACCGGGTAGAAGGGCATGAGGAGGAGATCGTTCCTTATCACAATATCCACGTTGTCTACACCAAAGAAGCAGAGACGGCAGACAGTTATATAGAAAGAACAGCTCACCAGATTGGACGGAAATATCAGGTGACGGTGGCAACCTCCGACGGTCTGGAACAGATCATTATCCGTGGACAAGGCTGTGCCATGATGTCGGCGCGGGAGTTAAAAGAAGAGATCAACCGGATCAATCAGGAAATCCGCCGGGACTACATAGAACAATTCCCGGGCAGCAAAAACTATCTCTTTGACTACCTGCCGGAAGATCTGCAGAAACATCTGCAGGATGTACGGATGGGAAATACAGAGTTTGGAAGCCATCAGAAGAAGCAAGAGGAATAACTATGGAACGAAATATTGACATGAAGGAAGTGTCAGATGGAAAATTATATACCTCCAACGACATGGTAAAGGCAGACTGTGGCGGCTGTGAGGGCTGTTCTGCCTGCTGTCGCGGAATGGGAGAATCCATTGTACTGGATCCTCTGGATATCCACCGTTTATGTTGTGGATTAGGGGCCGATTTTAACGGACTTATGGTGGATAAGATCGAATTAAATATCGTGGACTGCCTGATTCTGCCAAATCTTAAGATGGCAGGGGAGAAGGAAGCCTGTTCCTTTTTAAATAAGGATGGGCGCTGCTCGATTCACGGATTCCGCCCGGGCATCTGCAGATTATTTCCGCTGGGAAGAATCTACGAAGATGGTTCTTTTAAATACTTTCTTCAGGTTCATGAATGTCCCAAGCCGGACAAATCAAAAGTAAAAGTAAAGAAATGGCTGGATACGCCGGATCTGAAGCAGTACGAAGTCTTTGTCAGGGACTGGCACTATTATCTGAAAGATATGGAAATCCAGGTGAAGAAAGCACCGGATCAGATGAAGCAGATCAGCATGGGCGTGCTGCAGAAATTTTACCTGACACCCTATGCTCCGGACGGAAATTTCTATGAGGAATTCAATAAACGGCTGCAGACAGCAAAAAATACTTGACCTTATAGTTACTATATCCCTTAGTATCAAGGAAAAATAGATGGAGGTTATTATGGTAACGATTAAGGAAGCGGAGATGCAGACAGGGATTACAAGGCAGAATATACGGTATTATGAAAAGATAGGTTTACTGCAGCCATCAAGGGAGCAGGAAAATAAGTACCGGAATTACAGTGAGGAAGATATCAGAAGACTGAAGCTGATCCTTCTCTTTCGGAAGCTTGATATGCCGCTGGAGGAAATCCGGCAGCTCCTTGAGGGAACCATAGAATTGCAAGATGCACTTCAGATGCAGAAAGAGATGCTTGTGGAAAGACAGCAGAAGCTGCAGGCGGCAATTTCTTTCTGCGGACAGATCGAAGAGAAGGAGCTTACGCAGCTGGACGTGGACAGGTATTTAAGCAAAATAAAAACCGAGGAGAAAAATGGACATTATTTTGCAGATATTCTTCAGGATTATAAAAAAGTATTGCAAAGCGAAAGTCTTCGTGAGTTTAGTTTTTCTCCGGAGGATTTTTGTACAACACCCCGGCAGATGACGGAACAGCTCTTCTTGTATGCGGAACAGCATCATTTGAATCTGGTAATTACAAAAGAAGGCATGTATCCGGAATTTACTATTGACGGAAGAGAGTACCGGGCATACCGTGTATGCGGCAGAATGGGAATGGTAATCCACGGAGAACTGCTTCATCCGGAGTTATATAAGCCGGAAAACATCCCGGAGAAACGATATCAGATACTGAGGATGATTTCCAAACTGATGATTCCGGTACTGATATTCCTGCTTGTTTTTCTGCCTCGTATATTGCCATTGTTCAAAGATGATCTGCTAAATGCAGCAGTATCTCTTCTTGGCCTGGCAGGATTTGCAGCATATTTGGTTTACCTGGCAATTTTGTATAAAAATTATGATTAGAGCAACGATAAATCTCTTGCATACCGCGAAAAACTATGGTATAGTTTAAAGGCTAATGTAAGGATATACCTGTAGGGACTTGCAGGGATAGCCCGGGGAATCTTGTCGTGGAAACATCGGAGCGGCATTGACCGGGAATCAGCGAGAGCTGGAAGTTCACGAATAATAAGAAGAGGTGAAAAATAATGAGAGAAGGAATCCATCCGAATTACCATCAGGCAACTGTAACCTGCAACTGCGGAAACACTTTCGTAACAGGTTCTACCAAATCCGATATCCACGTTGAGATTTGCTCCAAATGCCATCCGTTCTACACCGGACAGCAGAAAGCAGCAGCAGCTCGCGGACGTATCGATAAGTTCAATCGCAAATACGGTATTAAATAAGATTGCGGAAAGTAGGGTTGAGGTTATGATTAATCTCAACCTATTTTTAAATACAGCAATATAAGAGGACGTGAAAATTTGAGACCATCAGGAATTGGCGGCCAGGCGGTGCTGGAAGGCATCATGATGAAAAATAAGGAAAAATATTCCGTGGCCGTAAGAAAACCGGACGGACAGATCGAAGTACGCACAGAAGTGTACCGGAGTATTGCCGGTGACAGTAAATGGGCAAAGCTTCCATTGATCCGTGGAGTGGTAAATTTTATAGATTCCCTGATTCTGGGAATGGAAAGCTTAAGCTATTCCGCAAGCTTCTATGATGATGAAGAAGAGCAGGAACCGGGAAAGTTCGAGAAGCTTCTTGTGAAACTTTTCGGTGAAAAAGCGGAGAAAGTAGTTATGGGCTGTACCGTGGCATTTTCTGTGATTATGGCGGTGGCCATTTTTATGGTGCTGCCTTATTACATTTCTGGCATCTTCCGGAATTTTATTGTGTCTAATACTCTTCTGGCAGTGCTGGAGGGTGTGATCCGGCTGGGACTGTTTACCCTGTATGTAGTGTTGATTTCCTGTATGAAGGATATTAAGAGAACTTACATGTATCACGGGGCAGAACATAAGTGTATCAACTGTATTGAACGTGGCCGGGAGCTGAATGTAAAAAATGTACGGAAAAGTTCCCGTTATCATGCGCGCTGCGGTACCAGTTTTCTGTTCATCGTCATGGTGATCAGTATTGTTTTCTTCATTTTTATCAGAGTAGATTCTCCGATACTGCGTGTAGTATTCCGTATTCTGCTGGTTCCGGTGATTGCCGGGGTTTCCTATGAATTTATCCGGCTGGCAGGCAGAACGGACAATCCGCTCATGAAAGTGTTAAGCCTTCCGGGAAAAGCCATGCAAAAGCTGACGACCAGAGAGCCGGATGACGATATGATCGAAGTAGCCATTGCCGCAGTAGAGGCAGTGTTTGACTGGAAAGCGTTTCTTGGATATCCGGCTGAGGAAGAACAGGATGTGGAAATTCCGGATCCCGATTCTGACACCGAAAATGTGGAAGTTCCAAGTCAGGACAGTACATTGTTTGGCGGTGCCGGGGAGATGGAAGATTGACGCTTCGGGATTTACTGACAGAAGGGGAACATGCGCTTCAGTCAGCAGGAATTGAAGACTGGAAAATGGATGCCTGGTATCTTATGGAAGAGATGCTGCATGTAAGCAGAACCAGATACCTTATGGAGCCATCAAAGGAAGTTTCTCCGGAAGAGGAGATGCTTTATAAAAAGCAGATTGCCAGAAGAGCAGAGCACATTCCGCTGCAGCATCTGACAGGGCATCAGGAGTTCATGGGACTGGATTTTCAGGTGTCAGAAGATGTGCTGGTACCTAGGCAGGATACGGAAATACTGGTAGAAGAAGCACTGAAATATGTTCATTCCGGAATGAAGCTTCTTGACATGTGTACCGGATCCGGGTGTATTCTGCTGAGTATTGTCAAACTGGCAGCAGAACTAAATGGCTGCAAAGAAGTCACCGGAACCGGCGTGGATCTGTCAGAAAAAGCACTGAAAATTGCACAGGAAAACCGTAGAACCCTGGGGATGGAGAAGACAACAGCACTTTTGCAGAGCGACCTGTTTGAACAGGTAAATGGCACATACGATATGATCGTATCCAATCCACCATATATTGCTTCGGAAGTTATCACGACACTTTCGGAGGAGGTAAAAGATCATGAACCTGTGATGGCGCTGGATGGCGGCACGGATGGCCTTGACTTTTACCGTATTATTATAGAAAAAAGTCCGGCATATCTGGCTCCGAAGGGAATGCTTTTCTTTGAGATCGGATATGATCAGGGTGTATCTGTCAGCAGGCTGATGGAGAAAGATTTTAAAGATATTCATGTAATAAAGGACCTGGCTGGCCTTGACCGGGTTGTATATGGAACACTTAAGGCGTAAAAGTAATGGAGGAAAGACATGTTTGATAAACTGGAAGACCTGGTAAGACGGTATGAAGAGATTACCAATGAACTGACAGAGCCGTCTGTGGTAAATGATCAGAACCGGTTCCGGAAGCTTATGAAGGAACAGTCTGATCTGCAGCCGCTGGTAACGGCCTATACAGAGTATAAGAAATGTCAGGAGACAGAGGAAGAGAGCGTTTCCATGCTGGAGAGCGAGTCCGACGAGGAGATGCGTGAGATGCTGAAGGAAGAGCTTTCCGAGGCAAAGAAAAGAATCGTGGAGCTGGAGAAAGAACTGAAGATTCTCCTTCTTCCGAAAGACCCGAATGATGACAAGAACGTTATCGTGGAGATCCGTGCAGGTGCGGGTGGAGACGAGGCAGCCCTTTTCGCAGCCGAGATTTTCCGTATGTATGTGCATTATGCAGAGTCCAGAAGATGGAAAGTTGAAGTGATGGAGTCTGATGAGATCGGTATCGGCGGCATGAAGAGCGTGACCTTTATGATTACCGGCCAGGGTGCTTATTCCGTGATGAAATATGAGTCCGGCGTCCACCGTGTACAGCGTGTGCCGGAGACAGAATCCGGCGGAAGAATTCATACTTCCACTATCACCGTAGCAGTGATGCCGGAGGCTGAGGATGTGGATGTACAGATTGATGACAAAGATATTCGTATCGACGTAATGCGTGCATCCGGTAACGGCGGACAGTGTGTCAACACCACCGACTCCGCAGTACGTCTGACCCACTATCCGACTGGAATCGTGGTATACAGCCAGACCGAGAAATCCCAGCTGCAGAACAAGGCAAAAGCATTTGCCCTCTTAAGAGCTAAACTTTACGACATTGAGTGTCAGAAAGCCCACGACGCAGAGGCAGAGGCCAGAAGAAGCCAGATCGGTACCGGAGACCGTTCCGAGAAGATCCGTACCTACAACTTCCCACAGGGTCGCGTGACCGACCATCGTATCAACCTGACTCTGTATAAGCTGGATAAAATCATGGATGGTGATATCCAGGAGATTATTGATGCCTGCATCGCAGCCGATCAGGCGGCGAAACTCGCAAAGATGAACGAAAACTAAATCAATGCCCTGCACCGGTTATTTCCAGTGCAGGGCATTTTATACTTTTTTAAGTTGAAAAAACTTTCCTGATTGCATATAATAAAATGAATCCGTGTGTAAAAATAAATATTCATGAAGTTAAGGGATAGTAAGGAGAAAAATATGGGAAAATATTTTGGAACCGACGGCTTCCGCGGCGAGGCAAACGTGAATCTGACAGTAGAGCATGCATACAAAGTAGGACGCTTTCTGGGATGGTATTACGGGCAGGATCACAAAGCCCAGGTAGTCATCGGAAAAGATACCCGAAGATCCAGCTATATGTTTGAGTATTCCCTGGTTGCAGGACTGACTGCATCAGGTGCAGATGTATACCTTCTGCATGTAACCACCACGCCGAGCGTATCCTATGTAGTACGTACCGAGGGCTTCGACTGCGGTATTATGATTTCCGCCAGCCACAATCCGTTCTATGACAATGGAATTAAGATCATCAATGGCAGTGGATACAAACTGGAAGCAGAGGTTGAGCAGAAGATTGAGGATTACATCGATGGCAAGACCGAGGAGATTCCATTTGCCACCAGAGAGAACATTGGAAGAACTGTAGATTTCGCAGCAGGAAGAAATCGTTATATCGGTTATCTTATTTCCCTGCCGACCAGATCTTTCAAGACCATGAGAGTCGGACTTGACTGTTCCAACGGAAGTGCATCCGCTATTGCGAAGAGCGTTTTCGATGCACTGGGTGCGAAGACCTATGTCATTCACAACGAGCCGGACGGAACCAATATCAACAAAGACTGCGGTTCCACCCATATCGAGAGCCTGCAGGCATTTGTAAAGGAAAAAGGACTGGATGTCGGATTTGCTTACGATGGAGATGCAGACCGCTGTCTGGCTGTTGACGAGCACGGCAACGTGGTAGATGGTGACTTGATCCTTTACGTATGCGGTAAATATTTAAAAGAGATCGGACAGCTGAAAGACGACATGATTGTAACCACCGTCATGTCCAATATTGGTCTCTATAAAGCATGCGACAAAATTGGCCTTCATTATCAGCAGACCAAAGTCGGTGACAAATATGTATTTGAAAATATGATGGAGAATGGCTACCGTCTTGGCGGTGAGCAGTCCGGTCATATCATCTTCAGCAAACACGCAACCACCGGTGACGGTATTCTGACTTCCTTAAAGATCATGGAAGTACTGCTGGAGAAGAAGACTACTCTTGGTACATTGACTTCTGAGGTGCAGATCTACCCGCAGCTTCTGGAGAACCTGCGCGTGACGGATAAGAAGGCAGTTCTGGAGCATCCGGAAGTAAAGAAAGCAATTGCAGAAGTTACCGAGGCACTGGGAAGCGACGGACGGATTCTCGTGCGTGAAAGCGGTACAGAGCCGCTGCTGCGTGTTATGGTAGAGGCTACGACCCAGGAACTCTGCAAGGAGTATGTAGGTAAAGTGATCGATACAATGAAGCGTATTATGTAAGGGATATACTTGGAGGATAGTGAAATATGAAGAAGACAACACTGGTTGTGATGGCAGCAGGTATTGGCAGCCGTTTTGGCGGAGGCATCAAGCAGCTGGAGCCGGTAGGACCGTCCGGCGAGATCATTATGGATTATTCCATTCATGATGCGCTGGAAGCAGGATTTAATAAAGTGGTATTTATTATCAGAAAAGACCTGGAGAAAGATTTACGCGAAGTGATCGGCAACCGTATGGAGAAGATCGTGGAGACTGCTTATGCATTTCAGGAGGTAGATGAACTTCCGGCCGGCTTTATCAAGCCGGAAGGGAGAACCAAACCCTGGGGAACCGGTCAGGCGATCCTTGCCTGCAAGGATATTGTAAAAGAACCTTTTGCAGTCATCAATGCAGACGATTACTATGGAAAAGAAGCATTTGTAAAAGTACATGACTATCTTGTAGAAGAGCATCCCGCAAGTGACCGTATGGAATTCTGTATGGCGGGCTTCCATCTGGGAAATACTTTAAGTGAGAACGGCGGCGTGACCAGAGGCGTATGCAGCGTGGATGATGCGCAGCATCTGACCAAAGTGACCGAGACCAAGAACATTGTAAAGACCCCGGAGGGAGCAGCGGTTCAGGGTGAAGACGGCAGCCTCACTCCGCTGGAGGCATCCTGCCCGGTATCCATGAACATGTGGGGATTCTCCACGGAGATTTTTGATGTTCTGGAGCATGGATTTGCAGAGTTTCTTGGCAATCTTGCAGATCCGATGAAGGGTGAGTACCTCATTCCGACGGTTGTGGACCAGCTGATCCGCAGCGGCAGGGCGAATGTTACCGTGCTGGAATCTAAAGATAAATGGTTTGGTGTTACTTACAAAGAGGACAAGCCGCTGGTAGTAGAGTCTTTTAGAGCACTGATCGATGCCGGTGTATACAAAGAAAGGTTGTTTGGTTAAATATGGATATCACATTTAAGAGGCCTGCATTGGAGGATCGGGATACGATTCTCAAACATCTGGCGGAACGCAAGCTCCACGGATGTGAGCGGACCTTTGCAAATGTATATCTCTGGGCACGCTTCTATAATGAAGGGTGGGCAGAGATCGAAGGGACAGCCGTCTTCCGTACAGGACAGGAAGGCGCCTACTCCTATACCTATCCGATCGGAGCAGGAGACCGCAAAAAAGTAGTCGAAATGCTCATGGAGGATGCGAAGGAAAAAGGCTATCCATTCCAGCTCCATGCAGTGAGCAAGGGAGAGATGGAAGAACTGGAAAGCTATTTTCCGGGAAAATTTAATGTGGAATGGCCGAGAGATCTGGAGGACTATGTCTATGAGACAGAGAAGCTCATCAATCTCTCCGGCAAAAAATACCATGGCAAGAAAAATCATCTGAATCAGTTCAAAGCCGCTTATCCGGACTGGAAATATGAGACGATCACGGATGAAAATGTGGAAGAGTGTTTTCAGATGGCACTGTCCTGGAGAAATCATAATGGCTGTGAGGATGACCCTGAGAAAAATCAGGAGATGTGCGTGGCACTGAATTCCCTGCGGTTATTTAAAGAACTGCATTTAAAAGGCGGACTCCTGCGGGTGAATGGCAAAGTGGTTGCCTATACGCTGGGAGAGCCGGTGTGCGACGATACCTTCGTGGTACACATTGAGAAGGCTTATGCAGATATCAGAGGTGCCTATACCATGATCAATCAGCAGTTCCTGGAGCATGAGGTGAAAGATTACACTTATGTCAACCGGGAGGAAGACACGGGAGATGAAGGACTTCGTACGGCGAAGCTTTCCTACCGGCCTGTTTTTATGGTAGAAAAAGGCATTGTGACATTAAAAGGAGAGTGACAAAAAGATGAGCAAATGGGAGGAAAACGTCCGGAAAGTGACCCCCTATACACCGGGAGAACAGCCGAACCGGCCGGGCATGATCAAACTGAACACCAATGAGAATCCGTATCCGCCGGCGCCGGGCGTCTTAAAAGCAATGACGGCACCGGATGGGGATGCCCTCAGGCGTTATCCGGACCCGGCTGCATCTGTGCTGGTGAATGCACTGGCAGAACGTTATCAGGTAGATCCGTCCCAGGTATTTGTTGGAGTGGGTTCCGATGACGTGCTGGCTATGGCCTTCATGACGTTCTTTAATTCTGAGAAGCCCATCCTTTTCCCGGATATTACCTATTCCTTCTACCCGGTATGGGCGGAGGAATTCCGGATTCCTTTTGAAAAGGTGGCTTTAAAAGATGATTTTACCATCTGCAAAGAAGACTATTACCGGGAGAACGGCGGTATCGTGTTCCCGAATCCCAATGCCCCGACGGCCCTTGCCATGGGTCTTGAGGACGTGGAAGAGATCATTCGCCATAACCCGGATGTAGTGGTCATTGTGGATGAGGCCTATGTGGATTTCGGTGCGGAATCCGCGTTGAAGCTGGTGGAGAAATATGAGAACCTGCTGGTTGTCCAGACCTTCTCCAAATCCCGTTCCTTGGCCGGCATGCGGATTGGCTTTGCCATCGGTAATCCGGTACTCATCAAATACTTAAATGATGTGAAATATTCCTTCAATTCTTATACCATGGACCAGACTGCATTAAGCTGCGGTGTGGCTGCGGTGAAAGATGAGGCATATTTCCAGGAGACTACGGATAAAATTAAGAAGACCCGAGAAAATGCAAAAGTAGAGCTTGCAAAGCTCGGATTCTCCTTCCCGGATTCCAAGGCAAACTTTTTATTTATCACCCATCCGGAGTATCAGGCGAAAGACTTGTTCCAGGCGCTCAGGGAGGAGGGCATTTATGTACGCTATTTTGCCCAGCCCAGAATCGATAATTACCTGCGGGTATCCATCGGAACCGACGGGCAGATGGAGGCGCTCTATGCATTCCTCCGCCAGTACATGGGAAAAGCGTAAAGCCGATACATACTAGAAAGGAAATTTTTATATGGAAACACTGATGTCTGCAGTGATCGGGGCATTGAGCGGAAAAGCTTCCCGTGAAGTGATTGTCTTTATTATCTCCATGATCCCGATTCTGGAGCTCCGCGGAGGCCTTCTGGCGGCATCCGTACTGAATATTGATATTGTCAGAGCCCTGTGGATCTGCATCGTAGGTAATCTGATCCCGGTACCATTCATTCTTCTTCTGATTACACCCGTTTTCAACTGGCTGAAACAGACGAAGACCTTCCGCCCCATGGTGGAAAAGATGGAAAACCGGGCGCTTAGTAAAAGAGAACAGGTAGAAAAGTATGAGTTCTGGGGACTGGTTCTGTTTGTAGGCATTCCCCTGCCGGGTACCGGCGCGTGGACCGGCTCTCTTTTAGCTGCTCTCCTTGGCATGAAGTTTAAGAAAGCATTTCCGGCGGTGGTGCTGGGAATCTTACTTGCATCGTTTATTATGTCCGTAGTATCCTATGGACTTCTGGGGGCGATTCTTCACTGATGAAACTGTTTTTCGTGTATAATCCCATGTCCGGAAGAGGACAGATCAGAAATAAGCTGTTTGATATTATCAATGTATTTTCTGAGGCAGGTTATGAGATCACCGTTCATCCCACCCGTGCACCCAAAGACGCTACAGCGGTGGTGGCAGAACTTTCGGATACCTATGATTTGGTAGTCTGCAGCGGCGGCGACGGCACCATGGATGAAGTGGTGGAAGGGATGATGCGGCGAAAGAAAAAACTGCCTCTTGGCTATATCCCCTCCGGCACGGTCAACGATTTTGCCCGGAGCCTGAAGATTCCGCGAAATATGGCCCATGCAGCAGAAGTGGCTGTTCATGGAAATGATTTTATTTGTGATGTGGGATCCTTTAACGGTTCGCATTTCGTCTATATTGCGGCCTTCGGTATTTTTACGGATGTAGCCTACTCCACCAGCCAGGATGTGAAAAATGTGCTGGGAAATATGGCATACCTCTTAGAAGGTGTAAAGCGGCTGACCAATATTCCCTCCTATCATGTCCGGCTGAAAAGCGCGGAATATGAGGGGGAGGGGGATTTTATCTTTGGAATGGTCACCAATTCCCGTTCCGTAGGAGGCTTCAAAAACATTATCGGGCGGCACGTGCGCTTTGATGATGGTGTCTTTGAAGTGACCTTTGTGCGGACACCGAAGACACCTTTGGAAGTCCAGGAGATTCTGGCAGCCATCGTCTTAAAAGAGATGGATTCTAAGTATATGGTATCTTTCTGCACGGCAAACCTGGAGATTTTTGCGGAACAGCTGATTCCCTGGACACTGGACGGGGAATACGGAGGCAATTATGCGGATGTGGTCATCAAAAATCACCAGAAGGCCTTACTGATCCGTACCGGAAATTAGAAAAAATTAACGAAAAAAAGAAAAACACTTGCATTTTTTAAGTTTATCGTGTATTTTTGTATACAACAAAGGGAAAACAAAAGTTTTTCCGGCGAAGAACAGAATAAGCAATATTGAGAGAACAAAGGCGTTCCACCCATAAGGGAGGAGCGTCTTTTTTTGTTACTTTGCCAGTACCAAGGGAAAGGATGGAGAAAAAGTATGAGCGTAAATGTGGCTGAGGTATTTGGTCAGGACGTATTCAACGAGGCAGTCATGAAAGAGCGTCTGCCGGAAGTGACCTACAAGCAGATGGTAAAACTGATGGAAGAGGGCGGAGACGTTACTCTGGAGCTTGCGGACATTGTGGCAAAAGCCATGAAGGAATGGGCAATCGAGAAGGGTGCTACCCATTATACCCACATTTTCCAGCCCTACATTGTCAGCATCGGTGCTGAAAAACATGATTCCTTTGCTGATATCCCGAAGGGCGGCAAGATTGAGAACAGCTTTTCCGGTAAGGACCTGCTGATGGGCGAGCCGGATGCCTCTTCTTTCCCCTCCGGTGGACTGCGTGCCACCTGTGCGGCAAGAGGATATACTGCATGGGACGTTGGATCACCGGCTTATGTAAAAGACGGCATCCTCTGCATTCCGACTGCATTCTGTGCATACACCGGTGAGTCTCTGGATACCAAGACTCCGCTCCTGAAAGCATGTGATGCAGTGAGCAAAGCAGGTGTTCGTTTCGTAAAAATGTTCGGTAATACCGAAGCAAAGAAAGTGCGGGCTTATGTGGGACCTGAGCAGGAATATTTCATTGTAAACCGTGAAAAATATCTGGAGCGCCCGGATCTGATCTATGCAGGACGTACTCTTTTCGGAGCACCGGCACCGAAAGGACAGGAGATGGAAGACCAGTACTTCGGACCGCTGAAGACCAAGATTGCAGACTTCATGGCAGATGTGGATGAGCAGCTGTGGAAGCTGGGTATCACCGTAAAGACCCAGCACAACGAGGTGGCTCCGGGACAGCATGAGATTGCACCGATCTTTGCTCCGGCTGATGCTGCACTGGACAGCAACTTCCTGGTAATGGATGTATTAAAGAGCACTGCTACCAAACATGGGCTGGCCTGCCTGCTTCATGAAAAACCCTTTGCAGGTGTCAATGGTTCCGGTAAACACAACAACTGGTCCCTGGGTACCGACAATGGTGTGAACCTGTTTAAACCGGGCAAAGAGCCCAACAAGAACCTGCAGTTCCTGTTAGTGCTGGCATGCCTGATGGAAGCAGTGAAGAAACATTCCCTGCTCTTACGTGCAGCGGCATCCAACACCGGTAACGATCACAGACTGGGAGCCAACGAGGCACCGCCAGCAATCATCTCTATCTATATGGGCGATCAGCTGGGCGAGATCGTAGATGCCATCGTAGCAGGCGTTCCTTTTGACAAACTGCCGTGTGCAACTGTTGAGACCCTGGATCTTGGTGTCAGCACCCTCCCGGTACTGCCGAAAGACCCGACCGATAGAAACCGTACTTCACCCTTTGCCTTTACAGGCAACCGTTTTGAGTTCCGTATGGTAGCTTCCTCCGTATCCATCGGTGATGCAAATACCGTTATGAACTCCATGATGGCTGAGTCCTTCAACAAAGCATGCGACGCTCTGGAAGGCGCAGAGGACTTTGAAAAGGCTGTCATTGATTACATTTACAAGACCATGAAAGAGAACAAAGACATTGTCTTCAACGGCAACGGCTATTCCGATGAGTGGGTAGAAGAAGCTGCCAAGAGAGGTCTTCCGAATGTAAAGAGTATCGTAGATGCTATCCCGGCTTATGTAGAGCCCTCCACCATCGAGATGTTCGAGAAACTGGGTGTTCTCTCCGCAAGAGAGTTGGAAGCAAGAAAAGAGATCAAGCTGGAAGAGTATGCAGGTCTCATCAACATCGAGGCACGTACTATGATCGATATGGCATCTAAGCTGTATATTCCGTCTGTGATTGCATTCGTCAACAGCGTGGCTTCTTCCATGAACACCGTTAAGAGTGCTTATGCTCAGGCGGATACTTCTGCTCAGCAGACCATTCTGGTAAAAGCAAGCTCCCTTCTTGCAGATGCTCAGAAGGCGCTGGATGAGCTGAAGAATGTGACCGATGCCGCTGAGACCGCAAAAGAATATCATGATACTGTACTTCCGACTATGGCAGCTCTGAGAGCTCCGATTGATGAGCTGGAGACGATCGTGGACAGCGAGTACTGGCCGGTACCGACCTATGGCGAGCTGATGTTCGAGGTCTAAATAAATATTGCAAGAATCATATAATTATAGATACTTATTTCATTTGTTTGCGAAACGAAAAATCTCCGGTGTGGCTGCACCGGGGATTTTTTGTGAGCATATTTACGCACTCAGGGATATCTGCTATAATAGGCATAAACAAGCATTTTCCAAGAGGAGGATATAAAAGAGATGAAAGTAGGATTTGGCTGCGATCATACCGCAATTGATCTGAAGAAAGAACTGATGGAGTACATGACCGAGAAAGGTTATGAGTGTGTAGACTATGGAGCATATGATGCATCTGTCCGTGTTGATTATCCGGATCAGGGACAGAAAGTAGCGGAAGCAATTATAGCTGGTGAAGTAGAGAAAGGTGTTCTGATCTGCGGAACCGGTATCGGTATCTCTCTGGCAGCAAACAAAGTGCCGGGTATCCGTGCAGCAGTCTGCAGCGAGCCGTACTCTGCTATGATGACTGCAAAACATAATGCTTCCCAGATTATCGCTTTTGGCGCACGTGTCGTAGGCAACGAGATGGCAAAAATGATTCTGGATTCCTTCTTCAACACACCGTTCGAAGGCGGAAGACATGCAGAGCGTGTACAGAAGATTATCGAGATCGAGAAAAAATATAATAAATAAGAAGAGTAAATGCCGGGGCAGTTCTTATACAGGAACTGCCCCGATATTTTTTTGAACAGAGAACCATGAGCGGAGAACCATGAGCAGAGAATCATGAGCAGAGAACCAGGCAATTTAAGAAGGTACTGAAGAACGAGAGGCCTTTTGGATTTTCTGCATTATGTGGTCTGAACTTGTTTGGATATATATAGCTGAGATTTTCCCTGCCGCCCGATGGTGATTGGCTAGGCGCTTTGAAACCGCCATTTTCAGCCGTTTTCCAGCATATTCAGAAGGAGACCGGGTAGATAGCCACAGAGCTTCCCTGTACACCCAACAATTCTTATCATAATGGGTGCCAGTGCCATAGAACAGATCTATCTGCCCAACTGCCTCTGCGCAAGCGGCATAAAACCCTCAAAATTACGGAAATCAGGAGCAGATTGGGTTTTTAAGCTTGCACGGAGTACATATACCCAAGCGGGCGAGATTTCACCGCGAACGACGCCTGGTATCATCGCGAACGACGCCGGCTATTACTGGAGTCCATGGATCTTGACACAGAACAACTCCCCGAGTTCGTGACGTATAACAATCTCTGAGCCATAACGATTGGAGATCTGGATTCTGATAGAATAGTTGTATTTAGAGAAACTGTATGTTATAATATTTACATACAGAATTCATTTCTGTAAAGTATCTGTTAAATCAAGGAAATTCATTTTCGGAAGCTCAGATCGAGCAACATTCCCGACAATGACAACACAAGCGCATATGGAACAGCGGGAATGGAAAAGAAGCTTTTCGAGATGATATACCTGTGATAAGATATGATTAAGAGAGAGCATTCCTTCCGGTGTTCTATACGGCAAAGGAAGGAGCACACCTATGAAGAAACTTCAGGAACTGACGTTGTTTGACAAATTTTTGTTTGACGAGACGATGGATATTCCGGAGGCACACGAAGCAGTATTACAGATTATATTTGGTGATGACAATTTAAAACTGCTGACACCGGCGCAGACGGAGAAAGAAATCCGTACCGCGCCATGGCTGCGTTCTATTCGTCTGGATGTCTATGCGATAGATCAGGAAAAACGGATTTACAATACTGAAGCACAGAAGGCGGAAAAGAAAGATCTGGTGAAAAGGAGTCGTTTTTATCAAAGTTTGATAGATTCTTCCCTGCTTGAACCAGGAGAAATCAATTTTAATCAGATGAACGATACTTGTATTATCATGATTACACCGTTTGATCTGTTTGGCGAAGGACGATATCAATATACATTCCGTTCCCGATGTGATGAAAATCAGGCACTATCAATGGAAGATGGCGCAATCAGAATCTTTCTCAACAGCCACGGAAAAAATCCGGAAGAGGTGTCACCTGAACTGACTGAGTTTCTAAAATATATGGAAAGCACAGATGCAGCTCTCGCAGAGAACAGTGCGAATGAGAAACTAAAAAAGATTCATAAACATGTCAGCCAGATCAAGGCAAGCGAGGAGATGGGAGTGAAGTATATGCAGAAGTGGGAAGAAAAAGTGCTTGATAGGGAAGAAGGAAGAGCAGAAGGCAGAGCTTCAGAAATATATATTATTCGAAACCAAATTGAGCAGGTTCAGAGAACTCCAGAGGAAACAGCAGAGCTTTTGGTACTTGAGCCAGAATATATTAAAAAAGTAGCCGAGCTGTTAGAAGAATATCCAGAAGAAACAGATGTGCAGATCGCAGCCAGAATTTTGAAAGCAGGTGTTTGCGAATAAATAACAGAAAGTCCGGAAGATCGAGAGGTCTTCCGGACTTTCTGCGTCTGAGCGGCTGCTCTGGCATTCTACTGAGCCCTGCCATTCCATTACCACGCGCCACAACAAACTTTCTTCTTTTCAGATTATTTACATGAGTTCTGGTTCATCCGCCATAGGAACCTCTTGCGTGGGCATATGGAATCAAGATTCTTTTTGCCGCCCGATGGTGATCGGCTAGGCGTTTCGAAACCGCCATTTTCAGCCGTTTTCCAGCATATTCAGAAGGAGACCGGGCAGATAGCCATGAAACTTCCCCATACATCCAACAATTCTTATCATAATGGGTGCCAGTGCCATAGAATAGATCTATCTGCCCAACTGCCTCTGCGCAAGCGGTATAAAACCCACAAAATCCCAGATATCGAAAGAGGATTGGACCTTTAAGCTTGCACGGACTACATATGCCCAATGGCCCCGGGCATCACCGCGAACGCCGCCGGGCATCACCGCGAACGCTGCCGAGGTATCACCGCGCACCACCACGAGCCGACACCGCCGAACAGTCCCGGTGCTTTCCGCGGGCCCTGCCACTTCCCACCGCTGAACAGCCCCGGCGTTTCCCACCGCCGAACAGCCCTGGTGATTTCCGCGAGCCCCGGCGTTTCCCATCGCGAACAGCGCCGGTTCTTTCCGCGAGCACCCGTCCCCGCATCATTCTATTGAGCCCTGCCATTCCCCTGAACCCTGCTCCTCTACACCTGCGCCAACTCGTTGAGCCCTGCCATTCCCTTGAACCCTGCTCCTCCACACCCGCATCATTCCCTTGCCCCCTGCCATTCCACCGCCTCCTCATCATTCCCTTGAACCCTGCCTCTTCAAATCTCCTCCCGGACACATTCTGTCTCTTTCAATCCTGACATCTAAATAAAGACAATTTTCACTGCTCATTTTACGTTAAGCAGCTGGTATTATTACGCAAAAAATGTCGGAAATTGTTGGGAAAATATTGACAGGAATATAAAAACAGGGGTAACATCAATTTATCTATACGGAGGGTCAAAGAGGAGGATTTTACCCTCTGTTTGGCGCGTTTTGGCATGACCAATTTTACGCGCTGGTGATGTAAACGAAGTGTTATGAAATGAAAGGAACAGGTTCATGGCGTTTGGAAAAAAAGAACTGATTCTCACGGGAGTCGCAGCTATGGCCGTGGTCTGTATGGGCGGTGTGATCGGTTATCAGGCATTCCGGTCCGGCAAGTCGCTGCAACAGGATGGCTATGTGAACTGGGTGGACGACACCGGAGAATATAAGAAGATCAGTTTCGGGACCGGAACAGGATATAAGTATCTGTATCCTGACAAGGTATCTCTGAAAGATCAGGAGGGAAAGCGTTATCGTATCGATGATACCAGCTTTGTCCATTACAGTGACAACTCTGCTGGTTCATTTTCAGACGGATTCCTGCTGGATACGGAACGTATGAGTGCAGGAGTGGTACAGTCCTACTACCTGACGGCAGGCACTATGGTGATTGGACAGAATGGGGAATATGCCATTGACAACAACGGAGCACAGATTAATCTAAAAGATTTTATCTGGCGGACCGGAGACGATCATTATCTGGTTGTCGGGGATGGACTGGTAATTACCATGCCGGATGGCACTTCCGTAACGCCGGAAGGATATGTGGAAGTATCTTATCTGGAAGATGGAATCGTGCAGATGATTGCAGATGAGCAGATGTGGACGACCGTGGCGGCCGGAGCGGAGATCGACTGGAACGGTACACAGCTGAATCTGGAAGAGCAGTCCATTAATGATGAGAATGGAGTCAGAAGTATTCTGCTGGATGAACTGAAAGAATCCGATGCGGATGTGGTGCATGTCTCAGGAACAGCGGAGCAGTGGAGTACCGAACATCCAACCTGGAATTTTACCATAGAAGATGGGCAGGACGGATCAGACGGTGAAGCCGGACAGAACGGAGACGACGGAGCAGCCGGTGAACAGGGAGCACAGGGATCAGATGGTTCTTCCGGTGCTTCCGGCAAAGACGGAGATGCGGGAGCAGCCGGTGAACGTGGAAAATCCTCCATCCGAAGAAATGAGGATGAGTCGATTCTGGATGTACAGGTTCGTCTGACGGAATATGATGCTTCTGAAAATCAGATGTATGGAGCACTGGAGATTCAGCAGGGTGACTGGGATCTCAGAAACCTGAAACTGACGATTCAGGATATGAATACCAAAGAAACCGTAGCATCTGTGGAATTTGAAAAAGAGAGTGATCTGTCCATTTCACAGAATGGCTGGCTCCTGGAAGGAAACGTTTCCACAGATGATGACGAAGTGTACAAGTTATCTTTCTCTTATGGAGATGATCTGGAGAAGGATACTAATTATCGGCTGACATTGACCGGAGATTATTATAAAGACGATGTACAGATGGGTAATAAAATCTTCCTTGACCGCTGTTTCTTCACGGATTCAGAAGGAATCCGGGTGCGGACACAGGGCGTAAAGGAGACGTCAGTAGACCTGTCACTGGAGAGAAAGAATCAGAGTCAGGTGATCAGCCTGATCCTTTATGACAGTTCCAGAAATGAGCTTGATCGGATCAGCACATCACTGGCAAATGGAAACGGCGGGCTGACCGCAGATCAGACCATCGATGGACTGGAACCTGACACTACCTATTATATAGGTGTGGAAACCAATGGAGTGGAAGGAGAGATCCTCCAGATCCTGACCCTGAAGCGGGCACCGGAGCTTGGAACGCTGAAGGCGGAACTGGGAATTGGATATTACACCTTATATTTTGACGGAAATATCGATCCGGACAACGCGATTACCGGATATGTCTATGACATTAATGATATCAGCCAGGGCGATCATTCTATAAAGACGCTGCAGAGCACACAGAAGAATGGTGCGGCAAGAGTGATCTTTGATGATGTGATTCTGAAGTACAATTTAGAATACGGCGCAAAGGCAACAGTCATTACCTATGATAATGAGAAATACACCCGCTACGAAGTAGATTTGAAAGATGATCCGTTGACGACAGATTATGATGAGTCCATTCTGAAGACTGTGAAGCTGGAGTTCCCGTCCTTTGCACCACTGGAAGCCAATTACACATTGACGAGAAATTCCTTCAAAGGATGGTTCAGGCTGGAAGTTCCGGCAGATACGGTATATCAGATCTATTATGGTAAAACAGATGAGAACCCGCTGTATCTGATGGTAATGGCGAATTCCGGTGACTACCGGGAACCGCAGATCTTTACCTATACTTATGAAGCACTGTTGCAAAATGGAATTAAGCTGACCTACCCGCCGGAGGGCAAAGGAAAGCTTTATCTGGACGTCTACTGGGACAGCAGTAAAGGCACGGGCAGCTCAGGAGCGGCAACACTGCTTCCAGAGACAGATTATTATGTATATTTGTTCGGCGATTATGCGAATCTCGCCATGATCGAACAGGACATGGCATATGCCAGCGGTTTTGGCCTGCTGGGAAACTGTAAATTTACCACACCGAAATAAAAGTGCGTGGGTAGAAAGGGAGTAACATATGAGGAAAAACAAAAGCTTTCTGGCGTTGAGCGCTCTGGGAGTGATTGCCCTGATCCTTATGGTGGCGGCAGGAGTACTGTTAAGCGGACAGCGTGCAGTATCCTTCCGTGCAGATGGATATGTGCTGGACACTGCCAAACAGGATGATGACACGCTGGAAGTAGTAACAGATCAGTTTGTGGCTGGAAGTTCCTGGCATACCAATTCTATGGGAACGATCAGTCTGAAAGACCTGGAAGGGCAGACGGTCCAGGTAGAAGAAGACAGCTTTATCCATTACAATGACGCTTCTCTGAGTGCATTTGCGGATGGCGCGATTGTGGATATGGATCAGGTGGATTCCGGGCTGATGACCAGTTACAATGCTCCGGCGCAGACGGTACTTTCCAGTTCCGGAGACAAGTATGTGACAGATAACAATGGTTATGAGCTTTCCTTCTCCAATATTCTCTGGAAGTTGAGCGATACAAAATATATGGCAGTATCTCCGACCATCCAGATCGAACTGGCAGGACAGGACAGCGCATCCGCAGAAGGATTTGTAGAGTTTACTTATCTGGAAGAAGGAATCGTGCAGCTGGTGACCAAAGATCAGGCATGGCAGGTGCTGGCAGCAGGATCCAGTCTAAATCTGGCAAATGGCATGAGCATTTATCTGGATACCCAGGAAATCGTGGGCGGCAGCGGAAGCGCCAGACTGACGCTGGCAGGCATCAATGCAGATGGACCTTCCAACATTAAAATTGCTGCATCTGATGAGTGGGTACCGCCTACCTTCAATATCACCGCCATCGATGGCGAGGACGGAGAGTCCGGTGACCAGGGAGAGAACGGTGAGCAGGGACAGGCAGGAGGCGAAGGTGCATCCGGAGATTCAGGTAAAAATGGTGACAATGGTAAAGACGGTGAGACCGGAGCCACCGGAGCTACCGGCGGAAGCAGAAATAACAGTTCTTCTACCACTGGCGGATCTGCCGCAACCATGCCGGCCATGAACCTGGCAGATCTTGACGTAACAGCAGGAAGCATCAGTTTCAAAGTAGAAGTCGGTGAAGGCGGCTGGGAGCTGGAAGATGTCAATCATCCTGGTGAAGAGAGCGGTACGGTTCAGCTGCTCAATGTACAGACGGGTAGTGTCACGTTAGTACAACACTACCCAAAAACAACACCCGTGATATTCTGGTCATTATCAATTCTAATTTCTTTAATGACAGAACGCCAAAGCGTGCGTTTTTCTTCACGGGTCAAATTCTCATAAATTGTTTTGAAATCATTATCAAGGAGCCTGCGGACGGCTGCGAAGTCTGGCGGCGGTTCAATGCTGGGTTCCGGTATCTGTTTAAGTGCAGCAGTATATATTTGATAGTCCCTTTTGTAGTCCTCAATGTCTATTAAGTCATTCACATATAATTCTTTTAACTTGGTCAGCTTCCGTTTCAGTGCTGCTTTATCAGTGCGGGCAACGGACGCTTTCTTTTTGGCTGCGGCAACTTCCCATTCCAGCTGGCAGCGTTCCAGTTCCTCTGCCAGATGTTCAAACAGCCACTTTTCCACGACGTCTTCACGGGCTGAATGATTATGAGAGCAGCGCCCACGCTGGAAATGCTGGTTGCAGCGGTAATAATAATAATCACTTGACTTGTACCCGACCAGTTTATGCCCACATTCAGCGCAAGTCAGAATGGAAGTGAAAATATATACCTTGCCAGACGGAACAGAACGTGCGTTGCGTTCCAGAAGCGCTTGCACACGGTCAAACTGCTGCTTGCTGATGATTGCCGGGCAGAAATGGTCATTGAACCTGCCGCCCCGGTCATACACCCCAGTATACAGCTTTTCTTTCAGCATACGCCGGAAAGTGGCGTCACACCAGTTCACGCCGTAGGTTTCCCGGATATAGCGGACAGTAGCACGCTGGGAAATCGAAGTTTCAAAGTAGTTGAAAGCGTCTTGCACAATGGCTGCGTCTTCTGGCACAACTTCCAGCCGCTTTTCCTCATTAACACGGAAGCCAAAGGGAGCAGAGCCGGAAACAACGGTGCCGTGGGCAATCTTACTGTCAAATACAACGTCTATTCGTTCCCCGTCAATATCCGCTTCATTCTGGGCAATGGACAGCTTCACGTTAATATACAGACGCCCGTTTGCGGTTGTGGTGTCATATTCTTCATCAGTGGTTTTCCAGTCGCAGTTGTGCGCTTCCAGAACTTCCATGATTTTATAATAATCTGCCACGGAACGAAACCAGCGGTCAAGGCGGCAGAAAAGCAGAATATCCACTTCATCACGCTTCACACTGTCCATCATGCGTTGAAAGTCGGTTCTTTTATGAATGTTCTTTCTGGCGGTCTTGGCAGCGTCAATGTAAATTCCAACAATGACCCAGCCACGTTCCCTTGCGTATGCTTCCAGTCGTTCTTGCTGGGCTTCCAGTGACAGACCTTTTATTTTCTGTTCTTCCCCGGAAACCCTTATATATAAAGCAACCCGGACAAGTTCCGGGCTTAAATCAATCTTTTTCACTATTGTATCACCTGCATTTCCTTTCATTTCCCGCCTGCTGGTGATATAATCAAAATTGCAGACGGTATTGTTGTATCTGGTATGACATATCTTTGCATGCCTCGGAAGTGTTCCCAGCACGACCGGGGCATTTTGTTTTATTAGTCTTTCAGAATGTCGTCTGTAAAGGCTGTTATTTTCTGACTTACAAAAGAAGAATAGTTTTCTAAATCCTGTTTAGGGTTATCACCTTGCAGCATGACAAATTCAGATAAAGCAACAATCTGATTTTGTACGTCAATCAAGGCTTGACCGTAGTATGAAACGTCTGGACCGAAGCCAACGGAAGAAACCTGCTCATAATGCCACGCAGCACGCTTCTTTAAATCCACCAGAACAGGAACGGACGCTTTTTGCAGCTGGGAAACGGTCTTTGCGTCGGAGTGTACCAGCTGCCCCCAGCGTGTCAGCTGTTCTTCCGTGATGTATCGTGGGTCTTCCGGGTGTCGCTTTATGTGTATAAAGCTATACAGACAGAAGATACCGAACAGGGCGGCAACAACTGAAAAAATAACATGAGAAGAAGCAAAGAGGAACACGGCACAAGCCAGAGCAACGACGCCGAACACAGCAAAGCTGGCGTCTGGTCTTTCCTGCAAAACTGCCGTGGTCTTTGGCAACTTCTCTTTTGGCTGCACAGCTGCTTTCTGAACTTTAACAGGAGCAGGAGCGACAGCAGGAGAAGAAGCAGAGGAACTGGCAGCAGTAGCAGTGGAAGAAACACGGCTACTGGCTGGCTTTTTACTTTTGCTTTTCAAATTTTCAGTCTTAACATAAGAGACACCAGAAACGGGGGTTCCTATGCTGGTTGTGACCCTACCACTACTATTTATACTTTTTCGATACCCTTTGACACCAGCACTGACACCGACACTTTTCTTGCCGATATTAAGACGGACGCCGGGGGCAATTTTTACACTTTTTCTAAAACGTAATCCCATATAAAACCACCTTTCTTGCGAATATCCACAAAAACATAGAAATTATAATAGTGAGTGCGCCCAGCCTTGCCACGCCGGAAAGGTGGTCACACATGATAAAAAAATATATACACTGGTATGATTGCAGAGTGTACGCAATCTATTACAGCAGCATAAACACTATTTATTATAATTTAGATTTCAATGGAGCAACGCAACTTATAATTTGTAAATAGCGGGGGGACGCTGGGTGCGTTATCACCCGGCGTCTGTCCCGGAAACACTGCCAGTGTCAACGGGCGGGCACTGGGCTTCTAAATCTTCTGGATTGTCTGGAACTAACAATGCAGGGTCCGCAGTAACAGCAGCAACAAGCCTGCGTTTGAAAAATTCCACGGCAGTTCTTCTAATTTCTGGGTCAAGTTCAAAGTACGTCTTTATGATTTCCAATTCAAGACCCGTGGCACCTTTAGACTTCACGAAGTCGTCAAGGCTGAATGTGTCCGGCTGTATATACATTTCACCAGAACCAGTGCGCAACCATTCTTCATTCACATTATAAAGAAGACAGATTGCCTTGATTGTCTGGTCAGTGACGGTTGAGCCGTCCCGTTCCATGTAGCTGACGCCAGTTTGCTTCATTCCCAGACTTACTGCAAATTCAGTCTGGCTGATGTGCAAAACATCTTTTCTAAAATGCTTCACACGTTCATTGATAGTCATTTGACTTCACCGCCTTTCTTTTATGTTTAAAGAATAGCAGTAACCGCTAAAAAAGTCAATATTAAAAACGGAAAAAGGGTTGACAAATAGCAGTAACCGCTATAATATATAGTTAAACAAGCAGTAACCGCTACAACAGAAGCGTTTACCGCTTGCGAAACCACACAGCATGAAAGGAGGAACAGACCATGACAGAAGTTAAAAACATGGAAACCATGATTGCAACTGAAAACCAGCAGGAAGCAACAGAGGTCATGGCTTTTCTGGGGGAACTTGAACCGCAGGAAAAGAAAGACTTTCTGGTGTTCATGCAGGGCATAAGATTTGCAAAGGGCATGGCACAGAAAATTGCGCCGCAGTCCGTATAAAGGAGGGCGCAGGAATGGAAGTACAAGGAACATTCAATGCCCAGCGCTTTTTTGAAACGCTGGCGCTGATTATATCCCAGCGGGAGGGCGTGAAAGTCACCGTGACAGTGACACAGCCAGAGCCGGAGAAGAAAGAAAAGCAGTCAGCGTGAGCGCCGGGCAGCAGCAGAAACAAAGGTTTTTCAAAAGTCAATAGCAGTGAATAGCAGCAAGGCTGTTCAAATAAAAATCATACCAGATACAAGGAGGAAAAACGCAAATGAAAGAATTTGTGAAGAAAAAAGCGGTCATTGTCAAAGACAGACTGGGACTGCCAAACTACATGACCATGTTTTACATGGAGCCGGGGACGTACAACCCGGAGGACGTGCCGGAAATGTTCAAAATCAGAAACAAGATTGTCCCGGCAATTCTGATTTCACAGTACCACAACACAACCATTAAGAGTATGGGCGGTGACGTTGCAGTGTCACTGCCGTACCAGCAGCCACGCCACACAATCACACTTGATGAAGCGGCGGCAGCCTGCGCCAGAAAGGGTGAGGGCTGGCACCTTATGACAAACACAGAATTTGCCTACTTACTGCATGAAGCAGAAGAACTGGGGCACACGATAGGCGGCAACACGAACCACGGAAGCAATGAAGACAACCCGCAGGAAAAGGGCGTTGTATACGACAGCGCCGGAAGAACACTGACCGGGTGTGACCCGCTTACATGGTCACATGACGGAACCGCAGGCGGCGTGTTCGGTATCTGCGGCAACTTCTGGGAATTTGTAACGGGCTTACGCCTGCATAAAGGTGTTGTGGAGTACACAAAGGACAATGACGCAGCAGTTGAGGGCTACAAGGACGAAGCCCCGGACTGGACCGTTGCAGAGGTAAACGGAAAGCCATTGAAGCTGTACGGCAGCAGTGACGGCGGTGTGGTTATGTCAACCGCAGAAAAGATAGAAAAGGACTGGGACGGCTGCCACATTGCAGAATTGCAGCTGGAAGAGTTGGAAGACGTGCCGGAAATTGCGTACAAGCTGGGAATTGTACCGCACGATTGGAAGAACGAAACAGCCGGAATATGGGCAGACAGCGAACTTGAAGAAGCCGTGCCTATCCGGGGTTCGAGTTTCTACCTCACTTCCGGCGGTGGCGCTGGTGCGCTGTTCTTGAACGACGCCCGTTCTTTCGTCAGCGGCAGCGTTTCGCTCCGTTCCGCTTTATTCTTGGAAAGCTGGGAACTGGCAACTGATTTACTGAAAGCGGGTGCGGAAGCACACGCAGGAGCGCAGGACGAATGAGCGCAGATAATTTCCCATACGTCGAGGGACAGCCAGCGGAAATCTATTTTGACGGCAAATGGCACCGGGGCAAGATAATTGCCGGGTACAGATTTAGGGACGGAATAGTGACCGTACAGACGGAAGATGGGCAGAAAATCTGGTGCGGTGAGAGCCGCAAAGAGTTATACAGAGCATTGTAAAAATGGCAAGCAAAAAGCCTTTGAAGCTGTGCCGGAAACACAAAATCAAAGGCTTTTCAAAAGTCAATATGTTAATAATTCAATACACGTTTATTATACCATATTGGCGGTTACAAGTCAAACATTTTAGGGCTGAAAAGTCCTTGAAAATAGCGGGTTTTATCCCTGCTAAACGGGCTTGTATGGGGTATTAACATTCCTACGAAATATATAAATTTATATATACGCTGTATGGATAATAAACAGGATTGATGGAGGATAGAACCACCGCACTTCTGGTGTACCCTTATACGCTGAAAAAGGTATCAGACAGAAAAGGAAGTGCAGTGGTGTTTATCAGAGAGAAGAAGACAGACTGTGCCAATTATAGAGAAGTGGACATAATACCACGAACAGAAGCAGCAGAGCAGGCAGCCAGAGGGAAGAGGGGTAAGAAAAGAAAAGTCAATGCCCAAAAGCAAAAAGACCTTAACGACAAGAACGCCAAACGGTATCTGGTGCAGCTGGGAAATGGCAACTTTCACATAGGGGACCTGCACACGTCATGCACCTATGACGCAGAAAACCTGCCGGAAACAGTCGAAGAAGCAGAAAACATTGTGACAAACTACCTGCGGCGCATAGCATACCGCAGAAAGAAACTGGGGCTTGAACCACTCAAATACATACTGGTAACAGAATACAAGTACACAAAGGACGGTCAAAGCATTAAGCGTATACACCACCATATCATTATGAATGGTGGGCTTGACCGTGACGACGTGGAACTAATGTGGACAAAAGACCGCATTAACTGGAAAAAGACAAAAGACCCGGAATACAGAGCCAGTATAAAACAGCTGGGCTGGGTAAATGCAGACCGATTGCAAATGAATGAAAACGGAATAGAGGGACTTTGCAAGTATATTGTCAAGGACCCGCAGGGCAAGAAACGCTATTCCAGCAGCAGAAACCTTGACCGCCCGGAAACAACCAGAGAGGACGGCGGGGAGAAACAGCAGCGTGACCAGAACCACTGGAAGTACAGCCGAAATCTGAACGCACCGGAAGAAAAGTGCAATGATTTCAAGTACAGCAAAAGGAAAGTGGAACAGCTGGCAAAATCACCGGACGCAGGGCTGGAAGAGTTTAGAAAGATATATAGCAATTACAACATTGTGTCATGTGAAGCGGTCTTTTATGAACAGACCGGGTGGCATATTTACTTGAAAATGTGGAAAAAAGAGCCAAAAAAGGCAGGACAAGGAGGAAAACGAAGTGGAAACAGGAAGAAAAACAAGGCTGCGCCGCATATTAAGGCGAAAGAGGATAAAAAGGGCAATTAAGGCATACGGCAATTACATTGCAGCAGGACTGCTGGCAGTGGTTGTGATTGTGTTTACAGTAGGGGCAGCAGTCAAGCCAGCTGCAAACAGTCTGCCGGAAGATACCAAAGAACCGGAACCGACACCGCCGACCACGGAAGCAGTGCAGCAGGAGCCGTACCCGTTCAACCTTATGTCCCTTGACTGGTCCGGTGAGGAATTAGAGGGCTGGACAAGATATGAAGTGCCGGAGGACTACGCAGACCACGGCGGGTACTTCCCGGAATGTATGCAGCAATTCACATACATAATTTGCAAGCAGAACGGCGTTGACTATGCACTGGTACTGGCAATCATTGAAACAGAAAGCGGGTACAGATGGGACGCAACCAGCAGTGAGGGTTCAACAGGATATATGCAGGTATTGGCAAAATGGCATGAAGAACGTATGCACAGACTGAATGTGGACAATGTGGAAAACCCTTATTTTAACATCATGGTTGGTGTAGATTATCTGGCAGAATTGCAAGAGAGGTTCGACACGAAAGCAGAAGTGTTGACGGCTTACAACTACGGCGTGACGGGTGCATATCAGCACGTATGGAACAAAGGATTGACAGACACAGAGTATTCAAGAGAAGTGCAGCAGGCGAAAGAAAGAATTGAAAGAAGAATGAGGGGTGAATGGTGATGGAAAATGAAATCAGACTGGGCGACATTATGGACAAACTGACGCCCAGTGACAGAGTGGTGATATATAACGCAGCCAGACAGGTTGTATACCGTGGATATGCCGCAAACGCAGCGCATGGAACATTGAACCCGCAGCGACGCATTAAGAAAATGGGGCTTGGCATGGAAACATACAGAGCCACGGAACAAATGTGGGACTGGGAGAAAACAGACAGCCTGCCGGAGCAGGTGCCAGTTGAACAATTCACACAATACCGGGTGGAAGACCTGCAACACATTCTGTATATCAGAATTGAACTAAAGAGCGAGTTTGAGAGGTAAAGAACATGGAAGAAGCAGAAAAAATGCCAGTGGTCATATTATCACTACACCAGAAGTGGTGGAAGAAGATGGCAGCAGGCGAAAAGGTTCTGGAACTGCGGAAGACAAAGCCACAATGCAAAGCGCCGTTCCGGGTGCTGGTATACGTCACGGGCGGCGTGGGAATAGTTGGTGAATTTATCTGCCCGGAAGTTCTGGAAATCAAGAACTTTGAAGAAGCAGAGAGAAAAAGCAAGGTTCCTGCACATGATATTCACAATTATGCAGCAGGGAGCAGGAACAAGGTGTATGGCTGGGAAGTTTCCACGGTCAGAGAGTATGAAAAGCCACTGACGCTTGAAACACTGGGAATAAAACGGGCGCCGCAGTCGTGGCAGTATGTGAGGTAAAAGACATGGACCAGATACAACGTGACAAGATAGCTGCAAAGCTAAAGAAAATAAAAGCCCTTGCAGAACGTGGCGTGGGCGGTGAAAAAGAAACCGCAATGCGAATGTATGAGGACTTAAAAGCCAGATATGAACTGGAAGACGAAGAAATAATGCTGGACGCAGTGACGCTTCATTGGTTCGGATATGCAGACGAATTGGAAGAAAGGGTGCTGCGCTGGATTTTCTACAAGGTGACGGGTGACGCAAGTTACCACATATACACTGGAAAATACAGCCGCAGGAAGAAGCGTGGTTGTGACTGCACAGAGATTGAAGCGGCAGAAATAACACTGCTTTACAATTTCTACAAAGAGGAATTGAAAAGAGAACTGGAAGCGTTCTTGGTGGCGTTTAGGTGCGGAAACGACCTATACCCAGACGAAACGGCACGCTGCTATAAAGAAAATGACGTAGAAGCGCCGGAGAGGACAGACGAAGAAAAGCGAATGTTGAAAAAGGCTGCGTGGTATTCAAATTTTATGGACAAGAGAAAACCGCCAACGGCACTGATAGGAGAACCGGAGGAAGAAGACTGATGGAAGATAGACAGAAAATTATTGAAAAGTTGGTGAAAATAAAAGCACTGGCAGAACGTGGCATAGGCGGTGAACAGCAGACGGCGCAGGTGATGTACGCCACGTTGAAAGAAAAATACAAAGTAACAGACGCAGAGATTGAAAAAGCAGCAGCAGTCCCGGTGGACATTTCAGAAATTGACTTGAAGAAATTCTGGGGCATAGCTTTTCAACTGGCAGCAGTCGCAAAGACGTTGCAGGAAGAAACGGACATTTGCACCGCCTGCCCGTACACATACACGGACGAACAATGCACGGGCTGCGGCACGTACTGGAATATGCGGGACTTGCGGCTTGATTTTGAAGCAATACAGCAAAGATTGATAAAGGCGGCAACGGAGGGATAAAGCATGGCAGCAAGGAAAGCAAGAAAACCAAAGCACCAGAAAAGCGAATACCCAACATTGCCGGGACAACTGGGGTATCTTAACAGCTATTATTGCCCGGTATGCGGAAAGCATTTGTTTTCAGCATACGACAAGGACATGAAGAAAGACCGGGAAGACGGTTATTACTTCCATGTGTCAAATGACTTCAACTATTGCAGCAAATGCGGGCAGTTGCTTGACCTTGACGAATGGAAGAGAAAAGAAGAACCGCCGGAAGCAGCAGAAGAATTGAAATTTGATGATTGAGAGGTGCGGGTATGGCAGCAGCCAAAAGAAAAACAATTCCAAAGGCTGTACGGCAGCAGGTGTATGACGGCACACCGGGAACCACCTTCAACAGCTTTACCGGAACTGTTTCTGTTGTTCCGAACCAGAGACAGATCCTGGTAGGCGATGGACATGACCTGTATGTGCAGGTGGAGAACACGGCCGGCACATACAAAGGAGAGAAAGAGGTAGTCAATTACCAGCCGGGTCTTCAGAATACGACGATTACCATGACTGGAAATAACAAGATTGAGTTTACCGTCAGCAAGAAGCTGCTGGCTCAGGCTTCTGACTATGTAATCAGCGTCTATGGCGATTACTATGAGCGGTTCAAAGAAGATGGAACAGCGGATGAGTCCAGTCTGGTAAAACAGGGACTGATCGGAAAATATGTAGTATCCACTAAAAAATCTATGCAGCTCTTTATGTTACTGGAAGAAACCAAGGATGCGGATACAATTACGAGCAGTATTCGTACAAAACTGACTTTCCCTGACTACAATACGCTGCACAACCTGTCCTGGCAGACGACGACTGACAGAGAACAGGCGACTTGGACTGATGAACAGAAGAAACAGTATGAGTATCTGTTAAGTCAGATTAAACAGATTGAAGTTACGCTCTACAAAGGCTCTGCTGCTCTTGATGGCAACCAGCAGGGAACTGTCTACACGATTAAGAATCCGAATGTCAGTGAGATGTATGCAAATGGAACCGGTATTCTGATCACGGAGAATGATTTTGGTCTGACGAAAGACAGCATCAGCGGCAATTATTATGTAAAAGTAACAGCGGTCTATGACGATACGGTAAACAATCAGAATCAGGGCGCAAATCTCGGATATGCAAACCTGATCGGCGGATTAATGCCGGTGCAGGAAAGCAGTGGAAGTTTCTCGCTGACGAGCGAAGTCGCAGTGAAGACGAAGGCAGAAGCTCCGCTTCCGGAACTCCCGGATGAGGAGAAAGGTGTGGCAGTAACGCCGATATACAATGGCCCTGGAAAAGACACAACCAAAATGTATGCAGAGAATTATGGCCTGAAAGCAGATCCGAATCTGGAATCAGATACGATCGTCGGTTATTATGTGCAGGCAAACTATGACGCCAGCTGTGAAAAAGTAGACGCAGTCACCTATTATGTCATGCAGTCGGGGGCTGTGGCCGAGTATTATGAACATACAGACTGGTACAATGTGGCAGGAGATCCGGTTTCTTATTTCCAGAATGATCCTGCTGCCATACCGTTAAAATTCACCATTCCGGTATTGAAGAACAGTACATACCATCGCATATAGGGCTGACAGAGCCAAAGCAAGTGTGGTAAGTCTTATTGGCGGCGCTGAACGGACAACAAGAGTCAGCCGCAAAGTCGACATGAGTGCGTTGCAGTGGAAGGTCAGCATGGTAAATAATGTGGCTGAACTGACAGTATCTGTAAGACAAAGTCCCAGCTATCCGGCAGATATGCTGGATGAATTTATGAAGCAGATCCTTTATCTGGATGTGAAAGCAACCTATGATGACGGAACTGTTACCAGAAGATTCAGTTCCAATGGAGGTACCTATAGTCTGGAGAAAACACCAGATGGTACTGCCTACAGATTACGTTGGGATGTAACACTGCTGAATGGCATTCAGGTTGGATCGAAAGTGAAGTTTGAAGTGCATTGTTACTATGATACCGGATTCGGTACCATGGACAGTGAGGTACTGAAAACAGATATTAGTGGTGAAAATCAGATCTATAAAGCACCTGGATCAGCGAAATTTGAGGCAGCCTATGCACTTCAGGATCTGTTAAACAAATACTATGTGACGATAGGACAGGCTACAGCAGAGGATTCGTGGAGTACAGGTTCTGCTTCGACGCCTGGTAAGATTCCGTTCTTCGAACTGAGTCTGGCGGACAATGCTGAGGTGGAAGCGACAGACTGGAATGGTATTCAGCTGAACGCAGAAGGACTGTCCTATGCGAACAGTACCAGTACGAATCAAGATACCACATGGTGGCCTCTTAACAATCTGTATCATAAGGTACTTATGAAGTTCTATCGTGAGACCGGTGGTATGAAGCTGCAGCAAGGTGCAAATCTGAACTACGCATTTAAAAAAGTAGGATATTATACAGTAACAGATCCACTGACAGCGGAGGTAGAGACTTTGATCCCGTCCATGACGCATACCAGCTCTGTGCGGGGACTTGATTACCTTGATTACCTGATTTCCTGTGGAAGCCAGAACCTGCTGACAAAATCTGATCAGACGATCTACCTGAAACTCTATGACATTACAGATAGGGATAATCCAAAAGATGTCACAGGCGAGGCAAAGGCGAAGATCACCAGTCTGAATCCGGAAGCAGAACTGCAGACTGGAACCAACAGTGAAGGTACAGGCGGCACGTATTATAAGTGGAAACTTACGGATAGTGTAACGGATTACCGCATCCGATTCTATGATCTTAAGCCGGGACATAAATACGCGATGGAGGCATATGCATATCCGGATAATAAATCCGGTGGAATCGTGACAACGGGTTCATTCACTGCGGTCGTGGATGCCGGTGCAGAACAGGGAAGCGGGGTAGATAAAGTAGTACAGGCCAATACTAATTATCAGCTGGAAACACAGAAAAGCGTTACCCTGAAGAATGTACGTGCTTCCTACATTAATAAATCCTATCAGCAGAAAGGCCTGGAAATTAATTTCCAGCCGGATGTCTATGAAGGATACAAAATTGCCTGCTACATCTATAAGACACCGACGAACAATCAGTTTGATGATTCGTTGCTGGTATACAGTAATGAAGATTTGAAGAAACAGTACACATCCGAGAGCAATGCAGCTTATACGGACTCCAATAAGTATGCAGATTATAATTATCTTGAAAAAACCACAAGCTACGTTGCGGGTGACAATACTTTCTGGATTCCGTTCCCGCCAAGTGGAAATACAAAGAAACTGCCCGGTGGTGAAAACTATACCGTGGTACTGCGTGCGGTTGATGAGAATGGTAACGTGCTGAACACGACGGATGCAGACAGGCAGGAGACATTTGAATTTATCAGTGATGGAATCGCCGTCAGCAAGAGTGCATCCTATGCGATCACTTCTACGGGCAGAGCTTCCGTGGATAGTAATAATAAAAATGTCCTGAATCTGGCACTGCTGGCAAGTGATCCGTTGTACCAGATCGTGGATGACAAATATTCTCTGTTTGTAAAACAGATAAAAGACAGTAATGGAAATTCCGTTACTGGAAAAATTCTTGGGATGAATGCCGATGGAGAACTCTACTGGATGACATCAGAGAATGGAACAGGTGCTGTAAAAGCAACAGATGTTACACTTGGCGGTGATGGAAGTACTTCCTGGAAACAGGATATTAAGGTGGCAGATACGACGTTCAAAAAGGAGATCACTCTGACAGGAGTTCCGTCAGGTACCTATGAAATCTATACCGTGGCAGATATTGATCTGGATGCGGATGGCAAACCTGAAACGTCAGGAATTCTGACATCATTTAAGAAAACGGTACAGACAGTGACAGACAGTGTGACAGAGGGACATATTTATGCAAGCACAGTTTTGGCAGATGGTAAGTGGAAACTGGTACTGCGTTTCAGCGGATGGGAGAATCTTGACAAAGTTAGTTCGGCAATGTGCCTGATTACAAACAGTGACCTGACGTACCAGAGTACATTTGCAGATCTGGCATCCTCGCTGATACAGAATAAGAAGATTGAATTAGTACTGGACAATGCACCATCCGGAGATTATGTAGTGACGCTGAATATGACGACACAAAAGAACGGAATTGAACAGCCGGTTACGTTGAAGAACCGTGATATCACGTTCACAATCAATTAACTGATGACAGGAGGATGTTATGAGAGTTCTGAGTAGTAAAGTAAAAAGATTAATGCTCCTGTTCGGAGTTGTGGCCCTGGGGTGTCTGGGGGCAGTCGGCGCCTGCGTGGGAAAAGTAGTTGCCACGCAGAGCGAACTGTACAGTGTTGCTTCAGGCAGTGCGGTATTTGACAATGCTTATAACCATGTGGATGTATCTGTGGATGCCTCCGTCAGCCGTTCCTGGGACAAGCTGTATACACTGTCCGTAAACGACAGTAAGACAACGCTTGGCAAACAGACGGTTATTTATGAGCCGTCCAGCGGAAGCGTAAAGATTTTCGGATCCGGTTACCGTCTCTATGCAGACGGAACCGTGTCCATGCTGGATAATTTTACAAAAGTAGATAATTTAAGTGAAACCGGATTCTTTAAGCTGTCTGATCGGAAATATCTGATTACCGGCAGCAGAATCTGGGACAACGTCGGACTGGTGGATACCAGTAATTATCTGTTCATCAGTCTGGATGACGCAGGAAATGCCCGTCTGATCAATGACACCATGAATGTGGTGGCAGTAGAAGAAGGCATGACCCTCTACAGCGACGGCCTGGAATTTGTATTAAGCAGCCAGACCGCAACCATCGGTGACCATCAGATAGACCTGACCTCCATTCTGGGCGGTATCGCAGGTCTTGGTGAAGGAAGTTCTTCCACGACAGGTGCCGGCGGAGAAGTTTATGACATTACCGTCAGAGGCGGTAACGGCGGTAACGGCGGAACCGGTGGAACCGGTGGAACCGGCGGTATCGGCGGCATGGGCGGAACCGGCGGATCAGGCGGAACCGGCGGAACTGGCGGAACCGGTGGAATCGGTGGAATCGGTGGTACCGGTGGTACCGGAGTCAGCGGTGGAACCGGCGGTATTACCGCAGCAGGCCGTACCTATATGGTATTAAAGAGCGTAAGTTCTGATGCCATGTCTCTGGATATCAGCTATCAGATCGCAGACCCATTTGGAAATTACGGTGTCGGATATCTGCTGGTCTATGACGCAGCGGCAGGTCTTGGCAATTACAATGATACCCAGGCCTACACCATGCCCATCAGCCTGGATGATACAAGTATCCATATTACGGAGTATACATCCGGCATGACCCAGGATGAAAATGGCAATCTGGTACCGGTGAAATCAGCGATCCAGCCGAACAAACAGTACACCATCGAGATCGGATACTACAGCAGTGAAGATGAGAATGCTCCTTATAAATATATTGATATTATGAGAGCAAATACGGTGAATGTAACATCATCTCTGAAGATCACACAGCTGGAGCTTCAGAATATCAATGCACAGATTGGTCTGGATACGGACACTGCCATGAACAGCGTATGGGTGAAAGTGATCCAGGAAGACGACAGCGGCAACAGTAAGGAAGCAGTACAGCAGCTGAGCGGCAATGAGATCAGTGCAGCCAAGAACGGTAATCTGGGACTGTCCTTAAGTCTGGCAGGTCTCTTCGAGGATGAGACTTATCAGACCCTGAAAAATGACATGACTACAATTACTCTGGAACTGTGGGTAAAATACAGCGACAGTGACAGCAGTACTTACGGAAGCAGACTGAACCGTTACAGCACCAGTAATCCGTATACGACAGGAAGTGCAGGCTATGCAGCATTCCTGTCTCTGGCAGATGAAGAGGGCGCTGTGGACGGCGAGGCAGTTGGGTCTATCCGCTCTTCCTTGGAGCAGGTACTGAATCAGGTGACGGCTCTTTCCGAAGCACAGAGTGCGACAAAGACACAGCTGGAAGCACTGAATGGAACCACATCCGCAGACAGCAGCACGGATACCGCAGCAGCCACAACGGATAAGAGCGAGCAGGTAAAGGCACTGGAGAAGCAGCTTTCCGAACAGCAGGCACAGAATCAGCAGCTGATGGATCAGCTGAAAGCATTGCAGGAGAAGCTGGACAGTCTTTCTGCGAAGAGTGACAGTGACAAAGATGACAGCTCAAAGAATGACAGCAATAACAGCAGTCAGGATACCACAACCACCGATGGCAGTGCAGACAATGCAGGTACCGATGCAGATACTGATGCGGTGACTGCACCTAAAGGTGCATCTTCAGCGACCGAGACTGACACGGCAGCAGGGACACAATAAGCCGGAGCGGAAAAGAATGAGCGTCCGAAAGGACACCAGATAGATGTTCATTAACACATAATGGAGGAATCAACAAGATGGAAAGTATTTTAAGTGCAACAATGTCTGCAATTGGCTGGATGCTTGGTCTGGCATTTTTAGGCGCAGGAATCGGAATGGGAATTCTTGGTTCCAAAGCAGCAGAGGCAATCGGAAGAAACCCGGAGACGAAAAATGATGTCATTCAGGGCGTGATGGTAGTGGCAATTATCACCACCATTCTGCTGCTGGTTCTGTTTGCATTTATTTTCCTGCTTCTGTTCTTTAACCCGCTGACCGTATAGGGGGAATGAAAGCATGTTGCAGTATGTAGCGTTATTTATCGTCATACTGGCAGTAATGGCAGCCATGAACGGCTTTCTTTTCCTCATGCTCCGCGGACTTTCCCGTCAGTTAAAGGAGCAGGTGAATTCCTGTTTTCTGCGGCAGCTGGAGTTTACGGATGCGATCTATGAAGAGAAACGGGAAAAGTTAAACCGTCTGAAAGAAGAGGAGAATACCTTTCTTGGAAGAGCCAGTGCCAGCCCGGTAAAAGAGCAGCTGGACGGACCAAAGGAGACAACTGTAAAAACGGCAGCTCCGGTTACCGTGGCAGTTCCGGCAGCAGCGGAAAGCGACCGTCAGGCAGGATATATCAATCCCAGTCTGATCGAAGATTACCGGTATATCAAGGAACACTTTAAAGTAGATACGGAAGAAGCCTATCAGAATGTCATGGCTGAGCAGCCGGATCAGGAACGGATTCATCACGGAAATGTCTGCCGTCATATGTATGAAATCCTGGATTTTGATACTGTATACCGGATCGGTCTTCTGGCAGTACCGGATCAGCATGAGATTCTCTATGAAATCTTTGATGATGATGAAGATGAGGTGCTGAGAACCTATGTGGCACAGCACCCGGACTTCCTCATTGTGGAATTCCGTGATTATCTGAAGATGGAAGCAGATCTGTGTCAGGATCATGTGACCGTTCAGGCAGCGGATGAAGAGTTCCTGAAAGCACATCCGGAAGCAGATGCCAGCGTGGATGAATCCCTGGGTGAAGGTATCCGGGTATTCCGCGGCAGCCATATGTATGATTACAGTATTTAAGGATGAAAAGGTGAAAAAATGTCTCAGTATGTAGAAAACATTATCCAGGAGAAAATGGATAAGATCAACAGCAAGGGCAATGTATACGAAGTAGGCCGCGTCATCGGCGTGACCGACTATATTGTAGAAGTTTCCGGACTGATTCAGGTAAGCTTTAATGAGAAGGTAGTGATTGCAGGACATTCCATCGGATATGTCAGCCTGATCCGGAGAAATTCCATACTGGTGTCTGTACTCCAGTCAGACAACAGTATCTTTATCGGCGATGAAGTCATCGCCACAGGAGAGCCGTTCCATGCGAAATTCTCTCCGTCCAGTATGTCCCATATCGTGGACATCTTCGGCACAGACCGCATGTGTGATGAAGTCTTTGATGACTGCATCGACATCGAAGTAGAGAACCCGACGATTCCCATTATGGACCGCCGTGCAGTCTGCCGTCCGCTGGAGACCGGTATCGCAGGTGTGGATCTGATCTATCCCATCGGTAAAGGCCAGCGTCAGCTGATTATCGGTGACAAGAAGACCGGTAAGACCCAGATCGCTCTGGATGCCATTGCAAACCAGAAGGGCAAAGATGTGATCTGCATCTATGTTCCCATCGGAAAAGTCAAGAAAAATGTAAAAGCTGTCTATCAGGAGCTTCAGAAACGTGGAGCTATGGACTATACCATTATTCTGGCAGCACTGAATGATGACCTTCCGCCTGCACTGTTCCTGACACCCTATGTGGCAGCTTCCATCGCAGAATATTATATGATGCAGGGAAAAGACGTGCTGGTTGTATTCGATGATCTGAAGCGTCATGCAAACGTACACAGAGAGATCAGTCTTCTCTCCGGAAAGGTTCCCGGAAGAGATGCTTATCCGCCTGATATCTTCTATGTACATTCCCGCCTGCTGGAGCGTGGATGTCAGCATAAGTGCGGCGGTTCCATTACCATGCTTCCTATCGTCGAGACCAAGGGAGGAGATATTACCGGATATATTTCCACCAATATCATCTCCATTACCGACGGACAGCTGGTAATGTCTAAGAAGAACTTTGACAAAGGTGAGAAACCGGCAATTCAGTATGGTCTTTCCGTATCCCGTCTGGGCGGAGCCGTACAGGAAAAAGAAGTGAAGAAATTAGGTGCCCGCGTGCGTCGTGAGCTTCTGTCCTATCTGGATACCAGAGAAGTCTATGAGCTTGCCAATGTGGATGAGATGGCACCGGAGATGAAGAAGAAGCTGTTCCGTGGAGCAGATATTCTGAAAGGACTGAAACAGTACAAATTTGCAGGAAGAACTCCTGAGGAGATGATCGATACCTTTACGAAGATCATGGACGAGTAAAGGAGGCTGCATATGAGTGTACGTAATGTTGTCCGCGTCATGAATTTCCACGCGCTGGTGCGTGTGGACAATGCCAAAAAGCTGGCGCGGAAATATCAGCAGATGCAGGAAGAACTTATGCACATGATGTCCTGCATCGCCAACAACCGGAACTTCCGTCTGGACAAGCAGATTCTGGATCCGCCGGAGGACGGAATGACGCTGAATATTTATCTGGGAAGTGATTACGGCTTCTGCGGGAACTACAATTCCCAGATCAATGATCAGATCCGCAAAGATAAGGTGACGAAGAAGATTCTGATCGGCAAGAAACTGCATCTGCCGGAGGGAGAAGAATCCCTGCTGACCATTTACCGGAAAGAACTCAATGAATGTTTTGGAAAGATGGAGGAAGTACTGACGGCGGCTGTGAAGAGCCGTACCTGCAGAAAGATCTATCTGACTTATAACCATTATGAAAATACGAGTACCATCTATCTGAAGAAGATCCAGATCTATCCGGTAAAGCCGGAGGATGGGGAGACCTATACGGAAGACTTCTCCGTAGAGGGAAACATCAATGATCTGTATGAGGATATGATGTCCGCTTACGTAGGATACGAGCTGATGATGGCAGCGTTCATCAGCAGTGCGGCAGAGAATGTACTCCGCCAGAATGCCACCACAGAGTCTCTGAAGAAGATTGATGAAATGGATGAAGAGAAACTCATGGAGAGCAGAAGAGAGAAGCGGGAAGCAGAGTTTAAGAAAGTCATTGATAATTTTGTAAAGAAGCGCATGTATTAAGCTTGAAGGAGATTTTATGAAGATTGGAAAGATTATATCCGTATCAGAGCTGGGTGTGGAGATTCTGACCGACGGAGCGGAGGTCAGATACCGGGACATGCTGTATACGGAGCTGAATGGAAAACATTACCGGTTCGAGGTACAGGCAGTAGAAGGCAGCATTGTCAACGCCATCTCCTTCGAGAGCTGTGCAGGACTGAAGAGAGGACTGGAAGTCTACAAAGAGGAGAGAGGACTCGCCATGGAATATTCAGACGCCATCCTCGGAAAAGTATTTAACCCTTACGGTGACACGATCGATGGAACCAAAGTGGAAGAGCCCCATGTACGAAGCGTCTACAGTGAGCCATTAAGCATGTCACAGATCGACATCAACGGCGATATCCTCTGGACTGGTATTAAGGTGCTGGATTTCTTCGCACCGATGCAGAAAGGTTTCAAGATGGGACTTCTCGGTGGTGCCGGAGTTGGTAAAACAGTGCTGATCAAAGAGCTGATCAACAATGTCTACAAGGGAATGAAATCCAACTCTGTCTTCATCGGTGTCGGTGAGCGAAGCCGTGAAGGTAAAGAGCTCTATGACGAGATGCTGGAAGCAGATCTTCTGGATAAGATGGGAATGGTCTTCGGACAGATGGGTGAGAACTCCGTATCCCGTGCCCATGCCGTACAGGCAGGACTGACGCAGGCAGAGTACCTGCGTGATGAGAAACATCAGGATGTACTTCTGTTCATCGATAATATCTACCGTTTCATTCAGGCGACATCCGAGATCAGCGCCATGATGAACAAGATGCCCATCGAGAACGGATATCCGGCAACCATTGAGTCTGATGTCAGTGAGGTAGAGGAGCGTATCAACTCTACAGGAGAAGGTTCCATTACTTCCTTCCAGGCCATCTACATTCCTGCAGATGATATTACGGACGAGGCAGTACAGACGATTCTGGAGCATCTGGACGGCCAGGTCGTATTGAGCCGTAAAGTAGCTGAGAAAGGTCTTTATCCGGCAATTGACGTATTCCAGACCACGTCCAGCATGATTGATGCAGACAAGATCGGACAGCGTCATTATGAACTGGTAAGTGAGGTAATCCGTTACCTGACCCGTTACAATGAACTGGAAGAGATCATTGCCGTACTTGGTATCGAGGAGCTTTCCTATGAGGACCGCATGATTTTCTACCGTTCCAGAAAACTCCGCAACTACTTTACACAGCCGATGTTTGTGGCAGAAAACTTTACGGGAATTCCGGGCGAGTTCGTAAAGATCGACGATGTGCTGGACGATGTGGAAGCCATCCTGACCGGAAAATGTGATGACATTTTGGAGGATGACTTCTTCATGATCGGAAGCATGAAAGGAAAGAGGTAGGTACGTTCATGGGAAAGATAACGGCGACAGTGCTTGGAATTGACGAAGGGTTTCAGAAATTCGAGCAGGTGGATATGATCCGTATTAAGAGTGAGAAATATACACTGCTCATCATGGATGACTATATGCCGGTTATCGGGCGCATTGACGGAATGGTGGAGATCGTATCCGGTGAGGATACCCGTTCCTTCCAGCCGATTCACGGCTTTTACACACACCGGAAAAATACGTTTGAATTGCTGATCAAAGAGGACGCAGATGTTAGATAGTATCATTAATGCATTTTTGGAATTTAAATGGTTTATGCTGCTGAACGTAGGCCTTACCATTGCAGCGGGAGTGATTCTGTGGTTTGCCACAGAACAGTTTGGATATCAGAGAAAGAACAGATATCTCTTTGCCTTTTTCATGGGCATGAAGAACCGGGAGATTCTGTGGACAGGATTTGCCTGGACACAGATGGTCTTCGTCCTGTCCTGTGTGATTCTGGGAGGAGAGATGAATCTGGTATACCTTGTGTTCCTGCTGCTTCTGGTTCCGGCACGGTTCCTGCTGTATCAGGACATCCGGCGTCTTCCAGTGGATCTGGTCAATGCAGTACTTTTGTATCTGGCACTGCTGGTAGGTTCAGTCATGAGGGATTATCTGAAGACGATCCGGTTTGACAGTCTGATCCTTCTGGTACTGATCCTGCTGACGCTGTCAGTGCTTCATTATACGATTTATAATTTTGTGAAAGATATGCTGTTTGTAACGGAAGAGAGGAGTAGGATTCATGAAAAACGAGTGGAAGAATAAATGGATAGCTGCAGGAATTGCAGCTGTCGCCATGGCGGTGGTCATATCCGGCGTGTTTCTCTTCCTGAGGAGCGGCAGACAGATGAGTGTGAAAGACGCTTATTACATTCAGGATGGAGAGATGGTCTCCAGTGAAGGGAGCTGGAGACTGACCTTCGATAAAAACAAGGGAACGACGCTGAAAGGACATGGAGTCCGAAAAAATCTGACGGATGACGGAACGGTCATCTATTATAAACTGGAAAATAAGGTTCTGCTGCCCCAGACGGACTGTCTGCAGTTTGCAGCGGAAGATAAGATATACAGGCTGGAGTATTTCAGTACCGTGGAACTGGTGGAAGGCGGCGGATACCGGATTAAGGACGGCAGTACATCTGTCGTAGTGCCGGGCGGTATCATCTACGATGGAAAAGATACCTATCTGTTTCTGGAACCTGTGGAGTTGACGGTAGATGAGGAAACTATCAAGCTTCCGGCACTGTCCATGATTCATGCGGAATTTGCCAATTTGATAGAAATCTATCCATATGGATATGAACCATCCAAGATGGATTTATATACAGATTCAGATGTAAAAGTATCCTTCTCCGACGGACGGACGCTGATGCCGCTGACGGATCGGGTACTTCTGGAAAACCAGGGATGGCAGCTCATGTGTACCAGTTACCAGATACTGCCGAGAATCAATACGTGGGAAGACTGAGGTGAGAGTGAATGGAAGAGAAGAAAAAGAAAAAGTTTATCATTCCCCTTCCATATACCGGAGGTAATCTTGGAAAGACACTGATGTTCGGCCTGGTGATTGTCCTTGCCGTCGTCGGAGCCATGATGCTTCAGGCAAAAGAACTGACGCAGATCCAGGAAGACGGTTACGTCGTGGAAGAAGAGTTAAGTGATGCCCTGAAAAATGGTGTGACAGATCCGGTCAGCCAGGATGAGGTGGGGCTTTATGCCGTATCAGCATGGCAGAAAGTATACAGCCGTCTGGGCAGTTATTATGTAGGTGAGGAACAGCAGAAATTCCAGAAAACTTATCCGGAATTTCTGGAAAGCGGTTCCGGCGTCCGGTTTCTCGATGATGGGGCAACCCTCATTGGTGAGGATATGGTGACCAGACTGCAGGTCTATGACGGACTGCGCCTCAACAATGGTAATACCTTCGGGGAAGACGGTATGCAGGCAGATGTGGAGAATTTTATTCTGACATCACTGCCCAACGGAATGTATATCAATGCCCAGAATATGACATTGACTTATGCAGCAGTTTCTCATACTGTGTCAGCAGACAGTATTGTATTTTTTGACGACAGTGAGATTCGGTATTATAGCAGAGAGGATGGTTCTCTTCATTATGGAGAGATTACCAGTCTTATGGCAGCAGAGATTACCATCGGAAATCTGCATATGAACTATCGGGATTTTCTGGATCTTTTAAGAAATCCGGGAAGCGGTTCCGGTGTGGACAATCCGTCCGATGAACCGGCCAGCTATGACGATGGAGCAGAGGAGGCCACTGCAAGTGCCGGAACTATCATCACAACTCCGGGAAAAGCAGAAAGCCTGGACAGTCTGAAAAGCGAAAGTAATACAGAAGAAAAAGAGAAAGATCAGAATCAGCAGGATTCTGTGAAAAAGGACAGTCAGAATTCCGGTAACAATGGAAATGCTTCTTCAGAAAATGGAGGTAATGCAGGCCGGCAGGACAATGCAGGAAATGCTTCCTCAGGCAGTGGTTCCGGTTCTTCCGGAAAAGATGCCGGAAACAGCGGTTCTTCTGACAGCAATAACAGCAGCAACAGCAACAATGGAACAAAAGACGATAAGAAAGGCGACAGCGTCAAGGATAACAACGCGCAGCCTGGAAACGGAGAGCCGGGACAGGACGACAGCAATGTCACGGAGGATCCGGCTGATATCGGCGATCATGTTCCGACCATTACTGCCGGAGATTTTAATACAGAAGTGTATCATATCAGAACCAGTGTGAACGTGGATGATGCCTATGGACAGCTCTATAAGATTACCTATAAGCTGTACTGGGGCAGCAGTGATCTGAAGACCATCCGTCTGAGAAAATCTATCCGAAGCACGAAACTGAATGAAGACGGCAGTATGGACGTGGATCTGTCCCTGGTACCGCCGGGAACGACGATCCGGGTAGAGGGAACCTTTACCTATTACAACAATGAAGGTGAGAAGATCGAGAAAGATTTTCTGCCGGAAGGCGGAGTCACCTTAAAGACCTATTCCATCGAAGAAGGACTTCAGAAAGGGCTTCTGGAACGGATTACGGTTTCTTATGACAACACGAAGGAAATTCTGCCGAGAAGCACCAATGGTCTGTCTCTTTCTGAACTGACTGCAGGTGTACCGGAGATTATGAAAGAATACCTGTACCGCACGGCTGTGCGGATAACACCGGAAGGCAAGAAAGACTATCTGGATATTGCCTGGACTTCCTCTGACCTCCGGAAGCTGAAAGCCGGGACACCGATTGCCTGGTCTTCAGAAGCAACGGTGGCTAATACGGATTTCTTAAGCAGTAATACGGTATTCCATTATCAGATTCTGCTGCAGGATAAATTTGGCAATGACCTGCCGCTTCAGACCAGTGCAGGAGTATCCGGAGATCTGACTTTTTATTTAAGCGGAATTGCAGCGACAGCGAAGAGAGCACCGATTGTCTCCATTACGGAGAAGAGAGTGACCAATCCGGATGCAGACACGATCGGTGTGAAGAATCTGAGTATTAAGCTCAACAATCTCGATGAGGCGGACCTTCTTGCAGAGCAGGTGGCAACTTCTGATGGAAATATAGCGAGAAAGCTCTGGTTACAGGTATATACCATAGAAAATGGAGAAGAAAAAGCAGTTGCCATTGATAAACTGGCAAATCCGGATCTGACCACACTCTATGACGGAACCTGGATTGCCATTGATCCGGAGCAGGCTGAAAAAGGAAACGGACAGCAGATTACGCTTCATAACCTGCCGGCAGGAAAGGGTACGATCTACAGCTTTAAGGTATATGCCAACTATAATGCGACACCGGACAATACACAGAATCTGCCGCGTGAGGCCGATGTCATGCGTGCATCTGTCGGTGAGTATCAGAGTGCGGCACTGGCAATTACCAGACTGGGTTATGCATATTTCACTGTGGAATCAACCTCAGCGGATACGACCGCAGAAGTGACGGCTCAGATGACGAACTCTACCGGAGAGGCCTTGAGAAGCCTGTTCAGCCGGTTTGAGATCAAACTGATCGAAGGAAATACCAGCGGTACCAGAGGCGGAAGTGAGAAATACACCGCACAGCTTCGTAAAAAAGATTTCTATGAGGCAGATGGCAGTACGCCGAAAACCTTCCCGGAAGACGGGAATTATGTACTGGCTTCCGAGACCGGTAAATATACGATCACTGTAAAAGGAACAAAAGGGGAGGAGATCTGGAAGACTCTCTGCAGGGAGAATCCGGTGCTGGACATTAAGTATCAGAACCTGAATTCCACCCTGTATTATCAGACCCAGATCAATACTTTTGTAGAACAGGGTTATACCGGAAGCGGCATCAAAGAGCACGATGTCACCGGTTCTGCCAATACGACGACATTCCGTATGCTGCGTCTGAAGCCGGAAGTCAGCCGGAAAAATTTCTATGCAGTATCAGATTTTATCGAGATCCGCGGACTGCAGATCTACGATAAGGATGGCACCATTACCGGAAGCACCTCTGATCAGGGAAGCAGCGGAAATGTGGTTGTTCAGCTGCTGTATTGGAATGACAGTGCCTGGGAGGTATCACAGAGCCAGGTAGTCAGCACGACAGCAGATAAGAACAGTACCCTCCCGAATATCCGGTTCAAGGGTCTGAAGAATAATAAGACCTACCGTGTGAACTTTATAGCTGTGTCCTATAACCAGACATTCTCAGCTGTCAACGCACAGAGTTCCTATGAACTGGATGTAGTACAGGATGAGTGGACACTGACGACCGGAAAGGGCATTACATCGAGTCTGGCACTGATGGGAGCATCAGAGGCACTGGCTTATGTGGATGAAGGAAGTATCGAAAGTTTGAATCTGATCGACAGTGATAAGATTGAAACGGGATATTATCTGGAAAGCAATGGAAAGAAAACCGAAATATCCAGTACTTCCTGGTGGGTGACGGATTATGTAAAAGTGACACCTGGTGATGTGCTGATGCTTTACCGGGTCAATCAGACTTCAGATTGTCCATATATCAGTTTTTATACAGGACAGTCTGAGGATACGGCACTTCCGTTGTGGGGCTCTAATTACCGTATGATTATCCGCTGCAGTACATACCGTGCGAATTACGGAGACCGTTTCGGTGCCATGGATTATGCTTTGATTCAGATCCCGGAAGATGCGCAGTATATGCGCTTCAGCATGACATCGAATACGACGTACCAGTCAGGACCAAGTGCTACAAGACTGATGTCTCTTACGGACATGGGACTCATGAAGGACAATAATCCATATAAGATTTTCAATGGAAATGAACTTTATCAGGAGGCATGGAAAGACAGTTCTTCTTCTGTAAAAGAGAGCACCATGTTCAATGTGCAGACGAAAAAAGAGGTGTCAAACGGAAGTTATTCCTTAAGTAAGAAGATATCGGTAACACCGGGGCATTATTATGTGAAGACCGGAGGTCAGCCGACGGAACAGGCATATGTCGGATTCTATGACAGCGATGATAAGATCATAGATGTCTATGACAAGATCTATATGGGCTTTAAATTCCAGGCTCCTGCCGGTGCTGCCTATATGAGAATTGCAGACTACAAAGACGCAGTGAATCTTGGAAATTCTAACCAGAAGTATGCAAAGCTGAAAGTCTGGGAATACAATCAGGAGATGATAGAATCCGGTAAGATCCTTCAGGCAGATACGAACGGAAAATTCTATGCAAATGTCCGTTCTACAATCAATGACCCCAGCGGTGACCTGAAAAAAGACATCAATAATAATACGAGAAGTTATACGATCCGCTGGTATCAGGCAGAAGGCATTGATGGTGCAGATACGTCCGATCAGGTGCTGTATGATGAGACCTATTCCTTTGATACCGAATCGGAAATCAGGCATCATCAGAAAGAACTGGATGGATACTGCAGCTACGATGTCACACTCTGGGTAGAACTCTATGGAGAGGAAATCCTTCTGTCCGAGCTGCATTTTACCACAGAGGAGACGACTTACAGTATTGCCAATGATGCGGATCTGGCGAAACTTTCCATGTTCCCCTATGGTAAATTCGTGGTCGTAGAAGATTTTGAGACATCCAGAACTGGTGCGGTGGTATCGAATTTCTATGGAAAGATTGATGCCCAGGGACATACGATTACGAAGACACGGATGGATGCTCCGCTGATCGGAACATTGCGGGATGGCGCGGAGATTTCCAATCTTCACCTGAACTGGAAGGTGCAGCTGACAACCGGTTATCGTGACAGAGGTGCACTTGTCACGAATAATTATGGCACCGTGAAGAATATTATCATGGAATATAACCTGCAGGGAGCTTTCCCGCTGGGCGTTATAGGCGGAGCAGCTTACTCTAACTATGGCACGATTGAGAACTTTGCTGTTGTCTATAATACGGACCTGACAGCGCATGATAATTTTGGAGGTATCTGCAGAGGGAATTATAGCGGAGGTATTGTCAAGAATGGCTATGCGTATGTTGGTTCCAGCATCCGTGTGAACTTTGCATCGGCCGAGTATCTTGGAAATCCTGCGAATGTCACTTCCACTAACGGCACGGTTGTGGGATATAACTTTGATGGCGCACTGGTACAGAACGTCTATATGGTCGGCAATGTGAATGTGGAGAAGCAGAACAGTTCCTGGAATACAGCATCCTCTGCCCTTGTGGTTGGATATAATAGAGGAACTGTGCAGAATGTGATCGCCAGAGGTGACCGCTATGCATATTCGATCAATGCGGAGACGAATGTACAGAGCAAGCTGGAACCCTTCTATGGAGGCGGCGGCATTACGGTCGGCACCCATGGAGGAAGCTGGTCGGAGAAAAACGTCTATTATATCTCACCGACAAGTACGGAGTATAAGAGTTACACAAGCCAGGTGAAGGCAGATGACTCTGATCTCTGGAATCTGTCTATTATGAATGATCTTCTGAATGGAGAAGGCCAGTTCAATGTAGAGGAAGATATCCAGGCAGGCTATTATCCGAAAGTGCGCATGGAAGATAATATGATGGAGCAGCAGCCGTCTATTACCCTGCCGGGAACGGTTGGTACCTCTGTACCGGAAGCACTGGATGCAGTTCTGGTAGAAAGTGGTGTAGATGAGCAGGGCAATGATTATGTCATCTCCAATATTCGATTCATCAACAGCCGGAAGCGGCAGATTACCGCGATCACAATCGACGGACTTGACTGTCAGATTGTTGGATATCCGGACAGTGAATCAGGATATGCCGTACAGGTCAAACTGACCAATCCCCAGACCTTCCGTTCCGAATATGAACTGAAGAGTTTTGAATATAAGATCTCTGCCATCGGAGATGCCACAAAAACTGTGGAATATGGTGCAACACTTCCAAATGGTGCGAAGTATCTGCAGATTGAATTCTGGAAGAGCATTTCGAATGTTGAAGAGTGGAATGAGGCATTCAGTGAAGATAAGATTGACCTGGCAGGAAACTACCAGATCACTGCAGATATTGACTTTAGTGGTACTTCCGCAGACAAGGTGGCACAGATCAGCCGGAAGTCTCTGGGAAGCGGTAATTATGAGGTCTTTACAGGTTCGCTCCGTGGAGCTGCAGGTGCAGACCGGATAGGTACACCCACCCTTAGAAATTATCCGGCAGAGAAGGGATATATCATTGAGGCGATGGAAGGCAGCAGCCTGACCAATCTGAAGATCGACGGGCTGACGCTTGCTGTGACTGGTGTCAATACCAACATGGGACTTATAGGAACAGCCTCACAGACAGATATCAGTCACGTAGAATTGCATAATGTGGAGATATCTTCTGCCTCTTCCGCCGCAGGTGCACTGGCAGGAACCCTGAAAGACAGTACGGTATCTTACAGCTCTGCGACAGGAGTGGCGATTACGACAGCACAGCCGGAGGGTACGGCCTATAGTCTGGCAGTAGGAGGTCTTCTGGGTAATCTGAATAATACGCAGGTGAATTCCTGTTATGCTTCAGGGGTGGAAATTACCGCCCATGCAGGAGGCAGCGTCTCCGGTATCGGAGGACTCATCGGCAACACGACAGGCAACGGAAGCACGGAAGACAGTTATGCAGTCGGATCTATCGACAGCAGCTTCGGAAGTGCAGGAGGTCTTGTCGGTAATTCCGAGTGCCGTATCCGCAGAGCATGGACCGATGTGGATATCGTATCGGTTGCCAATAATATTGGCGGTATCCTTGGTACGGCTAATAAATCCATGAGTATTACCAGTACCTTCGCAGCGGGTGAGATCTATTCGAAGACCGGTGCCATCGATAAGGTAGGCCGTATTTACGGAAGCGGCATCGGCACGGCGAAAGTCACTGCCAGCAGATGTTTTGCATATGAAGGACAGAATATAAATGGAAAGCAGAATACCGACAGGCTTGATGCCTATGCGCTGATGTCTGCAGATACCATGTCCGGTGCTAATGCAAAGATTGGCTGGAGCCGGAGAGTTGGACTTGGAAGCGGATTCCGGCTGCTTGGCAGTGATTCACCGGAATCAGTATATGGTCTTCTGCCATATCTGAGAGACGAAGATGGAAGCGGTCTGCTTTCTGGTCAGACACCACATCTGATGAAAGATCAGGCGCTGAAGATGAACAAGGTCATTGCGGCAAAAGATGTACCGGGTAAGACAGACAGCACCTATCCTTATCAGTTGAATATTTCCTTCGTGCAGAGCAAAGAAAAAGAACTCTACACAGTGGAATCCGTGGCAGTGGAAGGTATGAATGTAGCGGAACCTGAGGGTGGAAACTATGAACCGGATACAAAGACACAGGAATCAGAGACGGATGGTACCGTGACGACGCAGTTCTATGTTTATACAGGCCTTGTCAGCTATCAGGATAACTATCGTGTGACGCTGAAGGTGAAGAAGGGAAATGCAGAACAGACGTTAAGCGGTGTACTCCAGTTTGAAGAGAAGGATATCCCGTATCTGGAGATTCATAATATTGCTGAATGGAAGAAATATCTGGGTTCCAATGCAGGAGAACAGAATCTTGGTCAGAGTTACCAGAATATCAGGATTGCAGGTGAAGTAAATTTTGAAGAAATGACAAGTACGCAGCTGCGGAATTACCTGAATGTCAGAGCTGCAAAAGTAACTGCCACAGAAGCAGGAAAGCTTACCAACCTTACCTACAGTGCAGCCCGTGCCGGAGAAGCCGTATTTGCGGATATTTCCGGAAATCTGGATAGTCTTGCATTTGAAAATATGAGCCTTGATGTGTCTTCCTATGGAGGAAGCAGTATTGGTATCATCGGACATCTGCAGGGAAATGGTGAAAAGCTTAAGTTTACAAATATCACGGTAAAAGCCGGAGCAGCTACGGAAGTTGGTACTATCGGAACAACAGAAGGTGCGCTGACAGATATCACGCTTCATAATATCAATGTGACAGCCAGCGGTAACTATGTGGGCGGCCTGACCGGAGTGAGCAGAGGCAATATCAGCAATGTTACTCTGACAGGAGATGTAAGCGGCACGGCGGCAAATCCGACTTATGGAACGAATATCATCAATATTGGCAGCTATCTGGGAACCGGTGGTCTGGTCGGTGCACCTTATGCGGCATTCGAGAAGATCTCCGTATCCGGTACCCATGTAAGCGGTTACCAGTATGTCGGCGGTGTGAGCGGATATACGAATGACAATACGAATAATGATATTACGGTAGGTTCCGATGGGATCTCTGTAGATGCATCCGGTGAGAAGATCTATGATGTATTTGTCGAAAGTACCAGTTATTATGTCGGCGGTGTGAGCGGTTATGGCACCAGCGGCAGTCATGGCATGGATTGCAACTACTTCAAAAACGTGACCGTGCAGAATGCAAGAGTTACCACCCGAGGAAGTGAAGCATCTGGTATCGCCAGAGTTATCAGTGCAGAGGATGTGACAGTTAAAGATTCCTATATCTATGCGGCATCCAGTCTTGCAGGCGGCGTGACAAGTTCATGGTCAACTGTGTACCGGGCTGCCGTCACTGATTCCATCATCAGTGCAGGGAATTATGCCGGTGGTATTGGTGGGGGTTACGTCTATACTTATGACTGCACCATTACAGGCTCCACGATTACGGCAGGCAAATATGCCGGTGGTGTTCTTGGATCCAGTTATAGTACGACCATTAACAGTACAGGGGTTGTGGACTGTACGATCGGTTCCGCAGAGTCCCTGTATATGGGCGGACTTCTTGGCGGCTGCTATGAAGGCTCAGGTATTCAGTGTTATGCTGTTATCTATAACTCCTTCAGTAAAGATACGACCGTTATGGCATCTAACGGTGCCGGTGGTATCGCAGGTTATGCGAGAGGTGGTAATTACCAGAATATTTACTCGAATGCGGAGGTCACTGCCAGAGAGAATGCCGGCGGTTTTGCAGGACTTGTGGATGGCTATATCATGAACAATCATGCAAACCGGAGAATCCATGTGGATGGCTTCTATTTCAGAGGGACAGTGACGGCAAAGCTTAAGAATGCAGGTGCTTTTGCAGGTACATACAATCATGGTACGCAGCAGAAAAACAGTGATGGTACCCTTTATCTGAATGAAAAAGTACCAACACAGATCAATGCAGATACAGTGAAGGAAGATGGATCTGTCGTAGATCCGGGTACCGTCTATATCCAGAGGATCATTCTTGCACCGGACAGTGTGACAGCAGCAACTGGCACTACAGCTAAGCTGGTGGCAAACTTTGAAAGAAAAACAGAAGATGGTTCAGGTATCGCACAGGATGAAGTCGGTACGACGGCAGGCGAGATCAAGAATTTCTATATCTGGGATGGATTTAACACAGATGGAAAATCAAGACTGGGCAGTAAGCCAGTAACAGCATCCGAGCTGGGAAGTCAGAGATTCTATGAAGAACTTGGATTCAATGCCAACACCTGGAACTACATGGGACTGTCCGAGACCGGACTGACCGATGCGGCTATCGTTCCGCAGGAGAAAGGTACCTTCCAGCTGAATGTGGGAACCAAAGAAAAGGGCGGTCTGGAAGATGGAGAGTATAATGCAGAGGTATCTACAGGCAATTATGTACAGGACGATTCCATGGTACTCTGGCTGGATGCCCTGAATAACACGGGCAGCGGCTTCGATCCCGATGCGGCATACTGGACCAACCTGGCAACCGTTGGACAGACGGATGAAAACGGGGACGAGAAAGAACCGGAGAGCTATCAGTTGAAGAACTTCGCGAAGGGAAGCTGGAAGAGTAACGGACTGTACCTGACTGGTTATAGAGAGTACATTGATACGATCGACAATGGTGAGCTGGGACATAAAATCCGAACCGATGAGAATGGTCAATATACCGGAGCTACCATCAGTATGATGCTGAAGATGGATGATGATCGTCATAATATTGATAATTATGTGATCTATAACCGGAGCAGTGTACTGGGCGGATTTGAGCTTTGTTTCCGAAGAGATGGATGTACAATACTGTATGCGGATAATACAGCACTGAATGCGTCCAAAGCCGGAACACTTGCGGATGGATTTTACGGCAGCTGGCCGGCATTGTATAAATCTGATAGTGGTAAAAATATTGGCGGTAAGTATGTTCAGCTGACCATGGTATATAAAACTTATCTGGGAGCCACCAGTGCGGATAATACGATGGACTTTACCATGTATCTGGATGGACAGGAACTCTATAATGTCAGGAGAACTGGTGGATTTGAGAGCCGTTACGGCAACCTGCTGCGCTTTGGTGGAACCAGCTGGTCTTCTGATACCTATGGTTCCATGAAAGGTACCATCGGAAGCATTATGGGTTATGACCGTGATCTCTCAGCTGACGAGGTAGCACAGAATGCAAGAGCCAATCAGATGCGGTACAACAGCGCAGCAAGTCTGCGGGGCGATACTGTAAATAAAGATACGGTATCTTCCGGAAGCAATGTGGTATCTAAGACTATTACAGTGGATAATGGAAAAGCAACGCTGGACCTGACCAGGGAGCAGTTGGATCAGCTTCTGGTATCCGCAGATCCGGATGACCCGAATGCGGAAGCAGACGGACGTCAGCTGAATGTCAGAATCAAAACGGCCGACAATTCATATCTGGGCGGCAGCGTGGTTTACCCGCTGAGCAAGTTCGCACCGACGGTGAAGAGTACGGCTTACAGCGATGCTGAATGCAAGACACCGGCGGCGGATGTGAATACCGCAGCAGGAACCGATGGAGATGGAAGCGGCTGGAATTTCGATAACAAACCTTACGTTAAGGTAGGTGAGATAACCGGTGCTACAGGAAGTGTGACCGTAGACAGCTATCAGTGGTACAGCAGTTCCACCGGAGGATATGACGGAACGAAGATTGCCGGACAGACTTCCAACACCATGCAGCTTACCGGAAGCGGCTACTACTACTGCCGAATCGAAGGTACGGAGACATATATTGACACCACAACCGGAGAAAAGGATACACGTACCGTTTACGGCTATACAAAAGTATACCGTCATAAGACCGTAAGTTACATGCCGTATCTGAGAAGCCGTCAGTCCAATCTGAATTACAGGACGCTTTCTGCACAGGAAGGTTACTACACCAACAGTGCTGGAGAGAAGGTATATTACAGCTCCACCGATGCCGTATGCAGCGGCGGTGTTCCGGTACCGGGCGATGCTTCTACCTTATCCCTTATGAGAGCAATGTGGCTTATGGGCAGTGCGTCCGAACCGGCACCGGCAGTACAGGCTTATGCATCCGGCGTCAATACGCTGAATGTGGAATTTGACAGCAACATTCCGTTCGAAGATGAGAACTACTTTGGAACAACCTGGTTTACCATTGAGGCGGACGGGCAGGATGTAGTGCTTCCGGAAGGAACACTTACGCCGATGACATTTACCGATCTGGACGGAAAAGAGCGGACAGGATACTATATTGATACGAGAGTATACTCCCTGACCTATGATTTCCAGACGGAACTTACCATTACTACCTGGTCAGAATTCTTCGACGCCATGACCGGCGACAGTTATCTCGACAGCCAGAGCTGTGAGGTGACACCGGAACAGGCAGCCAGAAGAGTCATGACCTGGGGTGACGCATATGCGTATATTAACAATAAAGATATGATTAACGGCAACATCGGCCGGATCACCCACGACGGTGGATTTGTCAACCTGTACGGTGGACAGGCACTGACGACGGATGGACAGATCGTGGATATGTCTGATCTGGAACCGGTTGAGAAGCTGAAGACGAAAGAAGCCGAGGCTTCTGAAGATTCCGAATCCGACAGCGAGACCGCAGAGTCTGATGATGCGAAGGTGGAGAGCACCGGCACCGCTACAGTAGTGGAGCGCGATGTGAATTACGAGGCAGCTGAGACTGCACTGACTATTCTGCCGGAGAGCGTACCGCTCTACACCGGTGAGTACGAAGGCTACGGCATCCGCACCTATGCTGGATTTACCCAGACAATGGATGGGGCAGGCGAGACTTATGTAAGCTCCAGACAGCTCTTTGTGAAGAACGGTCAGCTGTTTACCATGGATGTATCTGCGACAGATGGTAATGTAGCGGATGGTTATATCCTTGATACCTATCAGGATTACCGCTATATGACGGTACTGAAGGCAGCAGAGCCCCATGACTTAAGTGATGTAGAGCAGCCGATCCATTATCCGTCCGATTTTGCAAATTACAACATTGCTCATATTTCCAATACACTGGATAACAGCAGTGACAACCATATCGTGATGGGTTACTACAGTCATGGTACTGTCTGGGGATTCAACTATTTCACAGGTGAGTGGCTGGATCTGGGCAGTGATGCCAACGGCGGCAATTTCGTTACATATCTTCTGGGCACTATCAGAGCGAAGTTCTTCAATACTTTGCCTGTGGTTAATCCGGAATATCAGAACGCACTGCAGCTGGAGACCAACCTTGGTGTCTACCTGCTGGAGAATGCGGATGAACTTCCGGAGGGTGCAAGAAGCGGCTATGGTGATACAGTGGATGACGGTTCGCTGCTGAGTCTCGACACTGAGAAGGCAATTCCGATCGACCATCCGGGTGTGACCAATGCAAATGGTGATATTGCAGAGTCCGGAGGAGATCAGGAGGAAGGCACAGCACTTGCTCAGACGGATACTTCGGTGGCATCGGAAGACAGAGCACTTGCAGAGGCCAGTGAAGAAGAGCTGCAGACACCGGGCGGTGTTCTTCAGAAAGTGAATGATGACACACAGACCGATGAAGCAGATAAGGCACAGACGGATGCCGCACTGGATGAGAACAGCGAAAGCGGTTCTTCCAGCATGACAAAAGTCGGTGTGGACGATGCACAGCAGGCCGTAACCGGCGCCGGCGCTGCCGCAGATGCGGACGGCACCAGAGCTTACGGTCAGGGTGCGGAAGATGTGGAAGCACCGGAAGAACTGATCGATGGCGATTCTACGGCAGATGGAACTGCAGTAACAGAGGATGCAGCCGACGGAAGACAGCTTGCAGATGCGAGCCTTACCACTGTCTACAACGCATCCACCGGCAACTACGGAGTCTACACGACAGAAGATATCCTCACCGCAACGGATGAGAAGCTTCAGACGGTTGACACTAGACTTGTCATGATGGGAGCAGACCTGACACCGATCTATATCGATCAGACCAGCACTCTCACCGAGAAAGAGCAGAATGGTATCAGAGTTCTTCTCGTTATCTCCGGCGGAGTCGTTGTCCTCCTTGCAGGCATGATGCTGGTTCATACCAGAAAAAGAAAAAGACGCTAGACAATCATACAATACATAACAAACCCTCCGGCAGGATTCCTGCCGGAGGGTTTGTTGTATAAGCAAGTTCGCGGAGCCAGATTCCGCCCGCGGACACATTGCCGCGGGTGGGTCTGCTCGTTGTCTGCCGGGAGCTTTACCGCGGGTGGGTCTATATCAAATTTCTTGTATGAAAGTTCCACTTTTTTGGCGCTACAGGCGGTCTCGCAGGCAGCTGTGGGTCTCAATCTGACCTGGGCCTGACAAAATTCCTTCCAAATCTGATTTCGCAGGAATTTTTCCGGCATGAATTTGATATAGCCCCAGCAACAAGGCTCGGACAAAAAACATAGACTTGATATAGCCCCAGCAGCAAGAATCAGACAAAAAACATAGAAAAAAGTAATAAAACATAGTTGACAAATAGGAAATATAGGGATATAATTGCATCATCAAATAAAACATAGTATGTGAATAGGAATTATAGGAGGAATAGAAAATGGCAAACATCTACAAGGGAACACTTGGACTGATTGGAAACACCCCGCTGGTAGAAGTCGTAAATGTGGAAAAAGAGCTTGGCCTGGAAGCAAAGATTCTGGTAAAGCTTGAGTATTTTAATCCGGCCGGAAGCGTAAAGGACCGTATTGCGAAGGCCATGATCGAGGATGCCGAGGAGAAAGGAATTCTGAAAGAAGGCTCCGTCATCATCGAACCGACCTCCGGAAATACAGGTATCGGACTTGCATCCATCGCAGCAGCCAAAGGATACAGAATCATTCTTACCATGCCGGAGACCATGAGCGTGGAGAGAAGAAACATCCTGAAAGCTTATGGCGCTGAGCTGGTTCTGACCGAAGGAGCCAAAGGAATGAAGGGAGCCATTGCGAAAGCAGAAGAGCTTTCCAAAGAGATTCCCAACAGCTTCATCCCGGGACAGTTTGTAAACCCGGCTAACCCGGCAGCACACAAGAAGACAACCGGTCCGGAGATCTGGAACGATACCGACGGAAATGTAGACATCTTTGTAGCAGGTGTAGGCACCGGCGGAACTCTTACCGGAGTTGGCGAGTATCTGAAATCCCAGAAACCAGATGTGAAGATCGTGGCAGTTGAGCCGGCAACTTCTCCGGTTCTCTCTGAAGGAAAGAGCGGTCCCCACAAGATTCAGGGTATCGGTGCAGGATTTGTGCCGGATGTACTGAACACCAAAGTATATGATGAAATTATTCCGATTGAGAATGACGATGCATTCGCAGGCGGAAAACTCCTTGCAAAACATGAAGGCGTGCTGGTAGGTATTTCTTCCGGAGCAGCTCTTCAGGCAGCTATCCAGCTGGCGAAGAGACCGGAGAATAAAGGAAAGACCATCGTAGCACTGCTTCCGGACAATGGTGACAGATATTACTCCACTCCGCTGTTCGCAGAATAATTTACGAAATCCCATACGAACATAGAAAAGAAAGGTAATAAAACCAATGGCAGAGAAACTCAAAAGAGCAGATAGAAAGTTTAAATTTGAAACCTTACAGCTTCACGTAGGACAGGAAGCTCCCGATCCGGTAACTGACGCACGTGCAGTACCGATTTATCAGACTTCTTCTTATGTATTCCGTAACTGCGATCATGCAGCAGCAAGATTTGGTCTGGCAGATGCAGGTAATATTTACGGACGTCTGACCAACCCGACGGAGGATGTTTTCGAGCAGAGAATCGCAGCCCTGGAAGGTGGTGTTGCAGCCCTGGCAGTCGCATCCGGAGCAGCAGCAGTTACCTACACCATCGAGAACCTGGCACAGAGCGGTGACCATATCGTATCTGCAAAGAACATTTATGGTGGAACTTTCAATCTCCTGGAGCATACGCTTCCGGCATATGGTGTTGAGACTACTTTCGTAAATATTTTCGATCTGGATGAGGTAGAGGCAGCAATCAAAGAGAATACCAAGGCAGTTTACATCGAGACTCTTGGAAATCCGAACTCTGATGTCGTTGATATTGAAGCAATCGCAAAGATTGCTCATGCACATAAGATCCCGCTGGTAGTAGACAGCACCTTCGCTACTCCATATCTGGTTCGTCCGATTGAGTATGGTGCAGATATTGTTGTTCATTCCGCAACCAAATTCATCGGCGGACATGGAACCACCATCGGTGGCGTGATCGTAGACAGTGGTAAATTTGACTGGGAGGCATCCGGAAAATTTCCGTCACTGACAGAGCCGAACCCGAGCTATCATGGCATCAGCTTTACCAAAGCAGTAGGACCGGCTGCATTCGTAACCAAGATCCGTGCCATCCTTCTGCGTGATACCGGAGCTACCATTTCTCCGATTCATTCCTGGATTTTCCTGCAGGGACTTGAGACTCTGTCTCTTCGTGTAGAGCGTCATGTGCAGAACGCACTGAAGGTGGTAGAGTATCTGAATAATCATCCGCAGGTAGAGGCGGTTCATCATCCGTCGGTATCCAAGGACCCGCAGCAGCAGGCTCTTTATAAGAAATATTTCCCGAACGGAGGCGGTTCTATCTTCACCTTCGAAATCAAGGGAGATGCACAGAAAGCAAAAGACTTCATCGATAACCTGGAGCTGTTCTCTCTGCTCGCTAACGTAGCAGATGTGAAATCTCTGGTCATCCACCCGGCGACCACCACACACAGCCAGTGTACAGAAGAAGAACTTCTGGATCAGGGAATCAAACCGAATACCATCCGTCTTTCCATTGGTACCGAGAATATCGACGATATTATTCAGGACCTGGATGAGGCATTCAAGGCAGTACAGTAAGGAATGAAATTTTCCAAAAAAAGCAGATACGGAGTGGCGGCTCTCATTGATCTGGCAGTCAATTCGAAAAATGGTCATGTGGCACTCGGAAGTATTGCTGAGAGAAATGAGATCTCTCCCCAGTATCTGGAGCAGGTGTTTGCCAGCCTGCGCCGGGCAGGAATTGTGAAGAGCGTCAAAGGCTCCCAGGGTGGATATCTGCTGAAATATCCGTCTTCCAGTATTACAGTGGCCTCCATCATACAGGCACTGGAAGGAACCTATTATCTGGATGACGAAGAGACAAAGACAGAAGAAAGCGCAGCCGGGATTGCGGAGACCATACAGGAAGACATTGTGGATAGAGTCAATCACGGGCTGGATCAGATTCTTCAAAACCTGACGCTGGCTGATCTGGAGGAAAGTTTTCAGGAGCGGCAGTCAGGCGGACAGGAAATGTATTATATTTGACCTGTTCAAAGCCTCACAGAGGCAGTTTTGCGAATTGGTTCTGAATAGGCATAGAATATAAAAGGCGGAGAGAATGCGCATGAAAAAACATGCCATAATCTCCGCCTCATTTTTTATAAAATCAGGAGGAAAGACAAATGAGCACAACGAAGAAAACAGTTCTGATTACAGGAGGAGCCAGCGGCATCAGCGTCTGATCAGATTGACCGGGGTATCGGAGTAGTCTTCTGTCAGGGCAAAATGATCTGCAAGTCCTTCTGTGATATAGACTTCTCCGGTATCTGTGACAAATACTGCTTCAAAATCATCACTCTGTGCCCACAGCTCCGCTGCTTTTTCAAGTCCCATGACGAAGAGGGAAGTGGACAGACCGTCACAGGTCAGACCGTCATCCCCGATAATGGAGACAGACCGCAGGCCACTGTCAGCCGGATGGCCGGTGGTCGGATCCATGATATGCCAGTAGGTCTGGCCGTCCTGTTCAAAATAGCGTTCATACCCGCCGGAAGTGACGACTGCCTGATCATTAACAGAGACAACCATCATGGGCACATTTTCTTTCGGATCGCGGATCGCGATTTCCCAGAGGCTGCCGTCTGGTTTCGTGCCAATGGTCTGCACATTGCCGCCAAGATTCAGAAGGGCAGATGTGACACCCTTTTCCCGCAGGAGAGCAGCCACCTGCTGTCCGGCAAAGCCTTTTCCGGTACTTCCAAGATCTATTTCCATCCCGGCAGGAAGGGTGACTATGCCGGTTGTTACATCATATTGTACCTGGTTATAGTCTACATGGGATAGCAGATCCGTAATCGTGGATTCCTCCGGTACCTGATAATTTCCGGTGGTGAATCCCCAGGCGCGGACGATGGGATAAATGGATAAGTCCAGAGCTCCATCGGTTCGCTGACAAAGGGAAAGGGTATCTTCCATCAGTTCGGCGGCGCGACCGGTCAGAACTCCGGAACCATCCCGGTTAATTGCATAAAGTTCACTGTCGGGATTGGTTACGGAGGCTTTGTCTTCAATATCTGCAATCACATCCTGTGCGTCTTTTAGCAGTGCGTCATCACCATAGACAGTAAATTGCATCACCGTATCCATGGCAAAAAAACTTTCTTCAGAAGCATGGGTTCGGTCCGAGTTACAGCCTGTCAGTGCCAGAAGCCCAAGTAAGAGCGGAAAAATCAACATTCTTTTCATAAAAAATCTCCCTGTAAATGATAATGATAAAAAAACTCAAAACAGAAGTAAACTATTTTTAAATACTGAGTTGACAGAAAAAACCAATTTTGATATAGTACCCACTGTGGTTAATTAAGTCTAACTTAAAATTAGCTGTCATTAATTTGACAGTTAATTTTTTGTAATGATATTAGTTAAAACTAACAACGGTATCGATTATAGCATGAGTACAAAAGGCTAGTCAATGACCGAATGGAGTAAAAGTAACTGACAACAGAACTAAATGGAGAAAAGCTGATGAATTACAAAAAACTGAAGCGAGTATTTGCGCTTGGCATGGCTGTGCTGCTTTCCGTGTCCACATCTGTCTATGGTGGCACAATGGAAGTGCACGCAGCAGAAGTAATTAGTGATGACTTATTAGAAAACGAAGTTATTGATAACTCATCATTAGAAGAGAATACAGAGAAAAAGGGAGACGTCCAGGGAGATACTCAGGGTACAGGGCAGGGCGATAGCCAGGATAATGCCCAGGATGCAGGGCAGGACGATGGTCAGGACAACGCCCAGAATGCAGGGCAGGGCGATAGCAATGACAACGTCCAGAATACAGAACAGGGAGATAGCAATGACAATGTCCAGAATGCAGGGCGGGGAGATAGCAATGATGATGTTCAGAATGCAGGGCAGGGAGATAGCAGTGATGACGTTCAGAATGCAGGACAGGACGATAGCCAGGACAACGCTCAGGATGCAGGACAGGGAACTGTCCAGGGAGATGCGCAGGATGCTGGTCAGGATGCAACTGTGCTGACAGAGCAGGATGAAAAACCGGCTGCACTTGCTGCAACTATGGCTGCGCCGAGTGGAGTTGCAAAGACAGAAGTTGGATACAGTAACGAGCTTAATTTAGGATTCAGCGATGCTGCATGGGTGAATAGTATTACTGCATTGAAGGTTGGAAACGATTCTTTCGAGAAAGTGAATTCATTTGGATTTTTTGAATCAGGAAATAAATTTATTGCGGGAAGTTATTCCTTCGATGGCGGTGCAAATGGAGATCTTCCTGCGTTGAGAATTATAACAAAAAATATTACGTTCCCAGTAATAGCTGTGATTTCTGCAAATGGATATGAAGATTTAAAATTAAATATAAAAAGAGAAGGAAAATCCTATGCTTATACCTATACCGCAGAGGTAATCTCTGACACCACCCCGGACACTCCGGCTGCTCAGACCTACACAGTCACCACATCCGGGTGCGCTAACGGGACTCTTTCCGTTACTCCGAATACAGAGGTAGCGGAGAACACTTCTGTTACAGTCACTGCTACACCGAATGCAGGATATGTAGTAGATACCGTGACTGCGAAGAAGGACGATGGCACGGAAATAACTTTGACAGCAGGCGCAGAGAGCGGTGTTTATACTTTCACCATGCCGGCTTCCAATGTGACAGTTTCTGCCACCTTCAAAGAAGCTGCACCAGCAGAAGCTGGAAAGATCGTGTTAAGCCAGCTGAAATTAGAAAAAGAATGGATGGGCAGTAACTGGAATCTTAAATTTACAAATGCTGATGGTTATGTTTCCAAAGTGACAGCAATCAAGGTAAATGATACAGCGTGGAAAGAGACTTCTTATGGACCTTATTCAGGAGGTTCTTATAAGAAGAATACTGATGAAAACTATCTTATTTTTGCAGGAAATGATAATATCAGCAATCCGACTATTAGAGTTTTGCAAAGTGGTGATGTGATCACCATCACAGCCACAGGCTATCAGGATCTGACCTTTAAACTGGTCATTGATCCGAATGGAAATGCTTCTCTGACAGAAGATGACAATCAGGGTGATCCATATGAACTTCATGTAAAGATTGAAGGCTCTTTTGAAGCCGCCATTGTGGGACAGAAAGATTATGACGGAGTATCCAGTGCGAGCACAGGGGGTGCGTCCAGCAATAAAAACAGTGCGGTAACTGTATATGGAGCTTTGGTTCAGAAAGATACTGAACCGGCAGACAGTGACTGGGAAGCACTGGACCATCAGTCAAAGATCCAGCTGGAAGGAAGCAAGTGCAGCGTATCTATCGTACCGGATGTTGCCGGTGGTACCGCTGCGAACAGTGACAGTGGAATGGAAGGTGTCTATATGACGCTGAGCAGTGATCTGACGCTGAACGGGACACCAAAGGACCCGGGCACCTATCTGATCTCTGTTTCTATCGAAGACAAGCAGGGACGGAAAGCAACCAGTAATACCCTGCCGTTCCGGATTTACAGTGGTGAGGAGACCCTTGCAGAGCAGATCGAAACAGAGAACCTGAAGCAGTATGCAAGTGGACTGTATGCATGGGATATTATGGAACCCTGGGCGATTAAGAATTTTGGCAGTAATGTAGAGGGACAGGAGGAAAGCGTTCGGGTACCGGAGAAGCTGGAAGTATGGTTTGGCTCCCATGAGAGTGGAACCTACGGTTTTCTTGGCTATGATATTCCCTGGGCAGATGTAAAAGCAGGTAATATTCCCCAGACACTGTATATCCCGGCTGGCTGCAATCTGACACTGACCAATATGAAAATCTTAAGTAGTGTGCGGATTATCGTAGAAAATGGCGGCAAACTGACGCTGTCAGATTCGACCGTACAGGGAATCATCGACGTACAGAGCGGCGGTACCTTCTCCATGAATTATGATGCATATGGCAAGAAATTTACCACAGGAGCTTCTATATGTGGACAGCTTCGCCTGGAAGATGGTGCAATTCTGGAAAATGCAGCTATTTACTCCCATACCAATTATCTTGCTAACGGTGATCTGACCGACCGCTCTAATGATGACGCAATCGTGGCAGTTACTGGAAATGTAACATTAAAAGGGCAGGTGTTTATCAGCGGTGACGAAGCCGGAAGCACCGGGAAAGGACAGACAGCTCTTCAGGTGAAAAATGGCACCTTAAACCTTGAGGATGGTGCGACCCTTGCCACCTACGGAGGCGGCGGAAATGTAACGATTTTTTCAACCGGAGGAGAAGCAATCCAGCTGGAGAATGGTACGATAACCGGAAATGGAAAAGTGATAGCCATTGGAGGCAGTGTAACATTTGGAACGGGTGGAAATGCAGTTTCTGGAAATGGCGCAATCCATACCTCAGAAGTGTTCCTACAGGGAGCAACATCCTATACAGCAAAGAATGCGGCACCTGGAAAAGCACTGGAAGGAGATATCGCACTCACCAGCGCAAAACGTCATGTGGCAGATGGTACACAGGTTGAGAGTGGACAAAATGATCCTCTGGCAGATTTGTACTGGAAGACCGGAATAGATTCAACGCCGTCGATGGATCAATTTGTAACTGCGGATACCAAGAGCTTTATGGTTTCTGATATTCCAAGTCAGGTTTATACAGGAAATGAGTTACAGCCACAGATTACGGTAATGGATGAAGGAATCCTTCTGACAGAGGGAACCGATTATGTAGTTACCTGTAAGCAAGTGATGAGCAGAGCCGCCGCAGCTTCGATGATGGATGCCGGTACTTATACCGTGGTAGTAAGCGGAACCGGTGTTTATGGCGGAAGTGTTGAAAAAGCATTTGTCATTGAACCGAAGAAGACGATATTTGCAGTGACGGAAGACGCATCTTCCGCCGTTTATGACGGACAGAATAAGCGTCCGACTGTAACGGTCAAGGATGGCGATGCGGTTCTGGCAGAAGGAATTGATTACGAAATTACCGTCTCTGTTGATGGAAAAGAGTATACCGATGCGGAGTTTGTGGCAGCAGGTGTATATGAGATGACCATTACCGGAATCGGAAACTATGAAGGCTCCACCGGAAAGGTAAGCTTCACTATCAGTGAGAAATCATCCGACCAGAATAGTAATGACAACGATAACAATAGCAACACCGGTAACACGACCGATAACGGAAACAATAGCAACACCGGCAATACGACCGATAATGGAAGCAATACCAATACTGACAGCAGTGCAGCCAATAACAGCAAGAAGAAAAAGAAACATTCTTCACATGGCAATTCTTCGGAAGAAACCACAGCACAGGCTGCAGCAGAGAGCTCCGCAGTGGCGGATATCAGTGCAGTTCCGGCTACCGGAGATATGGCTCAAACCGGGCAGTGGATGCTGCTTGGTGCAGCAAGCTTAGCTGCAATTGGAATCTCTCTCGAGACCAGACGGAAAAAGAGAAAATAAGGAGAATGGGTTGTTGCAAAATCAGTTGTTTTGCAGCAATCCATTTTTTGCTTTTGAATTCCTGTTTTCTGATTCTCTGAATTCCTGTTTCCTGAATTAGCATGTATGGGTCTATATTGAATTTCCTTCTCTTTTGTTCCTGCCATTTTGTGAAAAAGAGGAACTGAGTTTCAGGCATTTTAATATAGACCCATATCAGCTATTTTTGCTGTATAAACTGTAAGCTGAACAGGAACTTTTTTGATATTTTTTCATTCCAGACCCACGGCGGGCCGGTAGAGAAGATTTCAGACTCAGGACGGAGCCAACAGAAGCCACATCAGACCCAGCAGAGGAGATTCCAGCCTCATGGCTGCCCTTCGCTTGTTTAAATAATGGAAAACCATGTTGACATCTCCACTTCAAAAAGATATAATCCTATTAAATATATAGGAATTATATAGTCTATAAATATAGACAAATGAGGAGGCATACATACAATGGCATACGGAATTGAGACGCGATGTATTCATGGAGAAGATGGAATTACGAGAGAGCATGCATATGGCTCCATGGGAACGCCGATATATCAGACAGCGACCTTTGCCCATCCGGGTGTGGGGCAGTCCACTGGATTTGATTATACAAGAGAGAGTAACCCTACCAGAAGTGAACTGGAGCGGATTGTGAGTTCCCTGGAAAAAGCTTATGATACGGTGGCATGTGCCAGTGGTATGGCAGCCCTTTCTATCTTACTGGAGCTGTTTGAAAATGGATCACATTTTGTATGCTCAGAGGATTTGTATGGCGGTTCTGTCCGGATCTTCAGTACCATTGGAGCAAACAGAGGCCTGACATTTTCCTATGTCAACACGGCAGATGCAGAATTGGTGGAGAAAGCCATTAAAAAAGAGACAAAAGCCCTCTATATTGAGACCCCAAGCAACCCGACCATGCAGGTAACGGATCTGCGTGCTATGAAGGCGCTGGCAGAGAAATATGGTCTTCTGCTCATTGTGGACAATACGTTCCTCTCCCCTTATTTCCAGAATCCCATTGATCTTGGAGCAGACCTGGTGGTACACAGCGGAACCAAGTATCTGGGCGGCCACAATGATGCACTGGCAGGTTTTTTATGCTCAGCGAGCAAGGATCTGGCTGACAAGATCCGATATATCTACAAGACCACCGGTGGCTGTCTGTCACCTTTTGAAAGCTTTCTGCTCATCCGCGGCATCAAGACCCTGTCTGTCCGCATGGAGCGGCAGCAGGAAAATGCCTTGAAGATTGCCAACTGGCTGAAGGAACAGGAAGAGATCAAGGGGGTTTATTACGTTGGGCTTCCGGAACACCCCGGGTATGAGATTAATAAAAGCCAGGCAAGAGGATTTGGCGGTATGATTTCATTCCACACGGATACGGCAGAGACGGCAAAGCGGATTCTGGAGCGGGTGAAAGTCATTTCTTATGCAGAGAGTCTGGGAGGTGTGGAATCCCTGATTACGTATCCTATGCTGCAGACCCACGGAGATGTACCGGCAGAGATCCGGGAGCGTCTTGGCATCACTGATAATTTCCTGAGAATGTCTGTAGGTATTGAAAATGGTGACGACCTCATCGAAGATCTTGCGCAGGCGCTGAAAGGAGAATAGGCAGTATGGCTTATGAATTTGACAAAATAATTGACAGAAAAGGCACCAACTGCCTGAAATATGATTTTGCAAGAGAACGCGGACACAGCGAGGAGGAGCTGCCTCTCTGGGTAGCAGATATGGATTTTCAGACGGCGCCGGAGATTGTGGAGCGCCTGCAAAGATCTGTGGCTCACGGTATTTTCGGATACAGCGAAGGAAAGGACAGCTATTTTCGGGCACTGGCAGGCTGGTATGAGAAGCATTTCGGATGGACGGTAAACCGGGAGTGGCTGGTAAAAACGCCGGGGGTGGTATTCGCCATTGCAGCTGCTGTCCGTGCATTCACCAAAGAGGGAGACGCAGTGCTCCTGCAGCAGCCGGTTTATTATCCGTTCAGCGAGGCCATTAAGGATAACGGAAGAGAGCTGGTGAACAGCCCGCTGAAGCTGGTGAATGGTCATTACGAGATGGACTTTGAGGATCTGGAGCAGAAAATAGTGGAGCATCAGGTAAAATTATTCCTGCTCTGCAGTCCTCATAACCCGGTAGGCCGTGTCTGGACAGAGGAAGAACTTCGAAGAGTGGGAGATCTGTGTGTGAAACACAATGTGCTGGTGGTCAGCGATGAGATCCACAGCGATTTCACCTGGCCGGGGCATGAGCATCATGTATTTGCAAACCTGGATTCGAAATATGCGGAGATTTCCATTACCTGTACGGCACCCAGCAAGACCTTCAATCTGGCAGGACTTCAGACCTCCAACATTTTTATTCCGAACCGAACCCTTCGGAAGACCTTCAAAAAAGCCATTGATCAGGCTGGTTACAGCCAGTTAAATACGCTGGGACTGGTGGCATGTCAGGCGGCCTATGAAGAAGGGGAGCCCTGGCTTACAGAATTAAAGAAATATTTACTTGAAAATCTGGATTTTTCGAGAGATTATATAGAAAGAAATCTTCCGGGCGTTCATCTGATCAAGCCGGAGGGCACTTATCTGATCTGGCTTGATTTCCGGGATCTTCGATTGCCGGAGGAAGAACTGGAACATCTGATTACGAAGGAGGCAAAACTGTGGCTTGACAGCGGTGCTATTTTTGGATCAGATGGGGAAGGATTTGAGCGGATCAATATTGCGTGCCCGAGAACGACGCTGAAGGAGGCCTTTGACAGGCTGGCGAAAGCCTTGAATTCTCTGGAATAACAGGAAGGAAGAACACTTATGAAAAATCCGCTGCACTATCAGCTTTCTGAATACGACTGCGGTCCAACCGCTATGCTGGATGCCATCAGCTATCTCTTTGACCGGGAGGAAATCTTACCGGAAATTATCAGAAATGTCATGCTTTATTGTCTGGACTGTTATGGCTCGGAAGGGATTCCGGGAAAGAGCGGCACTTCGCGAGCAGCCATGATGTTTCTGAGCAACTGGCTCAATGGCTTTGGTGAGATCCGGAACCTGCCGGTGAGCAGCCAGTATCTGTCGGGAAAAAGTGTTTATCTGGGCAGTGAGAGTCTTATTAATGATGCCCTGCACAGAGGCGGCGCTGTGGTGGTTCGGCTTTATCTTGATGAACCTCATTATGTGCTGCTCACAGGTGAGCATGATGGTGTGGTGGAAATGTTTGACCCTTATTATCGGGCAGAACCTTTTAACGAACAGGATATTTTACTGGTGACAGACCGTGAGACCAGCTGTAACCGGCTGGTGCCGGAGCAGTATTTCAATCAGGAAGGGGAGACCATCTATGCCCTGGGACCTTTTGAGGGCCGGGAAGCGGTGATTCTCTTCAATGGCCGGACGAAACTGGAACCGGAGAAGACGATCGAATACTTTATCTAACACAGGTGACAGATGATGATAAAAAAAGACAGAATTTTAAAAGAGTTTGAAGAACTGATTTCCATTGATTCCCTGAGTTTTGCAGAGAGGGACATGGCGGATCGGCTGAAGGAGAAACTGGCCGCCCTTGGATTTGAAGTCCGCGAGGACAATGCCGGAGCCCAGGAAGATGGAACAGCCGGAAATGTATATGGCTATCTCAAAGGAACCCTGCCGGGAGACCCCATTTTGTTCTCCGCACACATGGATACGGTGCGTCCGGGAATTGGCAAGAAGATGTTCCTTAATGAAGCAACCGGCAAGATTGAGAGCGGCAAGGATACCATTCTTGGTGCGGATGATGTGACCGGGCTGGTGGAAATTCTGGAAGCGGTGCGTCATTTACAGGAAGAGAAGATTCCCTATCGGGATATCGAAGTGATCTTCCCCATTGCCGAGGAGTTGTATATTAAAGGTACGGATGCATTTGATTTCAGCCAGGTGAAGGCAAAAGAAGCCTATGTACTCGACATGGGCGGAGCACCGGGAGCAGCAGCCCTTCGGGCACCATCCCTCATTTCCTTTACCGTAAAGATGCATGGAAAAGCATCTCATGCCGGATTTGCGCCTGAGCAGGGCATTCATGCTATCCGAGCAGTCAGCCTAGCCATCAGCCGGATCGAGCAGGGACAGGTGGATGAAGATTCGACGCTGAATATCGGAAAGATTTCCGGTGGCGAGGGAACTAACATTATCCCGGAACTGTGTACCTGCGAAGGTGAGATCCGCAGTTACAGCCATGAAAAAGCACTGGCGCTGATGGATCAGCTTACCAGGACTTTTGAGAAGGCAGCAGAAGAAGTGGGTGCAGCTGTAGAGGTAACACCGGATATCCGCCTTATTGCTTATGACATCCCAAAGGATGCTCCGGTAGTTACGCATTTTAAAGAGGCATGTGAAAAACTGGGACTTGCCGGAACCCTGACCGAGACCTTCGGCGGAAGCGATAATAATAACTTTGTCCTCCATGGCATCCAGGGCATCGTTCTGTCCAGCGGTATGTATGAGGCACATTCTGTCAAGGAATATACCTATGTACAGGATATGATCAGCGGGGCAGAACTGGTAGCAGAACTGCTTGCTTAGAGATATAAGTAACAAGACGCTCAGAAGTGACAGGCTGTCACTTCTGAGCGTTTTATTACTTTTAAGCCGCGATTCTTGCAAAAAATATCATTTAATTTGCAAAAAAGAATAAGTTTAGACTAACCAAAACGAGATTTTTGTGTTATACTATTGCCAAAGAACGACACCCGGGGTGGGTGTCCGGAGAACTGCTGAAAACAGAAAATGCAGCTGGAAAAAAATTTCACAGAAAAGAGGGATACAGTTATGGTAAAGATGATTTTAGATGTAGACGGCATGGCATGCGGCATGTGCGAGGCACATGTGAATGATGCGGTCAGAAAAGGATTTCAGGTGAAGAAAGTGACCTCTTCCCACAGCAAAGGAACCACGGAAATCATTGCCGAGGAACCGCTGGATGAGGAGAAACTGAAAAGCACCATTGAAGCGACCGGTTACACAGTACTGGGTATAAAGACAGAGCCATATGAGAAGAAAAAATTCTCTCTGTTCCATAGAGGATAAATAAGGGCTGGATCCCTGGCTCGCCTGACCTCGAAAAAGTTCCTGCGTTTTTGGATTTCGCAGGAACTTTTTTGCGTGCGATCTCAATTGAGACCCATGGAGGCTCTTTTTACCGCGTAATCTGACTTGACGCGGGAACTTTTTCTAACAGAATTTCAGATAGACCCGCGAACAAGCTTAAGTGGACCCGCGAACAAGCTTAGGAACACTGCCCGGTCTGCTTGTACTCTGACAGCCAACACTGGTTCCGGTCACAGTTCTCTGAATTTCCAGCCACAACAGGTTTTACCTTCATTTTACAAAAACTTCATAGCTATATGATAGAAGCGCCTCCGCGACAGGGATTATACTAATACCTTGTCAGGAGGATAAGAATTTGACTTATAAAGAAATTAGAAAAAATGAAGAAGTACGTGCCTATCTAAAAAAAGGAAATGAAAATCTCGGAGTTCTCGGTTATACGGATCACTCAGAAGTACATTGTGTGTTGGTTGCAGAACGCGCCGCTTATATTTTAAAGAAGCTGGACTATACAGAACATGATATAGAACTGGCAAAGATTGCCGGGATGATGCATGATATTGGAAATGCCATTAACCGGAAGCAGCATGCAGAATATGGAGCTTTGCTGGCAGGTGAGATTCTGAAGAAGATGGATATGAGTCTGGAAGACCGGATAACAGTCATGTCTGCCATCGGACATCATGATGAATCTGCAGGTGGAGCAACCGATGTAATCAGTGCCGCACTGATCATTGCGGACAAGACGGATGTACGGCGCAACCGGGTGCGTGACAAAGAACCGGCTGCCTTTGATATCCACGACCGGGTGAACTATGCCGTTACCGAAGCGAAACTGAAAGTGAATAAAGAAAAAATGAGCATCGCATTGAACCTGCAGATTGATGAAAATATCTGTACTATGTTTGAGTATTTTGATATTTTTCTCGGAAGAATGATGATGTGCCGGGGCGCGGCGGAGATTCTCGGAGCAAGATTCAAGCTGACCGCAAATGGCAGTAAAGTATTATAAAAATAGTTTACTTTTTCTTGTCTGTATGTTTTAATAAGACTATCAATTCTGTTATTTTCTAAAACATCAGGAGGTGGTCTTATTTCCTATTATTATCAGATGCTGGCAGAACAGCAGCGAATCCAGAAAGAAAAAGAACGAATTCAGAAACAAATTTTCAAGTTACCTGCGGGGACGATTTTTTGTTTCCAAAATGGCTCTAGTGTCAAATGGTATAAGAAAGACGGAAAACAACGTCAATATTTACCTAAAAGTAAACGAAAGTATGCAGAACAGCTTGCAGTAAAAAAATATTTGTTACTGCGGATGAAAGAATTGATTCAGGAAGAGCGAGCGGTAGGCAGCTACATTTCTCACCATCGGGAATCTGTGTCGGAGCAGATGCTGGCACCGGACAGCCCATACTCTGAACTTCTTGCACCGTATTTTCAACCAGAATCCAGTGACCTTCAGTCCTGGATGGAATCCCCTTATGAACAGAATAAAAAGTATCCAGAGCAGAAGATTTACGGTACAAGTGCCGGAATTCATGTCCGGTCAAAATCCGAGTCTATGATTGTCTATCTTCTTCATGATTACAAAATTCCGTTCCGATATGAAAGTGAACTGGAACTGGGACAAGTGACAGTTTATCCGGATTTTACAATCAGGCATCCGAAAACAGGAAAGCTGTTTCTTTGGGAGCACCTGGGAATGGTGGATGAGCCTGCATACCGTAGAAATGCCTTGTCAAAACTGCAGTTATATATGGAGCATGGCTGGATTCCATCCGTGAATCTGATATTAACTTTTGAGACGAAGGAATATCCACTGGATATGGCTTATGTGGAGGGATTGATAAAGGATTATTTTGTGAAGTAAGCTTGTTGTGTCCGGAACCAGTGCTGAAAGCAGGGGAATAAACAGTTCCGGCGGCATCCGTAAGCTTGTTCGCGGGTCTATATGAAATCCTATTGGAAAAAGTTCCCGCGTCAAGCCAGATTGCGCAGTGAAAAGAGCCTCAATGGGTCTCGATTGGCTTTGCGCAAAAAAAAGTTCCTGCGAATTCAAAAAACGCAGGAACTTTTTCAGGGTCAGTCGAGCCAGAGACCCAAGCCTGGCAAATCCCCCTAGCCAGAGACCCAGGCAACTGGCCAAGAGGCAGCAGTTGAGCCAGAGACCCAGGCAACCGGCCAAGAGGCAGCAGTTGAGCCAGAACCCCAGGCATCCCAGCCTCACACCATCCCGCATTCTTTCCATTTCCCGGTCCGGTATCTTCCATAAGAGATCAGAAAGTTAGCGGTCCAGCCGATGGGAACGGCGCACCAGACCATGGCAATTCCAAAACGGGGAGCGCAGGTCATGGCGACGATGACACGGATGGACAGGTTGACCAGATTGGCGACGGTGAACATGACCATATCACCGGAACCGCGCAGGAGACCGTCTACGGACATTTTAAAACCGATCATACAGAAGAACCATCCCATGAAAGTGAGGTAACCTTCTCCGGTCAGAAAGGCTTCTGTGGCACCGTCGGTACCAAGGAAAAGAGCAATCAGTGGATGATGGAAGCATTCCATACTGATGCACAGGATGACAGCACAGAAGATGACCATCCGGACAGCAGCATGATAGCCTTTTACAACACGGTCCGTCTTTCCGGCACCCAGATTCTGTGCAGTGTAGGAAGAGACCGCATTTCCAATGCCTGACATGGGAACTACACAGATGCTTTCAATACGCATGGCAGCGGAGAATCCGGCCAGTGCGGCGGATCCGAAGCTGTTGACCACAGACTGTACCAGCATCATACCGATAGAAACGGTGGATTGCTGCAGGATGGAGGGAATGGCAATGCGGGTCATGGAAACCAGCTCTTTTCCGTCGAAGACAGAGTGGCTCTCTGAAAACGCTGTCATTGCTCCGACACTACAAGAAGAGTCATCTATGGAAGATACTGGTGATGATATTTTTTTCAGAATCTTTAGCAGTACAAGCATGGACAGAACTGCTGAAATTCCCTGCGCGATCAGCGTTGCCCACGCTACCCCGGAGACACCCATGTGGGCACCGGCTACCAGAAGATAGTCAAGAACAATATTAAAGAGTGAGGAAAAAATGAGAAATCCAAGAGGAATTCTTGATTTTCCAAGGGCATTGAACATGGCGGAAAACACGTTGTACATGAACAGAAACGGCAACCCAAGAAAATAAATCCGCAGATATTCTGAAGCCATGGAAAGACAATCCGCGGGTGTGTTCAGAAGAACCATGATTTCCCGGCTGCAAAATAATCCGAAGATGCCAAGCAGCAGACTTAAGCCAAGAAAAGCCAGAGATGCTGTGTAGATGGCAGTCTTCATGCGGTCATATTTCTGTGCGCCGAAATACTGGCTGACGATGACAGAAGCACCCATGCCTCCGCCAATGGCCACGCAGATAAAAATATTGGTCAGTGAATAGGAGGCTCCCACTGCGGCCAGCGCCTGCTCACTGACAAAGCGGCCCACGATGGCAGAATCCGCCATGGTGTAAGTCTGCTGAAATAAATTGCCGATAATGATTGGCAGTGCAAATATAAAAAGTGCCTGAAACGGCGGTTTCTTAATTAAATAATCCTGTTCCAATGGTTTGTCCCTCCACACAATCAATTCTTTCCCTATCATACGTCAAAAAACTGAAAATGTCACATGAAAGTTATTTATTGAAAAAGCAGGTGGGATAGCGTAATATAAGAACAGAGAATGTGCATATGTGTATGTACAGGTAAGAGGGATTAAAGGAGGACATCATATGCTGTATATTGGAGTGGATCTTGGAACATCCGCAGTCAAACTGCTTCTCATGGACGGGGCAGGACACATTGAAAAAATTGTATCAAAAGAGTATCCGATTTATTTCCCACATCCGGGTTGGTCGGAACAGAATCCGGAGGACTGGTTTGCGCAGACCATGGACGGATTGAAAGAACTGCTTTCTGAATGTGATAAGAGTCAGGTGGCAGGTATCAGTTTCGGCGGTCAGATGCATGGTCTTGTCATCCTGGATGAGAAGGATCAGGTGATCCGTCCGGCGCTGCTCTGGAACGATGGCCGTACTTATGAGGAATGCGATTATCTGAATAACGTGATCGGAAAAGAAAAGCTTTCCGAGTATACGGCAAATATTTCCTTCACCGGATTTACGGCACCGAAGATTCTGTGGGTGAAGAATAAGGAACCGGAGAATTTTGCAAAGATCAAAAAGATCATGCTGCCGAAGGATTACATTGCATACAAATTATCCGGTGTACACTGCACGGACGTATCCGATGCATCCGGTATGTTGATCTTTGATGTAAAGAACCGCTGCTGGTCCAAGGAAATGATGGAGATCTGCGGTATTACCGAAGAGCAGCTGGCAAAAGTATATGAGTCCTATGAGGCAGTAGGAAATGTGCTTCCGGAGATCGCAGAAGAGCTTGGTATTCCAAAGACCGTTAAAGTCGTAGCAGGAGCAGGTGACAATGCGGCAGCTGCTGTGGGAACCGGAACAGTAGGAGACGGAAGATGCAATATTTCTCTGGGAACCAGCGGAACTATCTTCATCTCTTCTGAAAAATTTGGTGTAGATAAGTACAATGCTCTTCATGCATTTGCTCATGCAGATGGTCATTATCATCTGATGGGCTGCATGCTCAGTGCTGCTTCCTGCAATAAATGGTGGATGGATGAGATTATTGGAACCAAAGATTATGCAGCTGAGCAGAAAGCCATTGAGAAGCTGGGCGAGAATCATGTATTTTTCCTGCCGTATCTCATGGGAGAACGTTCTCCTCATAATAACCCGAATGCAAGAGGAACCTTCATCGGTATGACCATGGACACCACCAGAGCGGACATGACTCAGGCGGTACTGGAAGGTGTAGCATTTGCCCTGAGAGATTCTCTGGAAGTGGCAAAATCCCTTGGCATCCACATTGAGAGAACCAAGATCTGCGGCGGCGGAGCTAAGAGCCCACTCTGGAGGAAGATGATTGCCAATATCATGAACCTGAAGGTGGACATGATCGAGAGCGAGGAAGGCCCGGCCCTTGGTGGAGCTATGCTGGCAGCCGTAGCCTGCGGTGAATATAAAAATGTAGAAGAAGCAGCGGAGAAACTGGTGAAAGTTACTGGTACCGTAGAACCGGATCCGGAGCTGGCAGCAAAGTACGAAGAGAAATACCAGCAGTTTAAACAGATTTATCCGGCATGCAAACCGCTGTTTGAGATCATTAAATAGGACGATAAAAAATTTCCAACAGTTTTCACTGAAAATTGTGCAAAAAATATATTGCAAAACAGAAAAATTTATTGTACAGTATAGAAAAATTAAATGATGTACATGAATGGGCATGGAAAGAGGAATTCTTTTCCATGCCCTTTTTTATTTCAGGAAGGAGCACACCGTTATGGATAGCATGGATCGCAGTATTTTAAAATGTCTCAGTGAAAACTCAAGAAGATCAGCAACTGATATCAGTCAGGCAGTCCATCTGTCAGTGGCAGCTGTTATCGAAAGAATCCGGAAGATGGAGAGGAAGGGAATTATTCAGCAGTATACGATTGTAGCAGATCAGCACAAACTGGGAAATGACGTAACTGCGCTGATGGAGGTTTCGCTGGAGCATCCGAAATATTATGATGAATTTACAAAGGTAATGGCAGACAATGAGAGTATTGTTGCCTGTGATTATCTGACCGGTGATTATGATTTTATGTTGAAGATCCAGACCCAGTTTTCCGAGACGCTGGAGCATCTGCACAGAATCATCAAGAGTATCCGTGGCGTCTCTGCAACTAAGACGTATTTCGTATTAAAAGAAATTAAATGCGGACAGACTGCAGTTGGTGAAGTATAGTCTTACGAAGGCCGGATATACTAGGTGCAAAAGGAGGTAAATCTTTGATGAACAGAGGTTTAGATTGTTTTGCACTGACATTGGTAATTATAGGAGCGGTAAACTGGGGACTGATCGGCTTCTTCCAGCTTGACCTGGTAGCATGGTTATTTGGAAACTTAAGCTGGATTTCCAGAATTATTTATGCACTGGTCGGTTTATGCGGACTTTATATGCTCTCGTTCTACGGTCATTTGTCCGGTGAGTAGACACATTATGTCTTGCTATTTTTTTTGTGTTATGGTATACTGACGAAGAAATTGGGGTAGAGGGTGTACAGGAAAATGGCAGTCAGTATAACAGATGAGTTGAGTTCTATGTTAAAAAACAGCGAATTTCCGCTTTATGAACGTGCTGTGATGTTTGCAGCAGCAGCGCACAGCGGGATGACCCGTAAGGGGAGTAGAATTCCCTATCTGTCTCATCCAGTGGAAGCCGCAGCAATTGTGGCCGAGATGACGGATGATGAGGAACTGATTGCCGCGGCAGTACTCCATGATGTTGTGGAGGATACACCGGCGACATCCGAAGAGGTGGAAGCATTTTTCGGAAGTCGGGTAGCACACTATGTGGCGTGTGAGACCGAGGATAAAAGGAGGGATCTTCCTCCGGAGTCTACATGGATGATCCGCAAACAGGAGACAATCACTTTTTTGCAGAAAAAGGCAGACAGAAATGCCAAGATGCTGGCGCTGGCTGATAAATTGTCCAACCTTCGTGCGATAGCCAGAGATGTAGACAGCGTGGGTGATCGGATCTGGGAGAGATTTCACCAGAACGATAAGAAGATGCATGGATGGCTTTATCGGCAGACAGCCGAAGCTCTCCGGGAACTGGCTTCTTACCCCGCCTGGAAGGAATATGATCGACTAATAAAGAAGGTATTTGAACAGGAGTAATCACAGGGGGGCTGTAAATCCGTAGAACCGGATACAGCTCCTTCTATTTATTATAAGGAGGACATAAGATGACACCGTACAGTGAACTTGGAAAAGAGGAACTGCTGAAACTGAAAGAAGAACTGACTCTTCAGTATGAAGATGCAAAGGGCAAGGGACTGAAGCTGGATATGTCCAGAGGAAAGCCAGCTCCGGCACAGCTTGACATGACCATGCCGATGATGGATATTTTCACCAGCCATGCCGATATGAAGGACGAGCAGGGTGTGGATACGAGAAACTATGGCTGCCTGGAAGGAATTTACGGAGCACGCCGCCTGCTGGGTGAGATGCTGGGTGTGGACCCGGAGCACGTTATCGTATTTGGTACCGCAAGCTTAAATGTCATGTATGACAGCATTTCCAGATCTTATACGCATGGTGTCATGGGAAGTACTCCGTGGTGTAAGCTTGATAAAGTAAAATTTTTGTGCCCGGCTCCGGGATATGACCGTCATTTTGGTATTACCGAGCATTTCGGTATCGAGATGATTACGATTCCCATGACCGCAGAAGGCCCGGATATGGATCTGGTAGAAGAGTATGTAAAGGATCCGGCTGTGAAAGGTATCTGGTGTGTACCGATGTATACGAATCCGCTGGGAATTACCTATTCTGAAAATGTCTGTAAACGGATGGCAGATCTGAATCCGGCAGCAGAAGATTTCCGTATTTACTGGGACAATGCCTACTGTGTACATCATCTGTATGATGAGGAAGAGAAACAGGATCATCTGCCGGAGATGCTTTCCATGTGCAAGGTAAATGGAAAAGAAAATATGATTCTGGAGTTCGCCTCCACCTCCAAGATCAGTTTTGCAGGCGCTGGTATCAGCTGTATCGCCGCTTCCAAGGACAATCTGGACTGGGTAAAGAAATCTATGACCGTACAGATCATCAGCCATGACAAGATCAACCAGCTGCGTCATGTACGTTTCTTCAAGGACCTGAACGGTATCAAAGAGCATATGAAGAAACATGCAGCTATCATGCGTCCGAAATTTGAACTCGTGCTGGATGTGCTGGAGAAAGAGCTGGGCGGTCTGGGCATCGGTACCTGGACAAAACCACTGGGAGGATACTTCATTTCTTTCGATACGATGGAAGGCTGTGCAAAGGCTGTATACCAGAAATGTAAAGATGCAGGCGTTACTCTGACCACTGTCGGAGCAACCTATCCATATAAGAAAGATCCCCATGATACCAATATCCGAATTGCACCGTCCTTCCCGTCCATGGAAGAACTGAAGCAGTGTGCAGAGCTGTTTGCACTGTGTGTAAAACTGGCAAGTGTGGAAAAACTTCTGGAAAATAAATAAAAATGTGAATAAGATGAAAAATGCACCCACCGGAGAAATTCCGGTGGGTGCATTTTTATGCCGGAAGAGGCAAAGATTATTCAGCAGCAGGAGCCATGCCTGCCATATAGTTGATAAACTGCTGTGCAGTTCTTCCGGAGATACCGCCGTGGCTTAATTCCCACTTGTTGGCCTCTGCGCACAGTTCCTCATCGGTCAGCGTGATGGACGGATAACGTTTGCGGAGTTCTTTCACAATGGTGAAGTATTCCTTTTGGGACGGCTTTCCGTAGTAGATCGTTACACCGAATCGGGCCACCAAGGAGAGTTTTTCCTGCATGGTATCGGAGCGGTGCATACCGTTCTCGTTTTCCATGTCGTTGCGGTCATTCCAGCTCTCCTTGATCAGGTGACGGCGGTTGGATGTTGCATAGATCAGGACATTATCCGGACGGGTCTCCATGCCGCCTTCGATGACTGCCTTCAGAAATTTGTATTCAATCTCGAAGTCCTCGAAAGAAAGGTCATCCATGTAAATGATAAAGCGGTAGTTCCGGTTTTTTACCTGTGCAATGATGGAGGACAGATCCTGGAACTGATGCTTGTAAATCTCGATCATACGAAGTCCCTGATCATAATATTCGTTGAGCAGTGCTTTGATGCTGGTAGACTTTCCGGTACCGGCATCTCCACAGAGCAGTACGTTGTTGGCCGGAAGTCCTTTGACAAATGCCTCTGTATTATCAATCAGCTTTTTCTTCTGGATCTCATATCCGATCAGATCTTTCAGAAGAACGCTGTCCGTATTGTTGATAGGCAGGAATTCCACTCCATCTTCCAGGTGGCGGATACGGAAAGCACGATTCAGGCCGAACATACCTACACCATAAGCTTTGTAGAAATCAGTGACGATGGTAAAGATCTCTTCTTCATCAGCGGCCTTCTCGATTCGTTCGCTGACTTCCTGCACATGTTCACTGACATTGCGGTTGTACATCCGTTCCTTTTTCGGAATGGAGTGGTAATTGCAGACCGTAGAGAAACAGTCGATACCAAGATCTTTTTCAATGGGACCAAAGTCAAAGTCAAACAGTTTTTTGAATACGGCGAAATCTGCTTTTGCAAAATGATTGACGGTACCGTCATTGGCACCTACCTTCTCACTGGTCATGCTGAAAGAGTTTTCATTGGTCAGCAGGATGAAGGTCAGATAATTGTGCCACAGATTTTTGTCGAAGCCATACTGGGTAGAAAGATCGAGGAGCGCTTTCATCTGCTCATAGATCCGGCTGGTCAGATTTTCTTTTTCTGCGAGATCAAGTTCATAGTCGCGGAAGATGCCGGACAGCTTTAAGAGGATGCTGTCTTCTCCAAGATCACGGTATAAAATGAGTTTTGCGATTTCTTTGTACATTTTCTTTCTCCCTTATGTATGATTAGCCCAGGAACAGGAAGTAACCCAGGACAAGAATACCGAGTACAATACGGTAGTATCCAAACGGTTTGAAATCATTTTTCTTGATGTAGTTCATCAGAAATTTGATGGCCAGGATGGATACGATAAATGCGGTCAGCATGCCGACGATCAGGATGGCAAGCTCATAGCCGGTAAAGTTGAAACCGAATTTTACCAGTTTCAGAAGACTGGCCCCGAACATGATCGGAATGGACAGGAAGAAACTGAATTCTGCTGCCACATAGCGTGATGCACCAAGAAGAATACCTCCAAGGATGGTGGAACCGGAACGGGAAGTTCCCGGAATCAATGCAAGGATCTGGAAGACACCGATCAGAAGAGCGGTGGACCAGGGGAGGGATTCCAGAGATTTGATACGTGGACGGCGTTTTTTGTTATAATTTTCGACAACGATGAACAGCACGCCGTACAGGATCAGGGTGACAGCAACGGTCTGATAGTTATAGAACAGTTTATCCAGCAGATCGTCAAATGGAAGACCAATAATGGCAGCCGGAAGAGCAGCTACGATGACCTTGAACCAGAGAATCCAGGTATCTTTTTTGATCCATCCGTTTTTTGGGGAGCAGAACGGCCACAGTTTCGGAAAATACAGAACGACGACAGCCAGAATAGCACCCAGCTGTATGACCACCAGGAACATTTCCATAAAATCATGAGTGACATTCAGCTTGACAAATTCATCGACCAGAATCATATGTCCGGTGCTGGAGATGGGAAGCCATTCTGTGATTCCTTCCACAATACCCAGGAAAATGACTTTTAAAAATTCTAACATGGTACATACTCCTTAGAAAAAGATATTTTTATTTATTGTAACTACCTGCTGTTAAAAAGTCAACGTAACAAATTCTTAACAAAAACGTTGATTTATGCTATGATAACTAAAATATATGTCGATTTCAGAAACTATGGGAGAAAAGAGGGTATGAAACAACGGCTGATTGATAAGTTTCAGGAAATTTACGGGGAAGATGGTCCGGTCAGTGTCTATTTTGCACCGGGACGTGTGAATCTGATCGGGGATCATACCGATTATAATGGCGGGCATGTGTTTGCCTGCGCGATTGCTATTGGAACCTATGCAGTGGCGAGAAAAAGAGAAGATAACCGCTTTCGGTTCTATTCTCTGAATTATCCGGAGCAGGGAATTCTGGAAATGAATTCCGGACAGATGTATTACCGGGAAGAGGACGGTTGGGGGAATTATCCCAAAGGTGTTGTCCGTACGTTTATGAAGAAGGGGATTCAGGTAAAGGGTGGACTTGATATTCTGTACTATGGAGAGATTCCGAAGGGACTGGGTATAGGTTCTTCAGCATCCCTGACGGTGGTGACAGGCCTGATCTTAAGGGATCTTCTGGAAATTCCGGATCTTAGTATGGTGGATATCGCATTGTTCAGCCAGCTGACGGAGAATGAGTATTTGAAGACGGGCGGCGGCATTATGGATCCATTTACCATTGCCATGGGAAAAAAGGACCATGCGATCCTGTTGGACACGAGCAATCTTTCTTATATATATGCGCCGCTGCAGCTTCCGCATGAAAAAATTATTATTACCAACAGCGGAAAACCGCGTGACGGTGTGGAGGACTGTGTCAGACAGCGCCGGAAAGAATGTGCGGAAGCACTGAAGGAGCTGCAGACGGTCATTGCTATCAGTAATTTGAGTGAACTGACAGCGGATGTCTTTGAAGAAGTACAGGAGATGATCAAAGACCCTGTCTGTTTAAGAAGAGCGAGACATGCAGTAACGGAGAATCAGCGTACCATGGAAGCGGTGAAAGCGCTGGAGGCCGGTGATGTGGAAGAATTCGGCCATCTGATGAATGCGTCTCATATTTCGCTGAAGGAAGACTATGAGGTATCCGGCCGGGAACTTGATATTCTGGTAGAAGAAGCATGGAAAATAGGAGGTGTCCTGGGTTCCCGCATGATGGGAGCCGGATTTGGAGGTTGTACCGTCAGTATCGTGGAGAACAGTGCAGTCAATGATTTTATCAGCCAGGTCGGTGAAAATTATTACGCACAGACCGGACTGAAAGCAGAATTTTATGTGGTAGAGACAGGTAACGGGGCTACAGTTTTGTAGTCCCGTCTTTCTTTCTTAAAAAGTCTTAATTCTGCCTCTCGGGTCTTTCTTTAAACAGGACGGACATGTTACACTTTCATTAGAAATTTGCCAGGAAGAAAAGAATACAAAAAAAGAAGGGTGGTGAATCCATGACAGAAAAACAGACGATTCTGATAGCAGATGACGAACCGGAGATCAGGGATGTGTTGCGTATGATGCTTTCAGGAGAAGGATATGAAATAATAGAAGCCTGTAATGCAAGAGAAGCGGTAGAGCAGGCAGAAAAGGCAGATCTGATCATTCTGGATGTGATGATGCCGGGAGAATCCGGGATCTGGGCATGTGAACAGATCAGGGAGAAGACGATGGTTCCGGTTTTGTTCCTCACAGCCAAATCCGGAGAACACGATAAAGTGCAGGGATTTTCGGCAGGTGGTGACGATTATTTGGTGAAACCATTTTCTTACATGGAACTATTATCGCGGGTAAAAGCACTGCTCCGGAGATATAAGGTCTATCAGGGACGGGAAGAAAAGTCGGAGAAGCTTGTATGTTACCGGGATATTACCATTGATCAGGAGCAGCAGACTGTGATGGCAGGCGGAGAGAAAATTACGCTGACAGAGATGGAGTATCAGATTTTATTGCTGCTCATTTCCAATCCGAAGAAAGTATTTTCCGTAAAAGAAATCTATGAGACAGTCTGGAAGGAAGCATTTTTTCCCAATTCCGGTAATACGGTGATGGTTCATATCCGAAATATCAGAAGAAAACTGGAAAAGGGCGGACAGTCCTATATTCAGAATATCTGGGGAAGAGGTTATTGTGTCAATTAGGAAAAACAGATGGTGGAGCAGACTGACAATGGAGCTGATCGCACTGAGCGGAATTGCACTGCTGACTGCCATTTTGGTATCAAGAGCAGTAGGAACAGCGGCCATTCAGTGGGCAGTTACAGAAGCATACTCCGGCACAAAATATGAAGACAAAACCGAAGAAGTGCTGAAGGATCTGGACCAGTTTATTGTAAAAAATAAGGTTACGGAACAGAATATAGAATTATTGGTTGCCTGGGTACAAAGGCAGAGAGATGTGTATGTGACGTTTTACCGGGATATTGATCCTATTCTTGGACCGTATATGGCTCCTGATTCGCCGGAAACAGATTCCTGGGATGATGATGATGCATTATATATGGAAGGGGAAGCAGAAAATCCGGATGAGATAGATTCAGCCGAACTATACCCGACCAGTAACTATCATGACGTGATGCTTTATGACGGAACCGTGATTAAAGTGGATATGGAGGTTTATCTGGATGTAGATAATCTTTATTGGGTTGATATTGCAGAGTATGGATCAGGAGCAATTGTATTCATTTTACTTCTCTTTGCATTGATTCACCGGAAAATCCGGTATGTCAATCAGCTGGAGCAGGATCTGAAGGTGCTGGGGGGAGGAAATCTGGAGTATCCTATTACGATCAAAGGCAGGGATGAACTGACCAGCCTTGCAATCGGAATTGAATCACTGAAGAATGGCATTCTGGAAGAGCAGCAGATGAAGGCGGAGGCGGAAAAAGCCAACATGGAACTGGTAACGGCCATGTCCCATGATTTGCGGACACCGCTGACTTCGCTGATCGGTTATCTGGAGCTTCTCAATATGCATCGGTATGAAGACGAGGAGCAGTTGAAAAAATATCTGGAATATTGCCGGAAGAAGGCATTTCAGATGAAAAAGGTCTCAGACAGGCTGTTTGAGTATTTTCTGGTTTATGGCAGAGAAGAAAAGGGACTGCAGCTGCAGAAGATTCCAAGTGTGGAGCTGGCGGAAGATCTCTGTAATGGACAGTTTTTTGACTGGCAGGATCATGGCGGTACCATTGAATGCCAGATTGAAGAACTTAAAGGAATTGTACAGGTGGACAGCGAATATATGCAGCGCGTCATGGATAATCTTATCTCCAATCTGAAAAAGTATGGAGATCCGGTGTACCCGCTGCGGATCGAGGCTTCGGAGCAGCCGGATATGCTGCATATCCAGGTCACGAACCATATTCGTGACCGGAAAGACCATCTTGAGAGTACGCAGATTGGTCTGAAAACCTGTCGAAAAATTATGGAAAATCATGGGGGAAACTTTACCTGGAAGCAGGAAAATAATGAATTTATGATCACAATCACGCTTCCCCTTGTGAAAGCATAAAGATACCGCCCACCCTGCAGAAAGGAATGTTTCTACAGGGTGGGCGGTATTTTCGTGTCCTGCTTTACAGGAACTGATTGAATTCGACTTTTTCTTTGTTGGCGCCCTCGATGGTGAAGAATTTTACACCGTTTTCAAAGAACGGAAGAGAATGAATGATATCATTTGTATTGTTAAGACCTGCTTCATTGACAAAACGGAAAGCTTCCTCGATGTCTTTAACGTTGATGGCGATGTGGTCAACAGCACCCGGCATGAGCTTTGGTTCTTTTGTCTCATAAGTCTCGATCACCAGGTCATGAAGCTTGAAGAAAGTAACTCTTCCGCCAGCCTCTGCGTTGACGGTTTCATAGATGGTGTCAAAGCCCAGTGCATGATAAAAACGGATGGTTGCGTCCATATCTCCCGTAGGAACTCCGATGTGCTGTACTCCTGTTGCAATTTCTTTCATATTCATGAATATACCCTCCTTGCGGATGCACCGCATGTATTTATAAATAGTGTAGCCTTTGTCGGGCAGTTTTTCAATAGGTTTATGAGAGAAATGCGAGAAGAGTACTTGCAATCATTATAAAAGCCAATATAATAGGTATAGATTACAGGTTTTAGAACTACAGGAGAAAAGACATGTTAAGAACAGAAGAGTTAGTTGTGAAGGTAGATGATGAAGGTGGAAAGAAATGTCTGCTGGATCATATTTCGTTTGAAGTAAAAGACGGAGAAATGCTGGTAATTACCGGCCCGAACGGAGGCGGTAAATCGACACTGGCAAAGACACTGATCGGTATCAACAAACCTGAGAGCGGAAAGATTTATCTGAACGATGTAGATATCACTGATTATGATATCAATCATCGTGCAAATGCAGGAATCGGTTATGCATTCCAGCAGCCACCCAGATTCAAGGGAATGCCGGTCTCGAGACTTTTATCACTGGCAGCAGGAAAAGAGCTCACAGAGCCGGAATGCTGCAGAATGCTTTCTGAAGTCGGACTTTGTGCAGAAGAGTATGTGAACCGGCAGGTTGATGGAACGTTATCAGGCGGTGAGATGAAACGAATTGAAATTGCCACTGTGCTTGCAAAAGAGCATAAGTTGTGTGTATTTGACGAGCCGGAAGCAGGAATTGATTTGTGGAGCTTCTCGATGCTGATCCAGAAATTTGAAGAGATCCACAGACAGAAAAAACAGAGCCTGATTGTCATCTCTCATCAGGAGAAGATTATAGAGATGGCAGACCAGATTATGATAGTTGATGACGGTATCATAAAGAGAATGGGAAGTAAAGAGGAAGTGCTTCCTTATCTTAACGGCGTTAAGAAATGTCATGAATGCGCAGACCGGATGGAGGGGAAATTTTAATGGTAAAGCTTGATAATGTTACGGAAAATGTGCTGGATGTGATCAATGATCACAAATTTGAGCAGAAAGGTGCCTATAATCTCCGCCAGAATGGAACGTCCATCTGTCATGGTGACAGTGAGCATATTAAGATTAAGAGAAAAACAGATAAGCCGGGAATTGATATTTACATTGATGGAGAGACCAAAGGAGAAGCTGTCTATATTCCGGTCGTAGTAAGTGTGTCAGGAATGACGGATGTGGTCTATAATGATTTCTATGTGGCAGACGGAGCAGATGTTTCGATTATTGCCGGCTGCGGTATTCACAACAGTGGATGCAATGAGAGCCGTCATGACGGCATCCATACGTTTCATGTAGGAAAAAATGCCAACGTGCGTTATGAAGAGAAACACTATGGGGAAGGCAATGGAACCGGCGGAAAAGTATTAAATCCTGTGACCAATATTTATGTGGGAGAAAATTCGGTATTTACACTGGATACAGCACAGATCAAAGGAGTGGATTCCACTCTCCGTGAAACAAATGTAGAACTTGCAAAAAATGCAAAATTATTTGTGACGGAACGACTGATGACAGATGGAAAGCAGCAGGCAGAGTCCAATATTGAAGTACAGTTAAACGGTGAAGACAGCTCTGCGCAAATCATTTCCAGATCAGTAGGAAAAGGGGAGTCTGTGCAGACCTTCCATCCGAATGCAATCGGAAACAGCAAATGTCAGGCGCATATCCAGTGTGATTCCATTATCATGGACCATGCGGAGGTAGGCTCTATTCCGGAAATCCGTGCTAAAAATGTGGATGCAGCAATCATCCACGAGGCAGCGATCGGACGAATCAACGATGAACAGCTTCTGAAGCTGCGCACGCTTGGCCTGACAGAAGAAGAGGCAGAAAATGTTATTATACAGAATTTCCTGAATTAAAAAAGAATAGAAAGATGGTGTAAAAAGGGGCTGTTGCAAAATAGATGAGTAATCATCTAGTAGCATATGTACAGCCTCCTTTTTATTTATCACACTATTCCGGCATGGTTTCATGCAAACGGAGGCGGGTCGAAGGACTTCGCCTCCTTGTGAAATATTTTATGTGAAGGCAGCACTTCCCTCGCAGCTGATCCATTTGGGTATATGGAATGTTTGTGCCTCTACGCGCCCAATATTTGCAGTGAAAAAAATATTTTTTGCTATATAGTTTCAGAAATTAAACAAATTGGACATATAGAGATTCTTATGCATCTTTTGCCCAAATTTTCCTGATTTTTTGGGCATCTGATATTACAGATTTTCTATATATCCAAATCAAATAACAAGACTTGTTTTTTATGGAATTTTCGCGTGTCTGCACTGCCTGATTGGGCAAAAAATAACATTTATTTTCTATCTGCCCTACAAAATAGAAAATAACTATTAAAATCACACAAAAAGGACTGATACAGAACAGATGACTCCATCTATTCTGCAACAGTCCCCTTTATTTTTATTCGTTTACTTCAGAAAACTGGTCTTTTCCTACATTACATAACGGACATTCGAAATCTTCCGGAACATCTTCCCATTTGGTGCCCGGTGCAATGCCGCCCTCCGGATAACCTTGCTCTTCGTCATATTCCCATCCGCATACATCACATACATATTTCATAAGATCTGCTCCTTTCTAAAACAGTAATAATTACTGTTATTGCATTCGAATCATATACCTGTCATATGAAAATGTCAAGGGAATTATAAAAAATGAAGTGAAAAATTGACAACGCTGTTCGTCTTATGTTTTAAACTCCTTTCTCATTCAATTCCCGATAAGTTTTCGCAATAATAATTGCCGAAATGAGAAAGGTCAGGATATCCGATACCGGCATGGAATACAGTACACCGTCCAGACCGAAGAACACTGGCAGAAGCAGGGCGAAGCCCACGCCGAATACCACCTCACGGAACATGGACAGGAGCGTGGACGAGAGTGCCTTACCTACTGCCTGCAAGAAGATGAAGCATGCCTTGTTGACGCAGGCGAGGATCATCATACAGAGATAAGTACGGAAGGCTTTGATGGCGAAATCGGTGTAGTAGCTGCTCTCATTGGCGGCACCGAAAATATCGATGAGCTGACGGGGACAACCTTCAGCCAGTATAAGTGCCAACGCACCCACCAGAGCCTCAGTGAGCAGCAGCCTGGTGAACAGCTCCCGGACACGGAGCTTCTTTTGCGCACCCATGTTGTAGCCCACAATGGGAATACAGCCTGCCGCCATACCCACCACGATGGAAATGACAATCTGGAAGAATTTCATTACAATACCCACGACTGCCATAGGGATCTGTGCATATTGCTCCTGCCCGAATACAGCGTCCAGTGTACCATATTTACGGAGCATATTGTTGATGGCTGCCATTGCCGCTACCAAACTGATCTGGGAGAGAAAGCTGGTGATGCCAAGTGTCAGCATCCGTCCGCAGATGCTCTTATGCAGGACATAATCGCCGGAAGCAGGCTTGATAACTTTCATATTCATCAGATACCACACTGCAAGGAGCGATGTGAGTACCTGCCCGATGACTGTTGCAACAGCTGCACCCATCATGCCCCACTTAAAGCAGAAGATGAAAATAGGGTCAAGGATGATGTTGATAACAGCACCGGAAAGCGTAGAGAACATGGCAAACTTGGGGTTGCCGTCGGCGCGGATGATGGGGTTCATGGATTGTCCGAACATATAGAACGGAATACCCAGCGTAATATAGAAGAAGTATTCCTGCGAGTGGTGAAAGGTTTCTTCATTGACTGTGCCGCCGAACATAGCAATAATGCTGTTCGCAAAAATGAAATATACCGCCATTAAAACAAGACTGGTGGCAACAGATAATACGACGGCGTTGCCAACGCTGCGTTTGGCTTTCTCCAGTTCATTTCTTCCAAGAGCCATACTGACAAAAGCACAGCAGCCGTCACCGATCATGACGGCAATGGCCAGTGCCACCACAGTCAGTGGGAAAATAACGGTGTTGGCCGCGTTGCCATAAGAGCCGAGATAGCTTGCATTTGCAATAAAAATTTGATCAACAATGTTATAAAGTGCACCTACTAACAGTGAGATGATGCAGGGGATGGCGTACTGCTTCATGAGCTTGCTGACACGCTCTGTCCCTAAAAACTGATTTCCAGTATCCATAAAAATTCACCTTTCTTTCAAAAAATAAGAAATGCGTAAATCCAAAAACATCCGGACTTACGCATTTCAGCTACACGAGTTGCCTATCAAGTTTTTTTTCATTTTTCCATTTTCCACCTCGATTCCATAAAAAAGCGTGTGGCGTTTTTGCAACTGGATTTACGCAAAAACGCCACACGCTGTAGGTTCATTATAGCAGTGACGAATGAAGATTTCAAATATTTTTTTATTCACTACAGTAGGTGAGGCAGATAGCCGGAATGCCAACAAGATGCATCGGCGGTAAACTGGATTATAATCCGAATGTCCAGTGTTCCCATCATGCCCATGAGCATCATTGCGGCGAAGATAAACATGGCTGTCATGGTAATAATGTCTAAAACGAAAAGCAGATTTTTAGTAAAAACCCCTTTTGAAATAGAAACGGATTGATTTTATAATAATATGTATTACTTCTTAAAAAAATCAATTTCAGGAGGAACACTACATGCATGAGTATGAAATCTTTGTTGAGGAAATAAATCCGTGCGGAGGAGAAAAACACAGCAAAAAGACTTTGATCGAGGCAGAAGCGGATAGTCCGGAAGCTTACGTAAAAGAGAATGGAAGATTTCCGATTTTGGAATCTATACTCAATGAAAATGGAGATGTTGTAATAGTGACAGGTGATAACCACGGCTCTATTGTGCGTTACACGTTTACAGAATAACTTGTTTTATAGTATGTGAAATCAATAAAGGGATTGTTGCAGAATAGATGGAGTCACCTGTTCTGTATCAGTCCTTTTTTCGTGATTTTAATAGTCATTTTCTATTTTGTGGGCAGATAGAAAATAAAAGTAATTTTTTGCCCGATCAGACAGTGCAGACACGCAAAAATTCTATAAAAAACAAGTCTTGTTATTTAATTTGGACGTATAGAAAATCTGTGATATCAGATGCCCAGAAAATTAGGAAAATTTGGGCAAAAGATGCATAAGAATCTCTATATGCCCAATTTGTTTTATTTCTGAAACTATATAGTGAAAAATATTTTTTCCATTGCAAATATTGGGCGTGGAGAGACATAAACATTCCATATACCCAAATGGAGCAGCTGCGAGGGAAGTGCTGCCTTCACACAAAGTATTTCACAAGGGGGCGAAGTCCATCGTCCAGCCTCAGGATGCACGAAACCATGCAGGAATGGCGTGATAAATAAAAAGGAGGCGGTACGTATGCTATTAGATGATTACTCATCTATTTTGCAACAGCCCCTTTATTGATTATGAAAGATTTTTCAATAATCTATTGGACATGCAATAACTGTAAATGCAGGCCATGACAATCTCTGATATCAGATGTCGTTTTTATCATCAGAAAATACTCTTTTTCATTAACTTCATGGTCATTCACCATCACTCCGATGATTCTTGAATTATGTTTTGCAAGCAAAATGCCAGCCATATAAAGAAAAAGCTGAACAAACGTAGCCCATACGAAACGTTCAGTTTTTACTACGAAGAAGATGTGTTATAATGTAGCAGATTGATTTGAAAGGAATAAGGGATTAATATGCATACATTAAAGAAATTTATTCAATATTACGCTCCGTATAAGAAGGTATTTTTTCTGGATTTGATTTGTGCCGCTGTGATCAGTCTGGTTGATCTGGCTTTTCCACAGATTTTACGAACATTGACAAAGACATTATTTACAGAGAGTTCGGATGTGATTTTGTGGGCATTGCTTCCGATTACACTCGTGTTGCTTGTTATGTATATGATCCAGACTGGATGCAAGTACTATGTTAGTTATCAGGGACATATGATGGGAGCATATATGGAACGGGATATGCGTCAACAGTTGTTTGATCATTATGAAAGATTATCCTTTTCATACTATGATCAGAATAACTCGGGACAGATGATGAGTAAACTGGTATCGGATTTATTCGACATCTCAGAGTTTGCACATCATGGTCCGGAGAACTTATTTATCTCATTGATCAAAATTATTGGATCTTTTGTATTTTTGTTTCTAATCAACTGGAAACTGGCAATTCCTCTTCTGGTGATTGTGGCAATTATGCTGTTTTTTTCTTATGGACAGAATAAGAAGATGCAGGCAACATTTATGGATAACAGACGTAAGATCGGAAATCTGAATTCCAGCCTTCAGGATACGCTGGCAGGAATTCGTGTGGTACAGTCTTTTGCGAATGAAGACATTGAACGGGAAAAATTTAAAAAGAGCAATCAAGGTTTTTTGAGCTCAAAGAATGCAAATTATCGTTGTATGGGTAGTTTTACAGGAGGCAATTTGTTCTTTCAGGGGATGATGTATCTGATGACGCTGGTGTTTGGAGGCTGGCTGATTGCACATGGACAGATGGAGTCTGCAGATCTGGCAATGTATGCGCTTTATATTGGCATTTTTATCAGTCCGATCCAGATTCTGGTAGAGCTTACGGAAATGATGCAAAAAGGGTTGTCTGGATTCAGAAGATTCTTGGATGTCGTTGAGACAGAACCGGAGATTGTGGATGCAGAAGATGCGGAGCCACTGGAAAATATCAAAGGGCATGTGCGTTATGAACATGTTTCTTTTCATTATAATGACGATGACTCACTGGTTCTTGATGATGTTTCTTTTGATATCCAGGCAGGAAAATCGATCGCATTGGTTGGAGCATCCGGAAGTGGAAAGACAACCATCTGTTCACTGCTTCCGAGATTTTACGATGTGTCTGAAGGTCGTATTACAATCGATGGAAAGGATGTGCGGAAACTGACATTACAGAGTCTTCGTGAACAGATCGGACTGGTACAGCAGGATGTATATCTGTTCTGTGGAAGTATTCGTGAGAATATTGCGTATGGCAGACCAGATGCGTCGATGGAAGAGATCATTGAGGCAGCAAAGAAGGCTAATATTCATGAATTCATCATGGAACTTCCGGATGGGTATGAGACATTCGTTGGTGAGAGAGGAACCAGATTGTCCGGTGGTCAGAAACAGCGGATTTCTATTGCAAGAGTATTTTTGAAGAACCCACCTATCCTGATTCTGGATGAGGCAACGAGTGCTCTGGATAATGAAAGCGAGAGATTTATCCAGCAGAGTCTGGAAGAATTGGCAAAAGACAGAACTACGATTACGATTGCACACAGATTGTCAACGATCCGTAACGCTGATGAAATTCTGGTGGTTGCAGAAAATGGAATTGTAGAATGTGGAACGCATGATGAACTGTTGGAAAAAGGTGGGATTTACGCACATTATTATGAAATGTCTTAAAATGACGAGGTTTGGATATATAGAAAAATTACAATATTCTCTATCCATGAAAATACTAATATTTGGACAGTGGAAATTTTCTAACAATGAAGCGGAATGAACGAAGGAAAATCGTTAAATACAACAGGATTCTACCACTAAGTGGTGTACTTTTGCGGGCAAAATAGATACTATAATCCTGAAAGGGGGAATAGTTATGAACCTTGTGAAAATTGGACGCTATATTGCAGAAAAACGAAAAAGTCTTGGCTTGACTCAGAGGCAGCTTGCAGAAAAACTGGGAAAGAGTGATAAGTCTGTTTCTAAATGGGAACGTGGAATCTGTTTGCCGGATGTATCAGTATACTTAGAATTATGCGGAATATTAGGTATTAGTCTTAATGAGTTCTTGGCTGGTGAAGATATTGAAATAGATAATATTGAAAAAAAATCAGAAGATACATTGATACAGATAACAAAGGACAGTGGTCGAAAACAACGATACTTAAAGAAAATCATTATAGTGCTTCTTGTTGCAATAGGGATATTTATGATTGCTTTTGGAAGCATTGTATGTAATCAATTGCGACAACCACACAACTATATTGAAGCGATAGACTCAGACAGTATAGAAATGAAAACTGCTGAATTGTTGTCTGGAATGGATGGAACTAAGATGTTTCGATACAATTCAAGGGATACATTTAAAACGTTATCTATTTATTTGTCAGAATATCAGCTTGGACAACGAGTTTCACATAAAAAAGTTTTGGAACTTTCCTATGAAGATGTGAAATCTTCCACAAATGGATTGATTGTCATTACACCGGATTTTGATAATTTTACTGCAAAGCTCATCGCAGCAGATAAATATTCAAAATATATGACAGAAATACCAATTTTGGAGGGAGTTACAAACAGGGAATATTATGGAAGATCAGCAACGTTTATTGAAAACAAATGCAAGATAGAGTATGGAACAGAGCAAGGATTAGCGGCACTGATTTATGGAGAAAAGGGGTTAAGTTCGTTGCCAATACAGGATATTACAGGGGAGCATATAGATACCGATAATGAGTACATGTATTACTATTCGGTTGAATTCATAAAATAGCACTAATAAAAAGAAGAGGATGTCACGTAATCTGCTTTGATTCGGTGGCATCCTTTTTTGGTATTTGTTTTTTTACGGGCATTATAGATTTCATAACTTATTTCTTATTTTTCTGTATTCTCTTGGCGAATATCCTTTCAGTTTGTGGAAAAGTCGGCTGAAATAAAGCTGATTATCATATCCGACAATCTTGGAAATCTCATTGATAGAATACGTTGTTGTTTCAAGTAACATCTGAGCATTGTTGACCCGGATTCCCACAATAAATTGCATTGGTGTGGAACCGGTGTATTTTTTAAAATTTCGGATAAACCAGCTGACACTCATCCCTCGTGAGGCCGCATAATCGTCAATATTAATATTTTGATTGTAGTTTTCACTGAAAAAGGTAACAGCGTTATCCATCTCATGATCAAGATATTCATTTTTCAAGATGTGTTCTCTGGCCAGTTCCCGGTGAAAGCTAATCAGAAGATGACGCAGCAAAAGAGCAAGCATTTCTTCGTAATTATCCTGACAGCGTTGAAGTTCGATGATAATACGTTTGAAAAGCTGTTCATATTCCTTAGATGTACCAACTTGAAAGATACGTTCTTTATCTGGAAATCCATATTGACGTAAGATATTTTTTACATTGCTCCCTGTGAAGTGAATCCAGTATACTTCTGTCTTATCTTCTCCATAATATTCATATTTCTGAAGTTCTTTCGGTCTGTAAAGTACAATGTTACCGGCTGGAACAATCATTTCGTTATTGACATTATCAAAATGAAAATGCCCACAACCAGCAGTGATATATATAATCTGATAATCCAGACGTCCCCTTGGACGGTAGGTAGGAAGCTTAGGATGGCTGGAAAGACGATAAGTACCACAGCTTCCTACAATCAACGGATGACTTTTATCTTTGAAATCCATATGTGAATGGTTCAAATAACCGGTGTTCATGTACATATGGCATCACCTCATTCCTGCTTTTTTGTTATTGTATCATTTAGTGCATATTTTGTCTAATTCAATTCATAGACATATTTTGCATCTTATCATAAGCTATATATAACATAATAAAGAAACGTAAATATAAAAGTAAAAGACAGGATTTTTTGTAGGGGAACAAAAAAGTATATGTATTGAAGGAGCGTTATTTATGATTGTACCACGTTATTATGAAAATCTAAGTGTACTGCACGAAAACACAATGCCAGCCAGAGCCTATTATATTCCGGCATCCAGAAGAATGGATAACTTGGTGGAACACAGAGAAGAGTCAGATCGTATGCAGTTATTGAATGGAACTTGGAAATTCCAGTATTTTAACAGCATCTATGACATTCAGGATTCTTTCTTTGAGAAGAATTATGATACAGAAAATTTTGATGAGATTCAGGTTCCAAGTGTATGGCAGATGGCAGGATATGATACACACCAGTATACAAACATCCGGTATCCGTTTCCGTTTGATCCGCCATATGTGCCACAGGATATTCCGTGTGGAGCCTATGTACATACTTTTGAGTACAGTAGAGATGAGAAAGCATCAAAAGCTTTTTTGAACTTTGAAGGAGTAGACAGTTGCTTTTACGTATGGATCAATGGCTCTTATATAGGGTACAGCCAGGTTCCACATATGACCAGTGAGTTTGATGTTACCGATGTACTTCAGGATGGAACGAATACGGTGGCAGTGTTGGTCATGAAATGGTGTGATGGTTCCTATTTGGAAGATCAGGACAAATTCCGTATGAGTGGTATTTTCCGGGATGTGTACATTTTGAAACGCCCAAAACAGGCAATCAGTGATTATCATATTAAAACAAGAATTGAGGATATGCTTGCGAAAGTAGAAATTGAAATGAAATTCTACTCTCCGTTAAATGTAAAAATTTCGATTGAAGATAGAACCGGAGCAGTTGTAGCACTAGGAAGTATTGCTGAAGAAGGAACAGTTGTATTAGAAATCGCAAGTCCGGAACTTTGGAATACAGAAAATCCATATCTATATAAACTGATTTTTGAAACAGAGAATGAAGTAATTGTAGACCACATTGCATTAAGAAAGATAGAGATTAAAGACCAGGTTATTTATTTAAATGGACAGAAGATTAAATTCCGTGGTGTCAATCGACATGATTCCGATCCAGTTACTGGATTTACAATCAGTATGGAACAGATTACAACCGATCTTACGTTAATGAAGCAGCATAATTTTAATGCGATTCGTTCCAGCCACTATCCGAACGCACCATTTTTCTATGAAATGTGTGACAAGTATGGATTTATGGTGATAGATGAAGCAGATATTGAAGCTCATGGTCCATTTATGCTCTACAGAAAAGAAGACACCGATTACAATCGATTTAAGCGGTGGAATGAAAAGATTGCCGACGATCCAGTATGGGAAGAGGCCATCGTTGATCGTGTGAAACTCATGGTGGAACGCGACAAAAACCGTTTCTGTATTGTTATGTGGTCAATGGGAAATGAGAGTGCATATGGCTGCAACTTTGAAAAAGCACTGGAATGGACAAAGAAATTTGACCCATACCGCATCACACAATATGAGAGTGCAAGATATCGTAATTATGATGAAACATATGATTACAGCAATCTGGATGTGTATAGCCGGATGTATCCGGCACTTTCCGAAATTCAGGAATATTTGGACAAGGACGGAAGCAAACCATTTCTTTTGGTAGAGTACTGCCATAGCATGGGAAATGGACCTGGAGATTTTGAAGATTATTTCCAGATGATTCAGGATAACGATAAAATGTGCGGTGGCTTTGTCTGGGAATGGTGTGACCATGCGATTGCTCATGGCATTGCTGAGAATGGAAAGACAATCTATGCTTACGGGGGAGATCATGGCGAGGCAATTCATGATGGAAATTTCTGCATGGATGGATTAGTATATCCGGACAGAACCGTACATACAGGACTTTTGGAATACAAGAATGTTTATCGCCCGGCAAGGGTTATTTCCTATAACAAAGAAAACGGAGAACTGGTGCTTCATAACTACATGGATTTTGATGACTTGAAAGATTATGTGAAGATCAGTTATGAACTGACACAGGACGGTCTTGTGATAGGTAAAGGTAAACTTCCGGAATTTTCTGTGGCACCACACGGGGAAGAAAAAACAAACCTGAAGATCAATGTTCCAGAGAATGGGAAATGTTATTTAAAATTTATTTACCATCTGAAAAAAGAATTGCCACTGTTGGATGAAGACCATATTCTTGGATTTGATGAAATTGAGGTAAGCAAAGATGGTGCAAAATGTAAACTTGCTGAGAAATGGCTACAAAAAACAGCAGTGGACTCTGAATTGCAGGTAAATGAAAATGATACACAGATTCATATCAAGGGGCGTGAATTTACTTATACCATAGACAAACGTACTGCACTCTTTACAGAGATGAAATTCGCAGGGCGGGAATACTTGAACCATCCGATGGAATTAAATATTTGGAGAGCTCCAACAGATAACGATATGTACATCAAGTCTGAATGGAAGAAAGCCCACTATGATAAAGCTTATACAAGAGCCTACACGACAGAGGTCGTGCAGGAAAAACATGGTGTGAAAATTACAAGCCATGCATCCGTTGTGGCAGAGACAGTACAGAAGATTCTTGATGTGACGATCACATGGAAAATAGAAGCTGCTGGAAAGATTGATGCAGATATTGCAGTAACAAAAGATGATGAATTCCCGGATCTGCCAAGATTTGGTGTGAGGATGTTCCTGGATAAAAAGCTTTCAGCTACAAGATACTTTGGAATGGGACCACAGGAAAGCTATTGTGACAAACATCAGGCTGCGAGCCACGGTTTGTATCAGGCAAATGTAGATGATTTGCATGAAGATTATATTCGCCCACAGGAAAATGGAAGCCATTATGATTGTGAATATGTAGAGCTTAACAACAGCCGATATGGAATTGTGGTATCTGCGGAAAATGCCTTCTCATTCAATGCTTCTTATTATACGCAGGAAGAACTTGAGAAGAAAACGCATAATTATGAACTGACAGAATCAGATAGTATAGTATTTTGTGTTGACTATGCATTAAATGGCATTGGTTCTAACAGTTGTGGTCCAGTTGTATTGGAGCAGTACCGATTTGATGATGTATTATTCCGGTTCCAGTTTACCCTGATACCGTATGTAAAGGGATAATCATACGGTTAGTCATATTGAGATTCTAAGTGCGATGAAGATGAGGAGCAAAGAAATTCGATGGAAGAAAAAAAGTATTTGAAATGGTATAACAAAATTGGATACGGATCAGGTGATATTGCAGGTAATGTAGTCTATGCGTTCCTGACATCTTTTATGATGGTCTATCTGACGGACTCGGTAGGACTTGCTGCAGGTGTTGTTGGTACTCTGATTGCTGTATCAAAACTATTTGATGGTTTTACGGATATATTTTTTGGATCAATGATTGACAAAACACACAGTAAAATGGGAAAAGCGAAACCCTGGATGCTATACGGATATATTGGTTGTGCCATTACGCTGGTCGGCTGCTTTGCAGTACCGGTGAGTTTGGGAACAACGGCTAAATATGCATGGTTCTTTATTTCTTATACACTGTTAAATGGTGTGTTTTATACAGCAAACAATATTGCTTATTCAGCACTTACGTCACTGATTACAAAGAACAGCAAAGAGCGTGTACAGATGGGATCTTACCGTTTTATTTTTGCATTTTCAACAAGTCTTCTGATTCAGGCGATTACAGTTGGATTTGTAGATAAATGTGGTGGAGATGCTGCGGCATGGAGAACGGTTGCTATTATCTATGCAATCATTGGTCTGGTCGTAAATACGATTTCAGCACTTTCTGTTAAGGAACTTCCGGAGGAAGAACTTAACGAAGGAGAAGTAAAGAATGATAATGAAAAGTATGGAATGGTACAGGCATTCAAGCTTCTTGTCAAAAACAAATATTACATGATGATTTGTGGAACATATATTTTACAGCAGTTATATGGTGCCATGATTGGAGCTGGCATTTATTACATGACATGGGTACTGAAAAATAAGAATTTGTTTGGACAATTTGCATGGGCAGTAAATATTCCACTGATCATTGCCCTGATTTTCACACCGACATTAGTTGGTAAGTGGAAAGGTATGTATAAACTGAACTTAAGAGGTTACGTCTTAGCAGTCATCGGTAGAGCACTTGTTGTTGTTGCCGGATATATGGGCAGTGTTCCGCTGATGATGGCATTTACAGCTCTTGCAGCCTTAGGTCAGGGACCATGGCAGGGAGATATGAATGCAGTTATCGCATCTTGCTCTGAATACACTTATCTTACGCAGGGAAAGAGAATTGACGGAACGATGTACTCTTGTACTTCTCTTGGTGTAAAAATCGGTGGAGGTATTGGAACCGCTGTTGTTGGATGGATGCTTGAGTTCAGTGGATATGTCGGAACAAATGCAACTCAGCCACAGTCTGCACTTGATATGATGCAGTTCATGTATCTTTGGCTTCCGTTAATCTTTGATGTATTGATTATGTTTGTACTTTCAAGAATGAATGTAGAAGATACAAATAAGAAACTGAAAGCAGAAAAAGGAATTGTTGCAGATGAAGTAACAGATGCATTAGACATAAATTAGAATTGACAGGAAAAAGCGTTGTCTGATCAGTGTTTGATGAGGCAATGCTTTTTTCTTTTCGGCATTTATACATGGTATGGATGTTCAAAATATTCAGTGTAGAATACTAAAAGGTCATTCAGATAATTTTTTAGGTTACTCATTTGCAATTCCTCCTTTCCTTATTTATAAGTTGATTATAAGATAGGTGTAAAAGGATTGCTTGCCAAATCGAAAGAAGATATAGACAAATGTTGCAAAGGGGAGTATTTCATGCAGTTAAAATATGTTGACACAAAAGAGGAGATCATAGCAGTAAATAAGAAGTCAAAACATATTGAACCACATCTTCATAATGCACTGGAGATCGTTTGTGTAACAAGTGGATCATTAGAGCTTGGTGTCGGACAGGAACTATACCATATGGAAAAAGGAGATATAGGCTTTGTATTTCCAGATGTTATTCATCACTATCAGGTACTGACACCCGGTGTAAATAAAGCAATTTATCTGATTGCATCGCCATTTACGCTTGACAAATCTGCAAATATCATGAAATCTATGGCTCCCGAATATCCAATCATCAAAGCAGAAAAGGTCGAATCGGAGGTATATAGGGTTATAAATGCGATTTTAGAGACAGAACAGTCGGATATTATGGTTGCACAGGCATATCTTCAAATTGTGTTGGCGCGCTGCATAGGAAAATTAAATTTGGTAGAAAAGAGTAATGTGGGGAGCAACGATCTTATTTACCAGACAGTTTCCTATATATCAGCGAATTTCAAGAAGAAGTTTTCATTGGAGGAGATGGCAAAAGATCTTGGGGTGAGCAAATATGTTTTATCCAGACTCTTTTCCAAAACATTCCATAGAAACTTTAATCAATATCTTAACGATGCAAGGCTGAACTATGCATGCCATCGTTTGGAAAATACGAGTGATTCTATTACAAATATTTGTCTGGATAGTGGATTTGAAAGTCAGAGAACGTTTAATCGAGTATTTAAGGAAAGATATAAGATATCGCCGAGTGACTATAGGAGTATATGTGTGAAAGATATGTTGTCCCAAGCAATATTGCCAAAGGACTATTTAGAATTATGATTGAATAGCATATAAATTAAAAATGTGAATATATAGAATTTAAGAAGATCAGATGAAGAAGAAATTCTTTATTTGGTCTTCTTTTTTAGAATATACTCATTCTAAAGTATTACCTATATCAAGGACAGATAGGTCTGTTTTATATTATTTTATGTAAGCAAATGAAATATTTTGGAACAGACAATAAAATATTGACACCATATACGACACCACATATAATATACGTAGGAGGTATAACAAATGTCAAAATGGGATAAACTGATAACACGTATATGCAATTTATCGAAAGACCTCCGGTTTGATGAGTTACGGAAGGTATTGGAAAGCTACGGATACGAAATGAATGTACCAAGAAGTGGAAGCAGCCATTACACTTTCAGAAAGCAAGGGTGTATGCCAATTACAATACCAAAGCACGAACCAATCAAGAAAGTATATGTAGAAATGGTAAGGCAGATTGTAGAAAGTGAGGCGAAGAATGATGAAGACGCTGAATGATTATATGGCAATGTCCTATCGTATGGAAATCGTGGAAGATAAAGATGAAGGCGGATTTGTAGTTTCTTATCCGGATTTGCCTGGTTGCATTACTTGCGGTGAGACAGTGGAGAGTGCGGTATCAAATGCACTGGATGCAAAAAAAGCATGGATTGAAGCTGCATTAGAAGACGGTGTAGAGATTCATGAACCAGACAGTCTGGAAGACTATTCTGGACAGTTTAAATTAAGAATTCCACGAAGCCTACACAGATCACTGGCAGAGCATTCTCAGAGAGAGGGAATCAGCATGAATCAATACTGTGTGTATCTACTTTCCAGAAATGATGCAGTGTTCTCAAAATAAATGTTGTTAAACTTATCTGCACCATTTATAATGAAGTGGCAACAACAGAGTAATGTGTATAAGCCTCATCGTCCAATGATGCAGGTTATGTTTGGGGCTTGCCTGAGAGTGAGTGAAACAATCGGCTTAACCTGGTCAGGTGTGGATATGAAGAATCGGGAGATCCATGTAGGTGGACAGCTTGTATATTATGAAGGTGATGAAGGATATTGTTTCCACGATTCAGAAACGCTTTGAGAAATACGATCTGATCATAGCCGATGAACTTGGTTACATATCTTTTGATCGGGAAGCTGCTGATTTGTTATGCAATCGTTGATAGGCTTACATACAAAGCTTATCTGATTAATGTGGTCAAATCAAGAAAATCGAGTGCGAAAGCAAGTGAAAAATCCCTGTGAAGCCCGTAAAATCAAGGCTTCACAAAATTTTCACAAAAAATTAGCACTCGCCTCTTGACAGTGCTAACAACTGATGCTATAGTACACGTAGAACAAAGAAATAGACATCAGTATGCAGGATTTTATATCCGGCATCGGTTATGCGAAGCGAGGAGGCGAGCATATGAATATACAGAAATTTACTCAGAAATCAGTTCAGGCAGTGAACGAGCTTGAGAAGATTGCCATGGAGTATGGTAATCAGGAGATTGAGCAGGAGCATCTTCTGTACAGTCTTCTGACACAGGAAGAAAGTCTGATTGCCAGACTGATTTCAAAGATGAACATAGATGATACTTTATTTAAAGAGCAGGTAGAGCAGGCGCTGAACAAGCGTGTGAAAGTATCAGGCGGTCAGCCTTATATCGGCCAGTACCTGAATAAAGCACTGATCAGCGCAGAGGATGAAGCAAAACGGATGGGTGATGAGTACGTATCCGTAGAGCATCTGTTCCTGTCTTTGCTTGACAACCCAAGTCCTTCCATGAAGGAGCTGTTCCGTGAGAATGGAATTACTAGGGATAAGTTCCTGCAGGTCCTTTCTACCGTCAGGGGCAATCAGAGAGTCACCAGTGATAATCCGGAAGCTACGTATGATACTCTGACTAAGTATGGTACAGAGCTGGTAGAGCGTGCTCGTGAGCAGAAGCTTGATCCGGTCATCGGACGTGATTCCGAGATCCGCAATGTGATCCGTATCCTGTCCCGTAAGACCAAGAATAATCCGGTGCTCATCGGTGAGCCTGGTGTTGGTAAGACAGCAGTTGTTGAAGGCCTGGCACAGCGGATTGTCCGCGGTGATGTTCCGGAAGGACTGAAGAATAAGAAGATTTTTTCACTTGATATGGGTTCCCTGGTAGCAGGTGCCAAATACAGAGGTGAATTTGAGGAACGTCTGAAAGCCGTTCTGGAAGAAGTCAGAAAGAGCGAAGGACAGATTATCCTGTTCATTGATGAACTGCATCTGATTGTAGGTGCCGGCAAGACCGACGGCGCCATGGATGCCGGTAACCTGTTGAAACCGCTTCTGGCAAGAGGCGAGCTTCATTGTATCGGTGCGACCACGCTGGATGAATACCGTCAGTACATTGAGAAAGATGCGGCTCTGGAGCGTCGTTTCCAGCAGGTACTGGTAGACGAACCGACCGTAGAAGATACGATTTCCATCCTGAGAGGTCTGAAAGAGCGTTACGAAGTATTCCATGGGGTTAAGATCACAGACTCTGCTCTGGTGGCAGCAGCAACCTTGTCCCACCGTTATATTTCCGAGCGTTTTCTGCCGGATAAAGCCATTGACCTGGTAGATGAGGCCTGTGCCCTTATTAAGACGGAACTGGATTCCATGCCGACCGAACTCGATGAGCTGCGCCGAAAAGTGCTGCAGCTGGAGATCGAGGAAGCAGCTCTTAAGAAAGAGACAGATCGTCTTAGCCAGGAGCGTCTGGAGAATCTTCAGAAGGAACTGGCTGATCTGCGGGATGAGTTTAATAATAAGAAAGCCCAGTGGGATGACGAGAAGAAATCCGTCGAGAATCTCTCTAAACTTCGTGAAGAGATCGAGGATGTGAACAAGCAGATTCAGGCTGCCCAGCAGGGGTACGACCTGGAGAAAGCAGCACAGCTTCAGTATGGCCGCCTGCCACAGCTGCAGAAGCAGTTGGAGGACGAGGAAGAGAAGGTTAAGAACAAAGACCTGTCTCTGGTACATGAAAGCGTAACAGATGAAGAAATTGCAAGAATCATTTCCCGCTGGACCGGTATTCCGGTAGCAAAACTGACGGAAAGTGAGAGAAATAAAACCCTCCATCTGGACGAAGAACTCCACAAACGGGTTATCGGTCAGGATGAAGGTGTACAGAAGGTAACGGATGCCATTATCCGTTCCAAAGCGGGCATCAAGGATCCGACCAAACCTATTGGTTCCTTCTTGTTCCTTGGACCTACCGGTGTTGGTAAGACAGAGCTTGCTAAGGCACTGGCAGCCAGCCTGTTCGATGATGAACAGAATATGGTGCGTATCGATATGAGTGAGTATATGGAGAAATACTCCGTATCCCGTCTGATCGGAGCGCCGCCCGGATATGTAGGATATGAGGAAGGCGGTCAGCTGACAGAAGCAGTCAGAAGACATCCCTACTCTGTTGTATTGTTCGATGAGATTGAGAAAGCCCATCCGGATGTATTCAATGTACTGCTGCAGGTACTGGATGATGGACGTATCACAGATTCTCAGGGAAGAACAGTGGATTTTAAGAATACGATTCTCATTATGACTTCCAACATTGGTTCCAGCTATTTGCTGGAAGGCATTGATGAAAATGGTGACATCCGTCCGGAGTGTGAAGCACAGGTAATGAACGATCTGCGCGGACATTTCAGACCGGAGTTTCTGAACCGTCTCGATGAGATTATCCTGTTCAAACCGCTGACGAAGAATAACATTGGCAATATCATTGATCTGATGATGGCAGATGTGAACAAACGTCTGGAGGATAAGGAACTGACCATTGAGCTGACCGATGCAGCGAAAGCTTACATTGTGGAGCATGGTTATGATCCGGTCTATGGCGCACGTCCTCTGAAGAGATTCCTTCAGAAGAATGTGGAAACCATGGCAGCCAGATTCATTCTCGGTGGAGAAGTCCATGCTGGAAGTGTCATGGTAGTGGATACAGACGGTAACGGACTGACCATCCATACAAAATAAAGCATGGTAAAATGAGACCTCTCATGGTATGATAGATCCATATCATAGTATGGGAGGTCTTTTTATGTTACCGGAAGATCCAATGATGCTGTTAAGCTATGTGAATACCCAGCTTAGGGACTTTTATGAGAGTCTGGAAGGGTTCTGCAGCAGCCAGGATGTGTCAGCTGAAGAGCTGAAAAAGAAGCTGAAAACCATTGATTACGAGTATGATGAAAAATTGAATAAATTTGTATAAAAATAGTTGACAGCAGAAAATAAGTGTGATAATCTATACAAGGTTATGAAATGAAAGAAGAGTATCCACTCTCACCTTGGCACAAGCGGTGACCCGGGTTTATATCGTGAAAAGATAATGCGAAGAGCATTTTTCATGTAGAAAGTGGATAGTTTTCTATCCACTTTTTTTGTGCAACAATTGCGGAGGTGTACGACAATTAGCGAGTTAATGATCAATGAGCAGATTCGCGACCGTGAGGTTCGTGTAGTCGGTCAGAACGGGGAACAGTTAGGAATTATGTCTGCCAGCGAGGCAATGAAGATGGCAAGAGAGGCGGAGCTTGATCTTGTAAAGATCGCACCTACAGCAAAGCCGCCGGTATGCAAGATCATCGATTACGGTAAGTATCGTTATGAGCAGGCACGCAGAGAGAAGGAAGCAAAGAAAAAGCAGAAGACTATTGAGATCAAAGAGGTGCGTCTGTCCCCGAATATTGATGAGAATGACCTGAACACTAAGGTGAATGCAGCCAGAAAATTCATTCAGAAGGGTGATAAGGTAAAGGTTACTTTACGTTTCCGCGGCCGTGAGATGGCACATGTACAGAGCAGCAAGAAGATTCTGGACGTGTTTGCAGAACGCATGGCAGACATCGCAGCGATTGATAAGGCGCCGAAGATGGAAGGCCGCAGTATGACGATGTTTTTAACGGAAAAGCGTTAAAATAACAAGGGCCAGGGGGCCTGTAGTATAATTTAGATTTCACAGGAGGAACAAACATATGCCAAAGGTAAAAACTAGCAGAGCAGCTGCGAAACGTTTCAAAAAGACCGGAACAGGTCAGTTAAAGAGAATGAAAGCTTATAAGAGCCATATCTTAACGAAAAAATCCCAGAAGAGAAAGAGAAATCTTCGTAAATCCATCATCACGGATGCTACCAACGTTAAGAGCATGAAGAAGATTCTGCCGTATTTATAAGATTTGGGAAGAAAGTTAAGGAGGAAGAAAAATGGCAAGAGTTAAAGGCGCATTAAACGCTAAAAAGAAACACAATAGAGTATTAAAGCTCGCAAAGGGCTACAGAGGAGCTAGAAGCAAACAGTACAGAGTAGCAAAACAGTCTGTAATGAGAGCACTGACCAGTGCATACGCTGGACGTAAAGAGAGAAAACGTCAGTTCAGACAGCTGTGGATCGCTCGTATCAATGCAGCAGCACGTATGAACGGACTGTCCTACAGCAAATTTATGTACGGACTGAAGAGCGCAGGCGTTGAGATGAACCGTAAGATCCTTGCTGATCTTGCAGTAAACGATGCAGCAGCTTTCACTGCTCTGGCAGAGACTGCTAAAAAAGCACTGAATAAATAAGTAACGAATGAAAGCCCTTGGGAAACCGAGGGCTTTTTGCTCAGAGAAAGAAGGAAAATAGCATGACAAAGATTGAGATTATTTCCGGTTTCCTTGGAGCCGGCAAGACCACACTGATCAAAAAAATGCTGAAAGAGGTATTCGCAGGTCAGAAGATTGTTCTGATCGAGAATGAGTTCGGTGAGATCGGCATCGATGGCGGTTTCCTGAAGGATGCAGGCGTACAGATTACCGAGATGAATTCCGGCTGTATTTGCTGCTCTCTGGTAGGTGATTTCGGTACTGCCCTGAAACAGGTTATCGAGACCTATGCTCCGGACCGCATCCTGATTGAGCCGTCAGGTGTTGGCAAACTCTCTGACGTGACCAGAGCGGTACAGGGTGTTGCTGCTCATGAGCCGGTGGAACTGAACAGCTCCATTACCGTTGTAGACGGACAGAAGTGCAAAATGTATATGAAGAACTTTGGTGAGTTCTTTAACAATCAGGTAGAGAATGCAGGAACTATCGTTATGAGCCGTACCCAGAAGATGTCCGAGGACAAACTGGACGCTGCTGTAAAGATGTTAAAAGAGAAGAATCCGAAGGCTACCATCATCACGACTCCGTGGGATGAGCTGAAAGGGGAGCAGATTCTGGCTGCTATGGAGCATCAGGATCTGATTCTGAAAGAGGAGATGGAGCATCTTCATGAGCATGAGGATCATGACCATTGCTGCGATCATGACCATGATCACGAGCATCATCACGACCACGATCACGAGCATGAGCATCATCACGACCATGAGCATGGCGATGACTGCACCTGTGGCTGCCACGATCATGACCATGACCATCATCATCACCATCATGCAGACGAAGTGTTCTCCAGCTGGGGTCAGGAGACTCCGCACAAATACAGCGAGGAGCAGCTGCGTGACATCCTGAAGAAACTTTCCGATGGTGACGAATATGGCATCATTCTGCGTGCAAAGGGCATTATTCCGTGTACAGACGGTACCTGGCTGCACTTTGATATGGTTCCGGAAGAATATGAAATCCGCAGAGGAGATGCGGATTACACAGGCCGCCTGTGTGTGATCGGTTCTCATCTTGATGAAGAGGAACTGGCAAAACTGTTCGGGCTGGCTTAAATAAAAGGAGATTGAACATGGCAAAAATCCCGGTATTTGTAGTACACGGATTTCTGGAGAGCGGCAAAACTCAGTTTGCGATGGAAACGCTGTCAGACGAATATTTCTCTGATGGCGAGCGCAATCTGGTCATTGCCTGCGAGGAAGGAATTGAAGAATACGAGGATGAGGTACTTCAGAAAAGCAATACCACTCTGGTAATGCTGGAGGACAAATCCGAATTCAACGAAATGTTTCTGGCAGAGTGCCAGAAGAAATACAAACCTACCCAGGTTATTGTAGAGTATAACTGTATGTGGGGGCTGGATTATCTGCGCGAGATGTATATGCCGAAGGGCTGGTTCGTGGCTCAGGTTATCACAACCGTAGATGCGACTACCTTTGATGTTTATCTGAAAAATATGAAATCCATTTTCATGGAGATGGCAAAGGATTCCGATCTCATTATTTTCAACCGTAGTACGGAGGATACACCGGCAGCCACTTATAAGAGAAATATGCGTGCAGTCAATCCGAAGGCACAGGTGGTATTTGAGAAAGAGGATGGAAGCCAGCTGGAGTTCGAGGAAGAACTTCCCTTTGACATCAATGCAGATGTTATCGAGATCTCTGACGTGGACTATGGTATCTGGTACATTGATGCCATGGATCATCCGGAGAAGTATGCAGGAAAGACCTTGCAGTACAAAGGAATGGTCTATAAGAATGCAAGGCTGCCTAAGGGATATTTTGTGCCGGGACGTATGGCAATGACCTGCTGTGCGGACGACACAGCCTTTATCGGTTTCCTGTGCAAGTCTTCCCATGTCGATGAACTGAAGAATAAGCAGTGGGTGACCATTACGGCCAAAGCTTATGTGGAGAAACGTGCAGAGTACAGCGGTGAGAATGGTGTGGTACTGCGTGCAACCCATATTACCAGCGCGGAAAAACCGGAAGAAGAGCTGGTTTACTTTTAGACAAAATAAAGAAAAGACGGAGTTCCGTAGCAGGAATTCCGCCTTTTCTTTTTTGTAAAAGGAATTATTTGTCCGCAAATAATACTTTCAGCAGGTTGATTGCAAGAGTTTTCTCTTCAGCAGTGCGGTCGTGCATTAACTGGATCAGCAGATTAATGCTGTGATCATCAGTAGCAACCACATAATCAGCAAGCAGGAAGTCGATGGTAACACCCAGACGGTTTACAACTTTTACAAGCTTGTCCAGGGTCAGACTTCTCTCTCCGCGCTCGATCTGTCCGATGTATGCGGTAGATACACCTACTTCCTCAGCAAGTTTCTCCTGAGTCAGATTCAGACGCAGACGCTCTTCACGAATTCTTTTTCCCAATGCATGATAATCCATATCTGTACCTCCCTTTCAGCAACTAAATGTTTAAATAAATGATACTTTGAAATACCCCTATATTAGAATCTACGGAGAGTTTTATTTTAAATACATTATAAAAATATTTGACATTTGCGTCAAATTGTTGTATGATATCGTTCGTGATGCGGAAGTGTCGGAATTGGCAGACGAGCAAGATTCAGGTTCTTGTGAGCGTTACGCTCGTGAGGGTTCAAGTCCCTTCTTCCGCACTCATCCAAAATGCTTCAACTTAAAAATAAAAAAAGTTGAAAAAAGTGTTGACAGATGAGAATCACAGTGATATAATATTTTTTGTTGAGTCGCTGAAACAACAGAAACGAAAACACTCAATGGTTTGCGGAAGTGTCGGAATTGGCAGACGAGCAAGACTAAGGATCTTGTGACCGTTAGGTCGTGTGGGTTCAAGTCCCATCTTCCGCATCAGAGAGTATGAGCTCTGTAAAAATTCATACGGTTTGCGGAAGTGTCGGAATTGGCAGACGAGCAAGATTCAGGTTCTTGTGAGCGTTACGCTCGTGAGGGTTCAAGTCCCTTCTTCCGCATCAGATGAGCATTCGGAATGATCCGGATGCTCTTTTTGATTTGCAGAGAAAATAAAAAAACGGAAGCAGCCAGATACAGGTTACTTCCGTTTTTTTTGTTACTGCGGTTGCAGTGTTCCGTCTTCAGCTACCGTTACTCCGAAGGAAAGCTCCGTCAGATGTTGAAATAAGGCTTCCGGATGCTGAATCCGGGACAGGACACTGCCCACCCGTTTGCATGGTATCAGTTGGATGGAAGGAGCTCCTTTGTTGTCGTAGGAGGCTTCCAGAAGGACCGTATCTCCGTCCCGGTTACCGAAGAGATAATTTCCCAGGCTGTACACAATGGGAACACCATTGTAATACTCAAATCCCTGCAGGACATGAGGATGGCAGCCTACTACCAGATCGGCACCAGCATCAATGTATCCCTTGGCCAGTGACCGCTGATAATCTTCCGGTGTCTCATTTTTTTCAATACCCCAGTGAGCAAATACAATCACATGGTCATATTCTGTATGGGCTTCTGCGATTTTCTGATTGAGCAGAGTGGCGTCATAGGTCTGAAACAGTCCGGGCTGGCTGTCAGAGGCATACCAGGTGGCGGAGGGTGACACTCTCGTGGCGCCGAAGATGGCGAAGGTCTGGCCATTTATGGTCTGTACTGCGGGAGCAGAGGCTTCCGATAGATGATATCCGCCGCCGATGCAGGCGATATTTGCAGATTTTAAGGTATCCAGCGTATCTAAGAAGGCGTCTCTTCCAAAATCCAGGGCATGGTTGTTGGCCACCGTCACGATGTCAACGCCAAGCTCTTGAAAGATTTCCACATATTTAGGATCGGCCCGGAATGTGAACTGTTTGTCTTCCATGGCCTCGCCCCGCAGACTGAAAGGAAATTCTTCATTAATGACAAAGAGATCCGCATTCTGCATGCGTCCAAGCATCTCACTGTCAGCGATAGCAGAAATACCGGATTTATCATAGGAGGCTAAGAAGGGATCGGAAAACATCACATCTCCTGCAAAAGCCAGAAGGGCGCTGTCCGGTTCTTCCGGCTCGGAGACTTCTTCGGATGCTTCTCTGGCCGGCTCCACGGCAGGTATTTCCGGAGTTTCTGGTTCTTCCGGAAGGGAAATACCGGACTCTGGAGCTTCTTCCTGTACGGCTTTGGAAACTTCGGCAGCAGGTACTTCGGGTTCCGGTTCTTCTGTTGGATGCCGGAAGAACAAAAATGCAGCTGCCGTAAGCAGGATACCTCCGATAATAAAGCCGATCAACATGCCTTTTAACAAGCTTTTCATAGACAGATCCTCCTAAGGCTGTTACAGGTCCGTGAGCGCAGGATTCGATGCATAATGCTCCACGACATAGTCATGGAAATTCTGCGCTGCAGGGGACAGCAGACGGTTTTTTAAAGTGGCAAGATAAAAGTTCCGTTCCCATAAGGGGCGGGAGATCTGGATGATATCAAGGTTCATACGGGGCAGCTCATCCATATAGGGAACGACTGCGATGCCGAAGTTCTGTGCCACCAGTCCTGCGATTACCTGGTCTTCCTGAATTTCATAGGCAATCTCAGGAGACTGACCGATCTTCTGGAACAGCTGATCCACTACGCTGCGTAATCCGGAATCCGGGGTGAAGCAGATGTGAGGATAGGCAAGGGAGGCGGACAGATCCACGGAATCAAGACCGGATAAAGGGTGCCCTTTTGGGACGATCAGAACCAGGTCCTGATGTGCTACAGGAAAAAAGTCGATGGAAGTCTCCTGATCCATGCGAGTGCAGAATACCATGTCATAGATCCCTTCGCGGAGTGCCGACAGGAGCGGCTGGGAACTGTCGGTGTGAAATTCAAAACAGATATCCACGGAATTCTGTGTTTTCAGAAAATCGGCGGCGAGTCCGGGGATAAATTGGGTTCCGAGGGGACGGATGAATCCGAGACGGATACATCCCTCTCCGCGGGAAATATGTTCCATGGCACTGATTCCATTATCCAGAATGGCCAGTGATTTATTGACGTAGGTCAGAAACTGTTCTCCGGCACTGGTCAGGCTGCTGGAACGTCCTTTGCGTTCAAAAAGCTGTACACCCAGTTCCTGTTCCAGCTGGGAAATGGCATGACTGAGGCTTGGCTGTGCAATGCACAGTTTTTCGGCTGCTTTTCCGTAATGCTGCGTCCCGGCAAGAACCGAAAAATAACGAAGCTGATACAGATTCATGAAAATTCCTTTCCGAAAGCAGTGGAGTAACTGCTTTCTGCATGTTTACGTTTAAAATAGTATAGCATGGAAGAGAAGAATGGGGTATGATAGAATTAAAAAACAGACTGTAACCAGGAAGAGGGAGGATACAAGATATGATATTGATTCAGAATGGAAGAGTTCTCGACCCGGTAACCAATACGGATCAGGTGATGGATGTACTTCTGGACGAAAGCGGAATTGTGAAAACGGGAGAGCATCTGGAGGCAGAGGGAGCAGATGTGATTGATGCGTCAGGGCTCGTGGTGGCACCGGGACTTATGGATGCCCATGTACATTTCCGGGATCCGGGTCTGACCTACAAAGAGGACATTTTCACCGGAGCGGCGGCAGCGGCAAGAGGCGGATTTACGACAGTCGTGTGCATGGCAAATACGAAACCGACGGTTGATAATGTGGAGACACTGAATCTGGTACAGAAAAAAGGCGAGAAAGCCCTGATCCATGTGCTGCAGGCAGCGGCCATCTCCAAGGGCCTGAAGGGGGAAGAACTCACGGATATGGAAGCGCTGGCAGAGGCCGGAGCCGCTGGGTTTACCGATGACGGTATTCCACTGATGGATGAAAAACTCATTGTGTCTGCCATGGAGAAAGCAAAAGAACTGGGGCTTCCGCTGGCATTCCATGAGGAAGATCCGGCACTCATGTCAGAGCCGGGCGTACACAAAGGAGCGGTAGCGGAAAAGATCGGATACGGCGGAGCAGCCAGAGCAGCAGAAGACGTGATGGTGGCAAGAGACTGTATGCTGGCACTTCACACGGGTGCATCAGTCTGCATCCAGCACATCAGCTCCGAAAATTCCGTGGAACTGGTACGGCTGGCGAAAAAACTGGGCGCGGATGTCCATGCAGAGGCAACGCCGCATCACTTTACGCTGACCGAGGAAGCGGTCCTGAAATACGGTACCATGGCAAGAATGAATCCACCCCTTCGCACAGAAGCAGATCGACAGGCAATTATTGAAGGAATCAAAGACGGCACGATCGATATGATTGTGACAGATCATGCACCTCACAGCGCGGAGGAAAAAGCACGTCCCATGGCACAGGCACCGAGTGGCATTACAGGACTGGAAACATCACTGGCCCTTGGTATTCATTCTTTGGTGGAACCGGGATATATTACGCTGATGGATCTGATGAGGCTTATGAGCAAGGCACCGGCAGAATTTTATCGGATGGTGCCAGGAAGTATTACGGAAGGAGCTCCGGCGGATCTGGTGATCTTCGGTGAGCATGAGCAGTGGACGGTGGATCATTTCGATTCCAAAGCGGAGAACAGTCCGTTCAAGGGCTGGACTCTGCCGGGAAAAGTGCATTATACCATCTGTGCAGGCAAAATCGTATACAGGGGATAAATAAGAAAAAGGGATTGCCGAAAAGGCAGTCCCTTTTTATCGAAAAGTATTTATGGATATTTTTCCTGATTTTTCAGAAAATGCATATAGAGATGCATGTTTTTCTGATTCTCCGGATTCAATTCATCATAGGATTTTATAAACTGGCGGTACTGATCCGGTATGACATCACTGCAGCCATGGAGAAGTTCGTCCAGCGTAATATGGTAATAGCTGCAGAGCTTGACTGCTGTATCAAGATCAGGAAGCCGTCTGCCGGTCTCATAGCAGGAATATACCTGTCGGGAGATATGAAGTTCTTTGCTGAGTGCTGCCTGCGTAAGTCCGGCATGATGCCGGAGATCTTTCAGAACGGCACTGATCGTGCGGTCTTCCATTTCTTACCTCTTTTGTATATAAATACCTGAAACGTATTATAGCAATTTCCTGCGATAACTTGCCCGATTACAAGAAAACAAAGAATTTACACAGAAAAATTGATTTCATGCAACGAAATGATGTAAAATATAAAAAAGGGGAAAAATAAAATGACAAAAAATAACAATACTGCAGATGAAAGACTGTGGATACTGAAAGAATGTGCAAAAATGAAATCTGTGAAAGTGGAGGCTCCGCCGGATGCAAAAAGCCCGGAGCAGATGCTCCGGGAGATCAAGCAGGAAATTGAAAGAAGAAAGAATCTATAATTTACTCAGATTGCTGTTGTGGTAGAGAGAAGAGCTTGTGACATCTTCTCCGAACCAGGATGGCGGGGTGAAAGACAGGGCTTCTTCTTCGGAAGAAAACTCCACCTCGGCGAGCAGAAGTCCGGATTTGGGTGAGGAAAAGAGATCCAGCTCGATGGTATAATCTCCATATGGGATCAGATAACGGCGTTTGGAGATCAGGCGGCCGTCGATTTTTTCGCGCAGATGAAGATAGGATTCCTTTGTCAGCGGGAGATTGTATTCCTCGCGGATCATCAGACCTTTTGACTTGTAGGTGAGATAGTATTCTTCGTCCTGGCGTCTGATGCGGACTACCGGTTCGGTGCTCAGATATCCCTGTTCGATCTCATGATAAGGGAAGGAAGAAAGATTTTCAGGAGCAGCAGGAACAAGATATTTTCGCTCAATTTCGTATGATTTCATAGTGCCTCCTAAAGGGTGTGGTTTGAAATACAGTGTAGCACGTTTCATGGGAAAATGGTACAATATCCTCAATGAGAAAACAAGGAGGATGGACTTATGAGAGCGTGTGTATTTCTTGCGGACGGATTTGAAGAAATCGAAGGTCTGACCGTTGTGGACATTTTGAGAAGAGCAGGTGTGGAGACACAGACTGTATCCATCACGGAGCGGAGATTGGTGACAGGAAGTCATCAGATCCCGGTTACGGCGGACAGCTGTATCAAAGAAACGGATTTTTCAGAGGCAGAACTTCTGGTACTGCCGGGCGGAATGCCGGGAACCAGATATCTGGGCGAATGTCGGCCGCTGACAGAGCTCCTGTTACAGTTTTTCAGGGAAGGCAGAAAAGTGGCTGCCATCTGTGCGGCACCGAGCGTGCTTGGCGGACTTGGAATTCTGGAAGGAAAGAAAGCTGCCTGCTATCCGGGATTTGAAGATAAATTAAAAGGTGCAGAAGTGGTTTTTGACCAGGTGGTCCGCGACGGCAATGTGACGACCAGCAGAGGCATGGGAACCGCCATTCCGTTTGCCCTTGATCTGGTAAGCCAGCTGGTATCGGAAGAAAAAGCACAGGAGCTGAAGACGGGAATTATTTACGGATAAAGTTTCCAGTATGGCTGCTTCCTGATCGGATCATACTAGGGTCATGGAGGTGATTAGCATGACAGATCAGAGCGGAAAGTCAGGAACCAACCGTATGGCAGTACCGGAAGCAAAATCGGCCATGAACCGTTTTAAGGAAGAAGTGGCAAGCGAGCTTGGTGTCTCCTTAAAAGAAGGTTATAATGGCGATCTGACCAGCAGACAGGCCGGTTCCATTGGCGGTGAAATGGTCAAAAAGATGATCATGAAGCAGGAACAGCAGATGTCATCCGGCCAGTAACGGATAAAAAACGCAAAAAAGTGAGAAAATGATGGGACTGTCCGGACGTTTTGGCTGGACAGCCTCATTTTTTTGTGTTATACTTCTACAATGTCTATGAGTATGTAAATCAGGCAATACTGATCTATAAATAGAAGGAGGATACAGTTCTAACATGAGCGTACAGGTAAAAAAATTAGAGAAAAACATGGCAAAGCTGACCGTTGAGGTTCCGGCTGAGGACGTTGAAAAAGCAATTCAGGGTGCATATCAGAAAACCAAGAAGAGCATTAACATTCCGGGATTCCGTAAAGGAAAAGCACCAAGACAGCTGATCGAGAAAATGTATGGTAAAGAAGTATTCTACAGCGATGCAGTAGATGCTATGCTTCCGAAAGCATATTCTGATGCTGTTGAGGAGTGTGGTGAGGAGATCGTTTCCTATCCGAAGATTGATGTAGTACAGATCGAAAGCGGAAAACCGTTCATCTTTACTGCAGAGGTAGCTGTAAAACCGGCTGTTACCCTTGGTGAGTACAAAGGTATCCAGGTAGAGAAAGCACCGATCGAGGTAACTGATGAGGAGATCGAGGCTCAGGTAAATAAAGAGCGCGAGGCTAACTCCAGAACCGTAACCGTTGAGGACAGAGCAGTACAGAAAGGTGACATCGCTACCATCGATTTCGAAGGATTTGTTGACGGTGTTGCTTTCGATGGCGGTAAGGGTGAGAACTATGATCTTGAGATCGGTTCCAATACTTTCATCCCAGGATTTGAAGATCAGCTGGTAGGCGCTGAGATCGGCAAAGAGCTGGATGTAAACGTAACCTTCCCGGAGGAGTACGGTGCAAAAGAGCTGGCTGGAAAAGAAGCAGTATTCAAATGCAAAGTAAACGGAATCAAAGTAAAAGAGCTTCCGGAAGCAGACGATGAGTTCGCACAGGAAGTATCCGAGTTCGATACTCTGGATGAGTACAAAGCAGATATTAAAGCAAAACTTCTGAAAGACAAAGAGGATGAGGCTAAGAGAGCTAAAGAGGATGCAGTAATCGGCAAGATCGTTGAGAACGCAACCATGGACATTCCGGATGCAATGGTAGAGTATCAGACTCAGCAGATGCTGGATGATTTCGGACGCCGTATGCAGAGCCAGGGTCTGTCTCTGGAGCAGTACTTCCAGTTCACCGGCATGACCGAGGCTGATTACAAAGAGCAGATGAAACCGAGAGCACTGCAGAACATTCAGAGCAGACTGGTTCTTGAGGCAGTTGCAGAGGCTGAGAAGCTGGAAGCTACTGAGGAAGATCTTGAGAAAGAGTATGCTAAGATGGCTGAGCAGTACAAACTCGACGTAGATAAAGTAAAAGAGATCTTCGGTGAGTACCAGAAAGAAGAGCTGAAGAAGGATATCGTAATCCAGAAAGCAGCTGAGCTGGTTACTGAGGCAGCAGTAGAGGCTTAAGAAGAAGCCGCGAAATATGGAGATCAGAGGGGGCATGGCGGGTTAAGCTGTGCCCTTTTATGCTCTGAGGGGGCATTTTGAGAGGAGGAGTTTTATCATGGCATTAGTACCTTATGTCATTGAGCAGACCAGCCGAGGCGAGAGAAATTACGACATCTACTCCCGGCTTCTGAAAGAGAGAATTATTTTCCTGGGAGAGGAAGTCAATGAGACTACCGCAAGCCTGGTGGTAGCACAGCTTCTGTTCCTGGAATCTGAGGATCCGGGAAAGGATATTCATCTGTACATCAACAGCCCAGGTGGTTCCGTGACCGCAGGTTTTGCAATTTATGATACGATGAATTACATCAAATGCGATGTATCCACCATCTGCATCGGTATGGCAGCCAGCATGGGAGCATTTCTTCTGGCAGGCGGTGCCAAGGGAAAACGTTTCGCTCTTCCGAATGCAGAGATCATGATTCACCAGCCTCTTGGCGGAGCGCAGGGCCAGGCAACGGAGATTGAGATTGCTGCAAAGCATATCTTACGTACCAAGGAAAAACTGAACAGCATTCTGTCAGAGCGGACCGGTCAGCCGATGGATGTCATTGTGCGTGATACGGACCGTGATAATTATATGACTGCGGAAGAGGCGAAAGCTTACGGACTGATTGATCAGGTTATCGCAGGACACTAAGGGAGAATTCAATGGCTAGAAATGAAATCAGATGCTCTTTCTGCGGCAAGACGGAAAGTCAGGTTATGAAACTGCTGAAAGGACCCAATGGCGTCTATATCTGCGATGCCTGCGTGGAACTGTGCTCCGAGATCATCGAAGAAGAGATGAATGATGAGGAAGACGGAACGGATGCGGAAGAGATCAATCTTCTGAAACCGGAGGAAATCAAGGCATTTCTGGACGATTATGTGATCGGTCAGGAGAAAGCCAAGAAAGTTCTTTCCGTAGCAGTTTACAATCATTATAAGAGAATTCTTGCACAGCAGGATCTGGATGTGGAGCTTCAGAAGAGCAATATTCTTCTTCTCGGACCGACTGGCTCGGGTAAGACGCTTCTGGCACAGACACTGGCGAAGATTTTAAATGTACCGTTTGCTATCGCAGATGCGACGACGCTGACGGAAGCCGGTTATGTGGGAGAAGATGTGGAGAACATTCTTCTGAAGATTATTCAGGCAGCAGATTACGATATTGAGAGAGCCCAGAAGGGTATTATTTATATCGATGAGATCGATAAGATTACCAGAAAATCTGAGAACCCGTCTATTACCAGGGATGTGTCCGGAGAAGGTGTTCAGCAGGCACTGTTGAAGATTCTGGAAGGTACGGTAGCATCGGTTCCGCCACAGGGCGGCAGAAAACATCCGCATCAGGAACTGATTCAGATCGATACGACCAATATCCTGTTTATCTGCGGCGGTGCATTTGAGGGACTCGACAAGATTATTGAAACCCGTATGGATCAGAAATCCATCGGATTTAATGCAGATATCCGTGACAAGCGCCAGAATAATGTAGGAGAGCTGCTGAAGCATGCGCTTCCGGAAGATTTTATCAAATTTGGTATGATTCCGGAGTTCATGGGGCGTGTGCCGATCTCCGTATCACTGGAGCCGCTGGAGCGGGATGATATGGTACGAATTCTGCTGGAGCCGAAGAACTCTATCGTCAAACAGTATCAGAAGCTGTTTGAGCTGGACGGCGTAGACTTAAGCTTTGATGACGAAGCAGTGAAAGCGATCGCGGATAAGACCATTTCCAGAAAGACCGGTGCCAGAGGCCTTCGGTCCATTATGGAGGAGACGATGATGGATCTGATGTTTACGATCCCGTCGGATGATACAATTAAGAGCTGTACGGTTACCAGGGAAGCGGTAGAAGGCACCGGAGTCCCGGAGATAACCAGAAAATAAGAGGAAAGAAAGGGCCTTGATTCAAGGCCCTTTTTCTGACCGGAGAGGAGGAAGAAACATGGAGAGATCCGTATTGAAAATGCCGGCTGTGGCATTGCGGGGAATGACCATTCTTCCGGGAATGATTACACATTTTGATGTCAGCCGTTCCAGATCTGCGAAAGCAGTGGAGCGCTCTGTGGCGCAGGATCAGAAATTGTTTGTAGTGACACAGAAAGATCCGGAGACAGAGAATCCGGACAAGGACGGACTGTTTTCTATCGGTACTATTGTTGAAGTAAAACAGATTATCAAGATGCCCCACAATATTCTTCGAATTCTGGTAGAAGGAGCAGGCAGGGCAGAGCTTTGCGGGCTGGAAGATGGAGAATATCTGGAGGCGGATGTCTGTGAAATCCCGGATATCGTGGAAGAAGGGCTGCCGGAAGAGGCTATGCTCAGAAATCTGCAGGATATTTTTGAAGGGTATACAGCTGCATCAGGAAAAATGAACAAGGATATGGCCCGCCAGATCAAAAACTGTCAGACTGTGCAGAACATGATGGAACAGATATCCATTCATGTCCCATTTCGCTGGGAAGAGCATCAGCAGTATCTGGAGACCGTAAATTTTGAAGAACGCTATGAACTGTTGTGTGTGCTTTTGAATAATGAGATTGAGATCGAAAAATTTCGACGAGGTATTCAGGAAAAGGTAAAGGCACGGGTTGACAAGCAGCAGAAGGATTATATCCTTCGAGAACAGCTGAAAGTAATCCGTGAGGAGCTGGGAGATGATGGCCCGAACACAGAGGCTGCAGCTTTTCGGGAAGAAGTGAAGAAACTGGAAGCCTCAGAGGAAGTTAAGGAGCGAATCGAGAAAGAGATTCAGCGTTTTCTGAACAGCGGTGCCAATTCTGCGGAAGCAGGTGTGATCCGCGGATATATCGAGACACTGCTGGCGCTGCCGTGGGATAAGCGGAGCGAGGACCGGCTTGATCTTAGAAAAGCGGAAGAAATTCTGGAAGAAGAACACTATGGTCTGGAGAAGGTGAAAGAGCGGATTCTGGAGTTCCTGGCTGTCCGGAAGATGATGAATGCCAAAGAAAGTCCGATTCTCTGTCTGGTAGGACCTCCTGGAACCGGTAAGACTTCCATTGCCAGGTCTATTGCCCATGCATTGGAGAAAAAATATGTACGTATCTGTCTGGGAGGCGTTCACGATGAAGCGGAGATCCGCGGTCACAGACGTACATACATAGGTGCCATGCCGGGACGGATTGCCGACGGGCTCCGCCATGCGGGAGTAAAAAATCCACTGATGGTGCTGGATGAGATCGACAAGGTGAGCAGTGATCACAGGGGAGATACCTTCTCGGCACTGCTGGAGGTTCTGGACAGTGAGCAGAATGAAAAGTTCCGGGATCATTATGTGGAACTTCCGGTTGACCTTTCCGAGGTGATGTTCCTCTGTACGGCCAATGATATTCAGACGATTCCCAGACCGCTTCTGGATCGTATGGAAGTGATCGAGATCAGCGGCTATACGGAGAACGAGAAGCTTCATATTGCGAAAGAGCATCTTCTTCCGAAGCAGATGGAGCGTCATGGTCTGAAAGAAGGGCAGTTCCGGGTCAGCAATAAAGCACTGGAAAAAGTGATTCATCAGTATACAAGAGAGTCCGGGGTCCGTGCACTGGAGAGAAGAATCGCGTCTTTGTGCAGAAAGGCAGACCGGGAGATTCTGGAGAAAAATAAAGCCAGTGTGCAGATTACGGAAAAGAATGTGGAAAAATATCTGGGTAAGACCATCTATGAATTCCAGCAGAAACTGGATCAGGACGAAGTGGGAATTGTCCGTGGACTGGCATGGACCAGCGCCGGCGGGGATACACTGGAGATTGAAGTTAATCTGATGCCGGGAAAAGGAAACTTTGAACTGACGGGACAACTTGGCGATGTCATGCAGGAATCTGCCAAAGCAGGTATCAGCTATATCCGTTCCGTGAGTGAAAAATATGAACTGGACAGAGATTATTTCCAGGAACATGATATTCACATTCATATTCCGGAAGGTGCAGTGCCGAAGGATGGCCCGTCCGCAGGTATTACCATGGCAACTGCCATGCTTTCTGCGATTCTGGAAAAACCGGTACGTGCGGATGTGGCCATGACCGGAGAAATTACGTTGAGGGGCCGTGTCCTTCCGATCGGAGGATTGAAGGAAAAACTGCTGGCAGCAAAGAGTGCTGGTATGAAAACGGTCATTGTGCCGGAGAAGAACCGAAGAGATGTAGAAGAACTTTCAAAAGAAATTACAGGAGGCCTGGAGCTTGTCTATGCCGGAAGCATGGAAACGGTTCTGTCCCATGCCTTCGCATAGAGGAGAGGTGAAAAGCTATGATGATTATCAAACAGGCGGAGCTGGAGACAGTCTGCGGAATTACAAGCAAGCTGCCGGAAAATGCATTTCCTGAGGTGGCATTTGCCGGAAAATCCAATGTGGGAAAATCTTCGCTGATTAACGGGCTTCTGAACCGGAAATCACTGGCGAGAACTTCTTCACAGCCAGGTAAAACGCAGACTATTAATTTTTACAAAGTAAACGGCGATCTGTATCTGGTAGACCTTCCGGGTTACGGATATGCGAAAGTCAGCAATGAGATCAAAGCAAAGTGGGGGCGGATGATTGAAAATTATCTGCATGGCTCAAAACAGCTGAAAGCCGTTTTCCTGCTGGTAGATATCCGTCATGAGCCGTCGGCTAATGACAAAGATATGTATCAGTGGATTGTGGCACAGGGCTATGAGCCTGTGATTATTGCCACCAAGCTGGACAAAATTAAGAGAAGCCAGGTGCAGAAACAGATAAAAATCCTGAAAGAGGGACTGAAGCTTCTGCCGGGCACCCAGCTGATTCCGTTTTCTGCGGAGACGAAGCAGGGACGGGATGAGATATGGGATGTGATCTGTTCATTTGTGGAGGAACCATCCGATGAAAGAGGAACCGTGTAAACATGTTGAGGGAGTAGATACGGGAAAACGGATTCGGAAGAATCTGTTAAATATCGGAGTGTTTATTGCTGAAATACTGATCCTTGTCCTGTTGGGACCATGGGCGGTGCGGTTTTTCCTTCCGCTGCTGGTTGGCTGGCTGATCGCGCAGATTGCCAATCCGCTGGTGCGGTTTCTGGAGCAGCATCTTCATATTGTCAGAAAGCACAGTTCCATGGGAATTATTGCCGGTGCGATCCTGTTGATTGTGTGGATTTGCTATTTGATAGTGACATGGACGGCAGGGCGGGTAGTTTTTCTGCTGGAACATCTGCCGGAATATTATCGGTCGCTGTCAGCTGAGATGACAGTGATCTCTGATAATCTGGAGAGTCTGGCAGGACATCTGTCGCCGGAGGCAGGGCAGAAGATCGGAGAATTGACCGGAAGTCTAAGCACTCAGATCGGGACGATTGTGGGCAGTCTGGGAGGCGTGACGATGGGAGTGGCCGGAAATGCGGCAGGTAAGATCCCTTCATTATTGATCTCCTTCCTGTTCGTGTTGTTATTTGCGTATTTCTTCACCGCCCAGAGCGAGCGGGTGCAGGATTTTATCAAAATAATCGTTCCGGAGGAGACGCGACGGCAGCTGCAACTGATCGGAAAGAAGATGAAATTTGCTGTTGGAGGTTATTTCAGGGCACAGTTCAAAATCATGTTTATTGTGTTTGTGATTCTGACGGCAGGTCTCCTGGTTTTAAGAGTTCCGTATGCGGTTCTGGCAACTGCCGGGATTGCAGTGCTGGATTTTCTGCCGATGCTTGGAACGGGAACCATCCTGATTCCCTGGGCAGTTTTATGGGCGTTAAGTGGAAAATTGTCATCTGCTGCAGGTCTTGTGATTCTGTATGCGGTGACGCAGGTGACCAGACAGCTGATTCAGCCGAAGATGGTAGGAGACAGTATTGGAATGGATGCCATGACCACATTGATCTTTTTGTTCATCGGATACCGGATGGCAGGACTGATTGGAATGATTGTCGCAATTCCATCAGGATTGATCCTGATTCAGTTGTATGAAGCAGGTGCATTTGCAGGTGTGATTGCCAGTGTCAGGGAACTGGCGGACGATATGCACAGATTACGCACAGGAAAATAAAAAAGAAGCTGGCAGATGATGCCGGCTTCTTTTCGATCACGGGTTTGTTACAGTAATTCTTTCATGACATAGGCATAGAGCGTCTGACTTTTCTTCTGCCAATTGTGGCAGATGGAATCGGCTTCTTCTTTAGAAGGAACGGAAAGTGTCAGATCGATCAGTGTGGAATTGTGTTCCCGTACCTGACAACGTACCAGATAACCGCCGTCGTTGGATGGAAAATAATCGGCGATATTGGAAAGCGCATTGCGGATCTCGATCTGGTGCTCCTGCAGGAAAGAGGTGATCTCACCGCAGATGGTATCGGATACTTTGTCACCGAAATATTTCAGGGTATGTCTGCCGGAATCTGTGATCCGATAGAGGGAGCTGTTTCTGGTGGATGCAACAGTGACAAGGCCTGTCTCTGACATTTCTGAGAGTACCTGCTGAAGTGTGAAATAATTGGTATACTCTTTTTCCAGAATAAAATCCGTAATCTGGGCTCCGGTCAGCGGCGCATCCGCTTCATCCAGCATTTTAAGAACAATCAGTTTATAAAGTGTCAGTGTATCTGCCATCGTTACTGCTCCTTCCCTTCCGAATCATAATATTTTCCCTGCCAGGTATCCCGCAGGCGGAATTCCCTGTGAATGGAATTTAAGACATGACGTTTGGCTGAACTCCACAACGGGGCAATCAGAAGATCTTTTGGACCGTCTCCGGTCAGCCGGTGAATAACCATATCCGGACGGATGATTTCCACACAGTCGACGATGAAAGAGACATACTCTTCCAGCGTAAAGACCGGAAATGGATCGTGCTCATAAATATCTGCCAGATCGGTTCCCTTCAGAATATGCAGAAGCTGAAGTTTTATGCCCTGAATATCCTGCGTGTTGAGATAGCGGATGGTCTCCAGCATCCGTTCATGGTCTTCTCCGGGAAGTCCCAGAATTACATGGGTGATCACTTCGATGCCGTGAAGACGGAGCTTTTTTACAGCATCTTCAAAGACCGGAAGAGGATAACCTCTCCGGATAAATTGTGCAGTGTCTTCATGCATGGTCTGCAGTCCCAGTTCAACCCAGACAGGTTTGATCTGGTTCAGTTCCGACAGTAAGCTTACAATCTCATCCTGCAGGCAGTCCGGCCGGGTCGCAATGGCAAGCACCTCTATCTCAGGATGCTGGATGGCTTCTGTAAAAATAGAACGTAGATAATCCACAGGCCCATAGGTATTAGTAAAGGCTTGAAAATATGCAATATACTTATGTACGGGGCGTTTATTTGCGAGAAGCTTCTGACCGGCCCGAATCTGCTTTGAAATGGAGAGAGAAGCCGGAGCGGCAAAATCTCCAGAGCCTCCTTCGCTGCAAAATATGCAGCCACCGGTTGCAATGTGGCCGTCCCGGTTCGGACAGGTCATGCCGCCATTTAATGCAAGACGGTATACTTTTTCATGAAACCGTTTTTTCAATTCAAAGTCCAGTGAGTGGTAAGGTTTATCATTCCATAAATTCATGTCTTCAATCTACCATAGTAAAAAATAAAAATCAATGATTTATCAAAAGTTTCGCTTTCCATTTCTCATTAAAGATAGTATACTTAAATCAATGCAAATAATCTGGACTCAGTTTGAGACAATGTAATTCATTAAGACGGCCCTGTCAAATCAGATGAGGGCGTTCCCGAAAAGATGACCATACAGAATACAGGAGGAATTTATGGCAGTAAATATGAGAGAAAAGTATGAATCACTTTCTCTGGCTGTATTGCGCGATATCGCGAAAAATCGTGGAATCAAAAGTACATCCACCATGCGGAAAGAAGCGGTAATTGATGCAATGCTGGCAGAAGACGAAAAGGCAGCTGCTGCAGAACGCATGAAAACCCAGGCGACGGAGACAGGAAAAACAGTGACTGATATGGAACAGCTGGACAGCGGACAGACGGTAAGCGGAATCCTGGAGGTGATGTCTGACGGTTTCGGATTTATCAGAAGTGACCATTATCTTCCGGGCGATCATGATGTGTATGTTTCTCCGGCGCAGATCCGCAGATTTAACCTGAAGACTGGTGATATCGTGACCGGCAATACAAAAGTAAAGACAGAGCGTGAGAAGTTCAGTGCGCTTCTATATCTGAAAGAGGTCAACGGGCTGGCTCCGGATGCGAATGCAAAGAGACCGAACTTTGAGGATCTGACTCCGATTTTCCCGAATGAGAGAATCCGTCTGGAGCGCGATGGCGGCAGTATGGCAGTCCGTATTGTGGATGAGATTGCACCGATTGGAAAAGGACAGAGAGGTATGATCGTTTCCCCGCCGAAAGCAGGTAAGACGACTCTTTTAAAAGATGTGGCAAAATCCATTACGCAGAATAATCCGGAGATGTATCTGATCATTCTGCTGATTGACGAGCGTCCTGAAGAGGTTACGGATGTAAAAGAGGCGATCTCAGGCAAAAATGTGGAGGTCGTATATTCCACATTCGATGAGCTGGCTGAGCGCCATAAGAGAATTTCCGAGATGGTCATCGAACGTGCAAAACGTCTGGTAGAGTCCGGACGGGACGTTGCGATTCTTCTGGACAGTATCACCAGACTGGCCCGGGCATACAACCTTACAGTTCCGCCCAGTGGACGTACTCTTTCCGGTGGTCTTGATCCGGCAGCCCTTCATATGCCGAAACGTTTCTTTGGAGCGGCCAGAAATATGAGAGAAGGCGGCAGCCTTACGATCCTGGCAACCGCGCTGGTAGATACTGGAAGCAAGATGGATGATGTTGTATATGAGGAGTTCAAGAGTACCGGTAATATGGAACTGGTTCTGGACAGAAAGCTGTCTGAGAAGCGTGTGTTCCCGGCAATTGATATTCCAAAATCAGGTACCAGAAGAGAGGATCTGCTTCTGAACAAAGAAGAGCAGCTGGCAATGGATAACATCCGAAAAGGTCTGAATGGCATGAAAGCCGATGATGCGGTTGAGACGGTTCTGAACTTGTTTGCCAGAACAAAGAATAATGAAGAATTTGTACAGGATGTAAAGAAAACCAGATTTTTCTAAAATTATGAGTACAAAGAAACCGGCGATCTGCAGAACGCCGGTTTCTTTTTCTTCCATCAATTATTTAAACAGTTTTTCAAAACGTTCCATGGCTTCTACGGTCTTCTCGTAGTTTCCGAAGGAAGTCAGACGGAAATAATTCTTTCCGTTTTCACCGAATCCTGCACCCGGAGTTCCAACTACCTGGATATTCTGAAGCAGGTAATCGAAGCATTCCCAGGACTCCATGCCGTTCGGGCACTCAAACCAGATGTACGGAGAGTTGATGCCGCCGAAGAAGCGGATGCCAAGTTTGGTCATGGTGTCTGCGATGACTTTTGCATTTCTCTTATAGTAGTTGATATTTTCCTGGCATTCTTTGATGCCCTCATCAGAGAATACCACTTCGGCACCTTTCTGTACAATGTAGGAGGTACCGTTGAATTTGGTGCACTGACGGCGGTTCCACATGGCATTCAGAGACATTTCCTCGCCGTTGGAAGCAGTAAATACCAGCTCTTTCGGAACGACGGTGTAACCGCAGCGGGTTCCGGTAAATCCGGCTGTCTTGGAGAGAGAGCAGAACTCGATCGCACATTTCTTTGCACCTTCGACAGCAAAGATGCTTCGCGGAAGTTCCGGATCGGTGATAAATGCTTCATATGCGGAGTCGAAAAGAATCACTGCTTCATTGGCCAGTGCGTAATCGACCCATTCCTTCAACTGCTCTTTGTTGTAGCATGCACCGGTAGGATTGTTGGGAGAACAGAGGTAGATGACGTCTGCGTGCTGGCTTTTATCCGGCATGGGAAGAAATCCGTTTTCTGCATTTCCTGCCATATAGGTAACCTGGTTTCCGGCCATAATATTGGTATCCACATAGACCGGATAGACCGGATCAGGAACCAGAACGACGTTGTCATGTCCGAACAGATCAGTGATATTACCGGTATCGCTCTTTGCACCGTCGGATACAAAGATATCACCTGGGTCTACTTCCACGCCGTTTCTCTTATAGTAATCTGCAATGGCATTTCTGGTAGCCTCATATCCCTGCTCAGGTCCATAACCTTTGAATGTCTCGGAGGTCGCCATGGCATCGACTCCTTCATGGAGTGCGTCAATGACAACTTTGCCCAGCGGAAGGGTGACATCGCCGATTCCGAGACGGATGATCTGTGCGCCTTTCTCAGGATTTGCTTCTTTATAGGCAGCAGTTCTGTGTGCAATCTCGGAGAACAGATAGCTGGCCTTCAGATTGAGATAATTTTCATTTAATTTTGGCATAGATTCCAGATCCTTTCTGTATATAATCAAAAACTGCATATATTGTAGCAAAGAGCTAGGAAATCGTCAATAAATGTGGTATCATACCGAAAAAATTTCGGTGTGCAGAAAAGAAGGAAAGCATGGCGGAGAGTTGCTTTTTCGTTGACATAAAGAAGAGAGTCCCGTATACTGATAACAAAGAATGTTTATACAAAGGAGGAAAAGGATATGAATTATGTAGGAACATTACTGGGACTGGGAATCGGTCTGATGTTTGTGGGAATTCTGGTAGGAATCTTGTATTATGTGGCATTTTCCTGGTCACATATGAAAGCACTGAAAGCCCTTGGTTATGACAAGGCGTGGCTGGCATGGATTCCCTTTGGCGTATTGTTTGCCTGCTCAGATGCAGTGACCGGAGATGCGGATCAGGTACGGATGTTCAACAGTTTTGAAGTTCCGGCAGCCGTATTCAAGTTCTGGTGGATTGCGCAGCTGGCACTGTGGGTTTTGTCACTGTCCGGACCGCTTGCTACTCTGATCAACCTGGCGCTGAACATTACATTCTACGGATGCACTTATGCGAAGATGTATGCACTCCTGGAGCGGAAAGCTGAGGAGGAGACCCAGGTAATCGGCTGTGTATCCGGTGTGATTCCGCTGGTGGCAATCGTAAAATTTCTGACAATGTAACAGTAAGGAAACAGTATGAGTCTGAAAAATTTGTATCCCGGCCGGATGGTATCGTCTGTATATGAGATGGACTGGGAAAAGCTTGCCCTGACATACCGGGGAGTGATTTTTGATATTGATAATACGCTGGTTCCCCATGGGGCGCCTGCGGATGACCGGGCAAAAGAGCTGTTTTCAAGGCTTCACGGACTGGGAATGAAGACAGCTCTTGTATCCAACAACGGGGAGGAACGCGTCCGCCCCTTTGCGGAGGAAGTAGAGAGTATATATCTTTATAAGGCCGGAAAACCGAAGAGAGACGGCTATGAGAAAGCCATGCAGCGGATGGGGACAGATACGGAAAATACGCTGTTCGTGGGAGACCAGATTTTTACGGATATTTTTGGGGGAAACCGTGCAGGACTGGATACGGTACTCACGGAACCGGTTGACAAATCCACCGACGAGCCCCAGATTGTGGTGAAACGATGGCTTGAAAAACCGTTCCGGAAGGTGCGGCGGGATTTCTGAAGAAACGTAAGAACTTTGTAACAGATATTCAACATTTCATTGCTATAATAAATCATCTGAAGACATATACTAGATAGCAGGGAAGTGATGATAATGTTGAAAAAATGGATGCGATATATGCTGCTGGCAGCGTGCTGCCTGACACTTACTGGGTGCGCCCGGAAAGAGACCGGATCCGAATTGCTGACAGAGACGAAGGATGCGGTGGTTCCGGTGGACGGTAAAGTTGATCCAGTTGTGGAGGAAACGCCGGAAGGAACCGCATTTCACCTTTACTACGGAGATGAGAATGCAGAGAATATCGTGCAGAAGACTGTCTATGTGGACAAGGTGACGGAAGATTCTGTAATGGAGCAGCTGGCGCAGACACTGAAACTGGATTCGAATATCCGGCTGAAAAAGATTTCCTTTGGAATGCACGGAGGAGACAAGGTCGTGATGCTGGATTTTAATCAGGCATTTGCGGATTATATGAAGAAGCTGAGTCAGTCCGGCGAGACAGTTGTCATGGGAAGCATTACCAATACGTTTCTGGACTGTTATCAGAGCGAGCTTCTGCTGGTGACAGTGGAGGGCAAGGTACTGGATACCGGCCGGGAAGCCTATGAGGAATATTTGGAATGGTATCCGTATGTGGAGTCTTCCTATAAAGTAGTAGATGCAAAGCTGGAGCAGGACGGTGTTTCCATCACCTATCCGCAGATCGAGGGTCTGGGTGATGCCAGGATGCAGGAAAAATGGAATGATATTATTCGTTCCACTGAAGAGCGGGCCATGGAGGGCTGGCTGTCTGGAGGGGAAAGTCAGGATGATTCCTATGAAGTGTCCTATGTGGTGAAAACTATGACGCCGGATACGCTGTCTATTCTTATGAATGGAAACATCTGTGAACAGGGTGCAGTTCATCCTTATGGTTTTAAATACACCTACAATATTGATCTGAATACCGGAGAAAGTATCAGGCTTGCTGATCATGTGGATGTGGACCGTCTGGCGGAGAATTTGTTTGCGGGAACCGGTTATTATGTGGAAGAATCAGCAGCAGATTATTTCAGGGAACGCCTGGAAGCTATCTACGGAACACCGGACAGTCTGGCAAGATCACTGGCGGGTTATGACTATGCGGAGGATGGAAGCGCACCTTACGGATATTCCTATCTGGAAAATGGAAAAGTGTGGATTTGTATGGAAGTTCCGCATGCACTGGGAGACTATATGGAGATCGAACTGGATACGCAGCAGTAGAAAAAAACATGAAATTTTCACAGAGATATGCTATAATAACTGTTAAGTATTGATAAAGGAGTACGATTGATATATGAGTCAGGAAAAAGTAGATCGTTATAAAGAACAGAAAAGAAACAGAAAAGCAATTCAGGCGAAGAAAAAGAAAGAGGCATTTCTCACAAAGCTCTGTGCAGGACTGATTGCCATTGCATTGGTTGCGTGGCTTGGATATTCTGTCATGTATAAATATGATCAGAAGCAGAACAGCGGTGATGTGACTGCAGATATCACAGCATTGAACGATTATGTATCCGGCCTGAGTACAGACGGAGACGCAGCAGAATAAAACTTCATAGCAAGTAAAAACCCCGGCTGTAAAGCCGGGGGATTTTTTTATCTGTTTTCAGTTATTTCTGATTCTCTTTTGCTTCCATAAGTTTCATCGCACGAACTTTCAGCGGCAGTCCGAACAGGGTGATGAATCCGCTTGCGTCGTGGTGGTCATACATATCACCGGTGGTGAAGGATGCCAGAGACTCGTTGTAGAGGCTGTAAGGAGATGTGGTTCCGGCTTTGATGATGTTGCCTTTGTAAAGTTTGAATTTTACTTCACCGGTTACATACTCCTGAGTGCTTGCTACAAATGCGCGGATAGCATCACACAGAGGAGTGAACCATTTTCCTTCGTATACGACCTGGGACAGCTTGTTGCCCATGTCTTTTTTCGCTTCCATGGTAGCACGGTCAAGTACCAGCTCTTCCAGCTGCTTGTGAGCTTCCATCAGGATAGTTCCGCCAGGAGTCTCATAAACACCGCGGGATTTCATACCAACAACACGGTTCTCTACGATATCTACGATACCGATACCATGTTTTCCTCCCAGTTTGTTCAGCTCTCTGATGATGTCAGCAACCTTCATCTTCTTGCCGTTTACGGAAGTCGGAACCCCTTTTTCAAAGGTCATGGTTACATATTCATCCTGATCCGGTGCTTTCTCTGGAGTTACGCCAAGAACCAGCATGTGATCATAGTTCGGCTCATTTGCCGGATCTTCCAGTTCCAGTCCTTCGTGGCTGATGTGCCACAGGTTGCGGTCACGGCTGTAGCTGTGGCTGTGATCGAAGGGCAGGTCAATGCCGTGTTTTTTACAGTATTCGATCTCGTCATCACGGGACTGCATGGTCCAGACGTCGGTCATTCTCCACGGAGCAATGATCTTCAGGTCCGGAGCCAGAGCTTTGATTGCCAGTTCAAAACGGATCTGGTCATTTCCTTTACCGGTAGCACCATGGCAGATAGCGGAAGCGCCTTCTTTTCTTGCGATCTCTACCAGTTTCTTTGCGATAACCGGACGAGCCATGGAAGTTCCGAGAAGATATTTGTTCTCGTATACAGCACCTGCCTGTACGCACGGCATGATGTAGTCCTCTGCGAACTCATCAACGATATCTTCAATATATAATTTAGCAGCTCCGGATGCTTTTGCTCTCTCCTCCAGGCCATCCAGCTCGTTTCCCTGACCGCAGTCTACACAGCAGCAGATAACGTCATAACCAAAATTCTCTTTCAGCCACGGAATAATAGCGGTAGTATCCAGACCACCGGAATATGCAAGAACAACTTTTTCTTTCATATTATAAGTCCTCCTCAATATGGGTTTATGTTTTGTCGGAAAATCGTCGGCTTCCGACTTTTTTCTCACTGCAATTAAATATACAACATCCTATTGAAAACTGCAAGCGGAATTTTATACATAAAAACAGAAATTATGCGCATAAACTTGATATATATGCATATAAAGTTTGAAATATGCATATATAATGAATAAAAATGCAGAAAAAGTCAGAAAAGGACTTGCAAAGCAGATAAAACGGGGTTACAATACATCTATTGTAAATTCGCAACACATTTATTTTATATGAACAACGGGGAGAATGAGAATATGGTCAGAGTAGGAATCATCGGAGCAACCGGATATGCAGGCGGCGAACTGGTACGCCTTTTACTTGGTCATAAGGATGTAGACATCAAATGGTACGGATCCAGAAGCTATGTGGATCAGGCCTACGCATCCGTATATCAGAATATGTTCCAGCTGGTAGATGCAAAATGTCTGGACGATAATATGGAAGCAATGGCAGATCAGGTGGATGTGATCTTCACAGCAACACCCCAGGGGCTGTGTGCATCCCTGGTAAATGAAGAGATTTTAAAAAAAGTAAAGATTATCGATTTAAGTGCGGACTTCCGTATTAAAGATGTATCTGTCTATGAAAAATGGTATGGGATCGAGCACAAAGCTCCCCAGTATATTGAAGAGGCAGTCTACGGACTGTGTGAGGTGAACCGGGAAAAAGTGAAGAAAGCAAGACTGGTAGCCAATCCGGGATGCTATCCGACTTGTAGTTTCCTCTCTGTTTATCCCTGTGTGAAAGAGGGACTCATTGATCCGAACACCATTATCATTGATGCGAAATCTGGAACTTCCGGAGCAGGAAGAGGTGCCAAGGTGGACAATCTGTTCTGTGAGGTCAATGAAAATATCAAGGCCTACGGCGTGGCAGGACACCGCCACACACCGGAGATCGAGGAGCAGTTAGGGTATGCGGCAGGTGAGCCGGTGCTCATCAACTTTACACCGCATTTGGTACCCATGCAGAGAGGTATTCTGGTAACCGTCTATGCATCTCTGAAAAAAGACGTTACCTATGAAGAGGTAAAGGCAGTTTATGATAAATACTACAACGACGAGTTCTTCGTCCGTGTATTAAATAAGGATGTCTGCCCGCAGACCCGCTGGGTGGAAGGCAGCAACTTTGTAGATGTGAACTTCAAGATTGATCCGAGAACCAAGCGTATCATTATGATGGGCGCTATGGACAATCTGGTAAAAGGTGCAGCTGGACAGGCAGTACAGAATATGAATCTTATGTTTGGATTTGAGGAAGCGGAAGGCCTTCGCATGGCTCCGGTCTTCCCGTAAATATAGAAAAGGCAGGAAAATACAATGGAAATCCGGGTAATGAAAGCGGAAGATTACGATAAATTATATGAGCTGTGGATGACGATCAAGGGCTTCGGCATCCGAAGCATCGACGATTCCAGAGAAGGAGTTGTCCGCTTTCTGAAGAGAAATCCTACCACCAGCATGACTGCCTGGGACGGGGATACCCTGATTGGTGCCATTCTCTGCGGACATGACGGAAGACGGGGGTGTCTTTATCATGTATGCGTGAAAAAAGGCTATCGCCGCCATGGCGTGGGAAAGGCCATGGTAGTTGCCTGCATGGAAGCACTTCGGAAGGAAGAGATCAATAAAGTCACCCTGATCGCATTTACGAAAAATGATATTGGAAATGCATTCTGGAACAAGATCGGCTGGACGGAGCGTGAAGACCTGAACTATTATGATTTTACATTAAATGAAGCAAACATTACCGCATTTATCGAGGAGGATTAAAGAAACCATGAAGATCATTACAGGCGGAGTTACCGCAGCAAAAGGATTTGAAGCGGCATCTGTGGAAGCACAGATCAAATACAAAAACCGGAAAGATATGGCGCTGGTTTACAGCGAAGTTCCCTGTGTGGCAGCTGGAACTTTCACGACCAATGTGGTGAAGGCAGCCCCGGTAAAATGGGATCAGGAGGTCGTATACCATTCACCGGCAGCACAGGCGGTCATCATTAATTCCGGTATCGCCAATGCCTGCACCGGAGCAGAAGGTTATGGTTATTGTAAAGAGACCGCAGAGGCAGCAGCCAAAGCACTGGACGTACCGGAGGATTCCGTATTGGTAGCATCTACCGGAGTCATCGGCATGCAGCTTCCCATGGACCGTATTGCAGCAGGGGTGGAGAAATTGGCAGCTGCAAAGGACGGCAGCGAAAAGGAAGGTCTGGAGGCAGCCAAAGCCATCATGACCACTGATACGAAGCCGAAATATGTGGGCGCACAGATTGAGATTGGCGGTAAGACAGTCACTATCGGCGGCATGTGTAAAGGTTCCGGCATGATCCATCCGAATATGTGTACCATGCTTGGATTTATCACTACCGATGCAGCTATCACCAAAGAACTGCTGCAGAAAGCCCTTTCTGATGATATCAAAGATACCTTCAATATGATTTCCGTGGATGGAGACACTTCCACCAATGATACGGTGCTTCTGCTGGCCAATGGTATGGCAGAAAACCCGGTCATCGATGACGAGAACAGTCCGGAATATGCAGAGTTTAAGAAAGCCCTCAACTATGTAAATACAGAACTCTCCAAGAAGATTGCCGGAGACGGCGAGGGCGCAACCTGTCTCTTTGAAGTAAAAGTGGTCGGTGCAGAGAGCAAGGAACAGGCTGTGACCTTAAGCAAATCCGTTGTCATGTCTACCCTGACCAAAGCAGCTATCTATGGACATGATGCGAACTGGGGGAGAATTCTCTGCGCTATGGGATATTCCGGTGCCCAGTTTGACCCGGAGAAAGTAGATCTCTATTTTGAGAGCAAAGCCGGCAAGCTGAAGATCATTGAGAATGGCGTATCTACCGGATACAGCGAGGAAGTGGCAACAAAGATTCTTTCAGAGGATCATGTAACAGCCATTGCTGATGTGAAGATGGGTGACTGCACAGCCACTGCATGGGGCTGTGACCTGACCCATGAGTATGTGAACATCAATGCAGACTACAGAAGCTAGAGCCTGACAGAACGGATACGTGAAAAGAGGAGTAGAGAACATGAGAAAAGATGATGAGAAATATCTGGAGAAAGCGGCCGTCTTGGTGGAAGCTCTTCCCTATATTCAGAAATTTAACCGGAAAGTAATTGTTGTCAAATACGGCGGAAGCGCCATGGTGGATGAGAACTTGAAGAAGAGTGTGATCAGTGACGTTACCCTTCTGAAACTGGTTGGATTCAAGCCAATCATCGTACATGGCGGCGGCAAGGAGATCAGTAAATGGGTCGGAAAAGTCGGTAAAGAGCCGGAATTCATCAACGGACTTCGTGTGACGGACGAGGAGACTATGGAGATTGCCGAGATGGTACTTGGCCGTGTGAATAAGAGTCTGGTTAGTATGGTAGAATCTTTAGGTGTGAAGGCCATCGGTATCAGCGGAAAAGACGGCGGACTCTTGAAAGTAAAGAAGAAATATTCTGACGGTAAGGATATTGGTTATGTGGGTGAAATCAGCGAGGTAGACCCGCAGATTTTGTTTGATATGATGGAGAAGGATTTTCTTCCGATTATCTGTCCGGTTGGTCTGGATGATGAGTTCAACACTTACAATATCAATGCGGATGACGCAGCCTGCGCGGTAGCACGTGCGGTAGGAGCAAATAAACTGGCATTCCTGACGGATATTGAAGGACTGTACAGAGATTTCAATGACAAGAGTTCCCTGATCTCCGAGATCAAGGTAAGTGAAGCAAAAGAACTGATTGCAGGAGGCACCATCGGCGGCGGTATGCTTCCGAAACTGTCCAACTGTATTGATGCCATCGAGGCAGGTGTATCAAGAGTCCACATTATCGACGGAAGAATCCCTCACAGTATTCTGATGGAGATCTTCTCTGACCGTGGTGTGGGAACTGCTATTTTGGGAGATACGGAGGAAAAATTCTATCATGAGTAATCCATATATTGAAGAAGCAGAAGAGGCCATTCTTCATACTTATAACCGGTATCAGATCGTACTGGATCGCGGAGAGGGTGTACATCTTTATGATGTAAATGGAAAAGAGTATCTGGACTTTGCAGCAGGTATCGCAGTTCAGTCTCTGGGATATAACAATAAGGAATATACCCAGGCGCTGAAAGACCAGATCGACAAATTGACCCATATTTCCAATCTCTACTATTCTGTTCCTATGGCAGAAGCAGCAGAGAAGGTAAAAAAAGCCAGCAGACTGGAAAAAGTATTTTTCACCAACAGCGGCACCGAAGCCATTGAGGGTGCGCTCAAAGTGGCAAGAAAATATTCCTATGCAAAATACGGTGAGGACCGCTATGAGATCGTTGCCATGAATCATTCCTTCCACGGAAGAAGCCTTGGCGCTCTGTCCGTAACCGGAAATGAGAAATACAGAAAACCCTTTGAACCGCTGATCGGCGGCGTGCGTTTTGCAGATTACAATGATCTGGAGAGCGTGAAAAGCCAGGTCAATGAGAAGACCTGTGCGATCATTCTGGAGACGGTTCAGGGTGAGGGCGGCATTTATCCGGCAACGGAGGAGTTCTTAAAAGGCGTGAAAGCACTCTGCGAGGAGAAAGACCTGATCCTGATTCTTGATGAGATTCAGTGTGGTATGGGAAGAACCGGATACATGTTCGCATGGCAGGAGTACGGTGTGGAGCCGGATGTCATGACCTGTGCAAAGGCACTGGGATGCGGTGTTCCGGTCGGCGCATTTGTCCTTGGCAAAAAAGTGGCAGACGCTTCCCTTGCACCGGGAGACCATGGAACCACTTACGGCGGAAATCCCTTTGTCTGCGCGGCAGTCAGCAAAGTATTTGATCTTTATGAGAAGGAACAGATTGTGGACCATGTGAAGAAGGTCGGTGGATATCTGGAGCAGAAATTAAATGCACTGGTGGAAAAGTATGATTTTCTGAAAGAACGCCGCGGAAAAGGCCTGATCCAGGGACTGGAAGTAGAAGGAAGACCCATCGGTGAGATCGTAAACCGTGGACTGGAGGAAGGACTCATCATTATTACTGCAGGCAGCAACGTGCTGCGTTTTGTTCCGCCTCTGGTTGTCACGGAAGCAGATGTGGATGAAATGATTGCCAAATTGGAGAAATGTTTTTAGAAAGGGGACGGTATGTCAAAAAGAATTCCCGGAATTCTGGCTGTGATTGTTGTGATCTTTCTCTTGATGGAGATGACATTCCAGACCAGACAACAGGAAAATAAAGAAGCGGTGGAACCGGAAAATGTGAGCCCGCTGTTGGTATGGTACACGGATCCGGATATACAGACTTATATGGAAGAAACGGCAGCGGAGGCCTCAAAAAGTCTCGGTGTGGAGATTCAGACGGAACTGGTATCGGAAGTAGATTATATGGAAAATATCAGTGAGAAATCTATGGCGGAAGAGATGACAGGGCCGGATCTCTATGTGGCAGCTACATCCCAGCTTGGAAAAGCAGCGCAGGCTGGTCTTGCCCTGCCGGCAGAGCAGTCACAGATTGAGAAGACATACGGGGAGAAAGCGCTCCATGCAGTAATTTATAACGGAAATGCCGTTGCGGTTCCGTTCTATGTGGAGACCAGCGTGTTGTTGTACAATCCGGCTTATGTGGAAAGTGCACCTCAGACTATAGATGAGATTCTGAATTATGCGGAGAATTTTGAGACGAATGAAACCACGGAGGCAGTGGAGAATATTTTCAACTGGAACGTGGCAGACGTTATCGAAGATTACATGTTCATGGGCGGCTACACTAATCTGGGTGGTGAAGACGGAGACCGGAAGGACGAGGTGATGCTCGATCTTGACCAGATTAATGCATGTATGGCATATTATCAGAACCTGAACAGCTTTTTCGCAATTGATGCGGATACCATTACTTCTGATGCAATTATGCAGGACTTCCTTGCAGGTAAGACTGTATATGTGATTGCCAATGAATCTATGCTGTCACAGGCGGATCAGGCCATCAGGGAAGGAAAAGTTTCCGAAGGTTTTTACAGTGCGGCGGTACTCCCGGATCTGACAGAAGAACTGATTTCCCGCGGACTTTCCGTGACTACTTCCGTCGTGGTGAATCCTTACTCCCAAAATCAGGATGCAGCATGGGAGCTGGTTTCCTGGATCACGGAGAAATGTGCAGGCAGCCTCTATGAAAATGCCGGAAAGCTCCCGGCATGCAGAACACTTGCCGAAGCTCCGACGCCTGCGTGGGAAACTGTCTGTGAGGCATATGATCAGGCGGCGGAAGTACCGAAACTGATGGAACTGTCTGATCTGTGGCTGAATCTGGAATTGACGCTTGCAGATATCTGGAGAGGGGAAGACCCATCTGAACAGATGCAGGCATTCTCAGAAGAATTGATACAGAGACTGGATTAAGCAGGAATAGAATCCCGGTCATATGGAGATACTCCGGATAAAGGAGGTTTTCATATGGCCGGTTTTTTGATTGCGCTGGTTTCCGGCGCGCTGATGAGTATTCAGGGAGTATTTAATACAGAAGTGACTAAACAGAGCAGCGTGTGGGTGTCGGCATCCTGGGTGCAGTTTTCAGCACTGATGGCCTGTCTGCTGATCTGGGCGGTCTTCGATCAATCGAGTCTTATGGCAGTATTTAAGGTGACACCGTGGTATATGCTGTTGGGTGGAGTGATCGGCGCGTTTATTACTTATACGGTGATTCAGGGCATGTCGGCGCTTGGTCCGGCAAAGGCAACCATGTTGATTGTACTCGCTCAGCTGACGGTTTCCTGGGGAATTGAGTTATTGGGACTTTTTGGCGCAGAGCGCGCGGAATTCTCTCTTCGCAGATTGGCCGGACTTCTCATTGCCGCTGCCGGAGTCATTATTTTTGAGTGGGAAACATAGAAGATTCTGCTTGTTTTTCACAGACAAGTCGGCTACAATAAATGAAGGACGCAAGGATAAGCTTTTCTCCGGAACAGGTGGGAAAAGTATGAAATGCATAAAAAGAATACGCCCGGTGCTGATTGGCGTTTCTGTTTTTCTCTGCAGTTGTCTTACTGGCTGCAGTCTTTCTTTTTGCGGCATTGGAACGCCGAAAGAAGAATTTGTATTTTACTGCGATACGGAGCCGGAGAAGACAGAACAGACAGAGAAGACAGAAAAAACAGAAGAGACAGAACAGAAGGAACAGGAACTTCCGGAAGAGCAGCAGGAGGCTGATGCACGTGTTAACATTAATACGGCGGGAGTGGAAGAACTGATGACGCTGAAAGGTGTGGGCGAAAGCCGTGCACAGGCAATTATTGCCTGGAGGACGGAGCAGGGGCCGTTTGAAAAGCCGGAAGATATTATGCAGATTTCCGGCATAAAAGAAGGAGTATACTCCAGGATAAAAGATCAGATAAGAGTTCATTGAGGAGAAACGAAGATGGCACAGAGAGTATTAGTTGTGGATGATGAAAAACTGATTGTAAAGGGAATCCGTTTCAGTCTGGAACAGGAAGGCATGGAAGTGGACTGCGCCTATGACGGAGAAGAGGCTGTTCAGAAGGCAAAGGAAAATGAATATGATATTATCTTACTGGATGTAATGCTTCCGAAACTGGACGGTTTTGAGGTGTGCCAGCAGATCAGGGAATTTTCTTCTGTGCCGGTGATCATGCTGACTGCCAAAGGGGATGACATGGACAAGATTCTGGGACTGGAATACGGCGCAGATGACTACATCACCAAACCGTTTAATATTCTGGAGGTGAAAGCCCGCATTAAGGCGATTATCCGCAGAACAAAAAAGAAGGCTCCGGAAAAAGAAAATCGGAAAGTCGTGGAAAAAGGTGATCTTCATCTGGATTGTGACAGCCGCAGACTGAATATCGGCGGAAAAGAGATCAACCTGACAGCGAAGGAATTTGATCTGCTGGAGCTGATGGCGCTGAATCCAAATAAAGTCTACAGCCGTGACCATCTGCTGAATGCGGTCTGGGGTTATGATTATCCGGGAGATGTCCGGACGGTGGATGTACACATCCGGAGACTCCGTGAGAAGATCGAGGCAAATCCCAGTGAGCCGAAGTATGTACATACGAAGTGGGGAGTAGGATATTATTTCAATGTTTAAGACAAAGGGAAAATTTTTCAGAAGCATGAATTTCCGCATCATGGTTCTGCTGTTTCTGTTTGGATTTCTGTCGGCAGTGCTGATGGCGGAGATTTTTCTGGTATCTTATGAGAAACAGGCCATGGTGCAGCTTTCTAATGATGTAAAGAACCAGTGTCAGATTCTGGGCAATCAGATCAGCAGCGCGGATTTTCTTCATAATCCGCATAATGAATCGCTGGAAAATGATCTGGCTCAGGTGGCGACGCTTTACGATGGACGTATTATTCTGATTGATGAAGATTTCAATATTGTAAAAGATACCTATGCGCTGGAAGAAGAGAAGACGATGGTATCGGAGGAAGTTGTCAAATGTTTTAAGGGAGAGGCTTCCGGATATTATGCCAGCGGACGTTTTGTGGAGCTGACGGTGCCGATTATGGCGGGCAGCGAAACGGAGAAAAAGATTGCCGGCGTTATTTTGGTCAGCGCTTCCACGGACAGTATCTATGCGAAACTGAGCGGATTTCGGAGATCTTCGGAGATCTGGGTATCTGTGATTGCTATCTGTTCTCTGGCATTTTCCATTCTCCTGTCCAACTGGCTGGTACGCCCGCTGAAGCATATGAATCAGTATATCGGGGATCTGGCGGAAGGATCACTTGACGGGGATCTGGATATTCATGACTGTACGGAGACGGAGAATATCTCCAATACATTTAATATCATGCTGGCCAGGCTCAGGCTGGTGGAAGAATCCAGACAGGAATTTGTAGCCAATGTCTCTCATGAACTGAAGACGCCGCTGACTTCCATGAAGGTGCTGGCGGATTCGCTTCTTATGCAGGGAGACGCTCCGGTAGAGCTTTACAAAGAGTTTATGCAGGACATTGCCAATGAGATTGATCGTGAGAGTTCGGTTATCTCCGATCTTCTGACACTGGTGAAGATGGACCGGAAATCTACGGAGCTTAATGTTGCATCGACGGATATCAATGATTTTATTGAACAGATTCTGAAAAGGCTTCGTCCTATTGCGGAAAAAGCCAATATTGAGCTGGTATTTGAGAGCAACCGGAGTGTAACGGCAGAGATCGATGCAACCAAGCTGTCGCTTGCATTTTCTAATCTGGTGGAGAATGCCATCAAGTACAACCGTGAAAATGGATGGGTGAGAGTATCACTGGATGCAGACCACAAGTTTTTCTATGTAAAGGTCAGTGATTCCGGTATCGGTATTCCTCAGGAATCCATTGACTATATTTTTGAACGTTTCTACCGGGTGGATAAATCCCACTCCAGAGAAATCGGAGGAACCGGTCTTGGTCTTGCCATTACCAGAAGTGCTGTAGTAGCACATCGCGGTGCGATCAAGGTACAGAGTACGGTGGATGAAGGGACCACATTTATTGTTCGGATTCCGCTCCGGTATATTGTCTAAGGAAGGAAACAACGATGAAGAAATGGTTTATAAGATTCCTTCTGATGTGTATGCTGCTGGCCCTGGCTGGCTGCGGAAGCAATAAGCGGAAGGAGACGGGCGGCTGCAAGATCTGGTACATGAACCAGGCGGAGACAAAGCTGGAGGCGGAAAACAAAGAACTCCAAGCGGATACGACGGATGGTCAGATCAGAGAACTGATCGAGCTGCTTCGAGATAGTCCGGAGAATGAAAAATTAAAACCGGTTCTGCCGGAAGATGTCCGGATCAACGACTATGAACTGGAAAATAATCAGCTATATCTTGATTTCTCGGTGGAATACCAGGAGATGCAGAGGGTATATGAAGTATTGTGCAGAGCGGCTTATGTGAGAACATTCTGCCAGATTCCCGGAATTGAATATGTAGGGTTCCGTGTGGAAGGAGAACCGCTTCTGGAAACTCACGGAAAAGAGGTGGGCCTTATGAATGCAGATCAGTTTATCGAATCTGCGGGAGAAGAGGTCAGTGCATATAAGACTGCGGACCTGACACTTTATTATACCAATGAAACCGGAGACAAACTGGTGGAACAGAGAGTTGCCATGGAGTATGACAGCAATATTGCACTGGAAAAGCTGATTGTGGAACGGTTGATTGCCGGACCGCCGTTTGAAGGAGCTTACCCGACGATCCCGACCAATACAAAACTGGTGAGCATTTCCATCAAGGATAAGATCTGTTATGTCAACCTGGACGAGGGATTTCTGGAGACCGGCTATAATGTGGCCGAGAATATTCCGATCTACTCTATCGTCAATTCCATTGTGGACAACACCGATGCAGTTAAGGTGCAGTTCAGCATCAATGGAGAGAGCAACCGGGTCTATCGGGAAACTATCAACTTTAATACAATTTTTGAGAAAAATGAGGAGCTGGTGGAACAATGAGAAGACGGCCGCTGGCCTGTCTGATGCTTCTGCTCTTTCTCATCCTGCAGCTGATACCCGCGGATCGGATGATTCGGTCCGCGGGTATTGTGGAAAAATGCAAAGGGCAGGTGACGGGAACCGTCACTTACCGGCAGCATCAGAAGGAAAACATGCAGCTTACGCTGGCGAATTGCCGGATCGAAAGCAGCGGATCTGTACAGCATGCAGATCAGTTACTCGTAACTCTTACTGATGACACCGAATATCCGGTGGGATCAGTTCTATCCCTTTCGGGAACTGTTTATCCAATCGAAGAAAAAAGAAATCCGGGGCAGTTTGATGGAAAACTGTATTATGGTGCAAAAAAAATCGCAGGAACTGTCTATGGGGAAAATGTCCATATCCTGACGGTTCACCCATCGCCGGTGAGAGAGTCACTTCTCCAACTAAAAAAGAGGCTTTCAGATGTTTATGAGAGTGCAGCGGATGAAAAGACTGCCGGGCTCCTGAAATCTATGATTCTGGGCGATAAAAGCAGCCTGGATGCAGAGATAAAGGAACTGTACCAGGAAAATGGTATTGCCCATGTGCTGGCAATTTCCGGGCTTCATGTATCTTTACTTGGACTGGGCTTGTACCGGCTGTTAAGAAGAGGAACCGGACATTTTCTGCTGGCTGGAATTCCTACTATAGTGCTCCTGCTGGCTTATGGATATCTGACCGGAACATCTGTCTCCACCGTCCGTGCAGTGGTGATGTGCGTACTGTTCATTCTGGCGGAAGTTCTGGGGCGGACCTATGATATGCTGACAGGGCTGGCACTTTCAGGACTGCTGATCACTGTTCTGATGCCGCTTCAGCTGAGGCAGAGTGCATTTTATCTCTCTTTTGGTGCGGTGCTGGCCATTGCCCTGATCGCACCGGTGTGGAAACTTTATGGAATCTGGCAGAAAAAGGTGGGACAGTCAGTGGGAATCAGCCTGGCAATATTATTTGTAACATTTCCGGCTCTTCTGGATGCGTTTTATCAGTATCCGGTGTATTCTATCATGCTGAATCTGCTGGTAATTCCGCTTATGACAGCTGTTATGGCGGCGGGATTATTCTGCGGGATGGCCGGAATGTGCTGGCTTCCGGCGGGAAAGGCAGGAGCGTGGATCTGCAGCCTGATTTTTGGAATCTATGAAAATGCGGGAAGGTGGCTCTTGAAACTTCCCGGTGCAGTGCTGGTGACCGGCCAGCCTGAGCGGTGGAAGGTGGTGTGTTATTATATGATACTGACAGGGAGTCTGATGGTGTGGTATCGGGAGAAGCATCGGAAGAAATACAGTTCCAGGCCGGAAAGATTCCGTCCTGATCGAAAGGTGCTGGCAGGAAGTCTGATGGCCCTTGCTCTTGGCATGATGTTTCTCTGTGTGCGGCCTCAAAATCAGATGTTTGAAATTACGATGCTGGATGTAGGGCAGGGGGACGGCATCTTTCTCAAAAGTCCGGGCGGAACAACGTTTCTGGTGGATGGCGGAAGCAGCAGCGTTTCATCAGTGGGAACTTACAGGATTCTTCCGTTTCTGAAATCGAAAGGGTATCGGAAGATTGATTATGTGCTGATCTCTCATATGGATAAAGACCATATCAGCGGTATTATGGAAATCACAGAAGTTGGAACCGGGATCGGAACAGCTGTTTTGCCGTGGGTCAGGGAAAAAGATGATGCCTATAAAAATATGGAACAGATACTGAAAGATGCCGGGACAAAGATTCTTTATATGGGGGCAGGAGACAGGCTGGCTTCGGAAACGATGGAGGTTACCTGCCTCTGGCCGGAGAAAGGACTCCCATGGGAGGATCGGAATGAGCTGTCTATGGTTATTATGGCGGAATACGGAGATTTTCAGATGCTGTTTACAGGAGATATTGGTTCGCGTGCAGAGGCGGCATTGGTGAAGAATGGTGTACTGGAAGATGTGGAAGTATTAAAGACCGCGCATCACGGTTCCAGATATTCGTCTTCGGAAGCATTTCTGAAAGAAATAAAACCGGAGGTCAGTCTTATCTCCTGCAGTGCTGCCAACCGGTACGGCCATCCGGGCGCGGAGACGCTGGAACGGCTTGATGATGTGGGAAGCAGGATTTTTATCACAAAGGACAGCGGGGCAATTACGATTCTGACGGATGGCCATGAAGTCCGGGTCAGCGAATATCTTAAGAAGAATTTGTAATCTTCGGGCCGGTAGGGTATAATGGGCATATGAAAATGCTTATTGAAGATATCAAAAACAAACAATTTAAAAATATTTACCTGCTGACAGGAGAAGAGATTTATCTTCGGAATCAGTATCGGAAGAGATTAAGAGAAGCGCTTCTTGATCCGGAAGATACCATGAATTATGCCTCATTTGAGGGAAAGAACATCAACCCGAAGGAGGTCATTGATCTGGCGGAGACCATGCCATTCTTTGCAGATCGTCGTGTGATTGAGATCAGCGACAGCGGTTTTGCTAAAAATGCCTGCCCGGAGCTGGCCGAGTATATTCCGGAGATCCCAGACAGTACCTGTATTATTATGACAGAGTCCGAAGTGGATAAGAGAGGAAAATTTTATAAAGCTGTGAAAAATAATGGCCGGGTGGTGGAATTTGTCAGACAGGACGAGCGGACACTTGCCCGCTGGGTTCTTGGTATCCTGAAACGGGAGGGAAAGCAGATCACAGAGGAGACGCTGCACGCATTTCTGGGAAGAACCGGTTCGGACATGGAAAATATTGAGCGGGAGCTGGAAAAACTTCTCTGCTATACAATGGGAAGAAGCGCACTCAGGACGGAAGATGTGGAAGCGGTCTGCACAGAGCAGACGGAGAATCGGATCTTTGAGATGATCCAGGCAATTACGGAGCAGAACCAGAAGAAAGCGCTGGATCTTTACAGTGATCTGCTGGCCATGAAGGAACCGCCCATGAGAATCCTTTTCCTGATTACCCGGCAGTTTAATCAGCTGATGCAGCTGAAACTGTTAAGCGGACGGGGGCTGGACAAATCTGAACTGGCAAAAAAAGCGGGAATTCCACCATTTGCTCTTGGAAAATATCAGGCGCAGGCGAGACGGTTTTCTACAGGAGAACTGAAAATGGCAGTGGAAGACTGCGTGGATACAGAAGAACGGGTGAAGACCGGACAGATGGGAGATCAGATCAGTGTGGAACTTCTGATTGTCAAATACAGCACAAAAAAACGACTGGCATGACGGTACCAGTCGTTTTTTTATCATGATGTTCTTCCGAAAACTCCGGATTAAGCCATCTCGTTGATAGCTTTCTGCATACGGGAGATTTTTCTGGAAGTAGTATTTTTATGATATACACCCTTGGAAGTAGCTTTGTCCATAGTGGAAATGGCAGCTTTCAGAGCAGCCTTTGCAGCTTCCTGATCTTTGGAATCAATAGCAGCGTATACTTTCTTAACCATGGTCTTTACTTCGGATTTGATTGCTTTGTTTCTTGCAGTTCTGGTCTCGGTAACCAGGATTCTCTTCTTTGCGGATTTGATATTAGCCAATTTCGTGCACCTCCAACTTACTTTAACAATTCAATAATTATTCTTTATCACGTGCGTCATGAAAGCGAGACACGGTAGCTTTGCATGGAAACACACGAATATATTCTAGTCGAAAGGATCGGTACTGTCAATACATAAATTACAATTTTTCGGAAAAAATAGGGAAAAAGAAAAAGTGAGGTGCAGGAAGAAAGTGGAACGAATGAAGGTGCGTACAGATCTGGCACTGGAGGAGAGGGAGAGTTTTGACGGAAGCGGTGTGGAGATCCACGGAGTGGAAGTGGAAGAATCCTGTGACGAGGAACGGGATGTCAGGCTGACGAGGGTGAAAATTGTATCGGAACGGGGAGCCCGTGAGATGGGAAAATCGAGGGGAACTTATCTGACACTGGAAGCTCCTGGGCTGGCGTCGCCGGATGAAGACTATCACAGAGAAGTCTCAGAGATGATCGCAGATCTTCTTCGAGAACTGACAGGAACAGCAGAATCCGTCCTGGTAGCGGGACTTGGCAATCGGGATGTGACTCCGGATGCACTTGGTCCCCAGGCGGTGTCCAACCTGATGATTACAAGGCACCTGATTCGAGAATATGGAAGAGAAATGATGGGGATGGATGGCTGCTGTGTAGTGAGCGGAATCGTTCCCGGCGTTATGGCACAGACCGGAATGGAGACATCGGAGATTCTTCAGGGCATTATCGAAGAGACCAGACCGGATCTGCTGATTGTAATTGATGCACTGGCGGCGAGAAGCACACGGAGGTTGGGAAGAACTGTTCAGATAACAGATACGGGAATTCAGCCGGGTTCCGGAGTTGGAAATCACAGGGGAAGCCTTACGAAAGAAAGCCTTGGCATTCCGGTCATTGCGATTGGCGTGCCGACTGTAGTGGAAGCAGCTGCTATTGTATATGACGCTCAGGGAAACTGTGAGAAAATGCCACCGCATCTTAATGGAATGTTTGTGACACCAAAAAATATTGACGAGATGATCAAACAGCTCAGTTTTACGTTGTCGGAAGCTTTAAATATGGTATTTTCAGAAACGAAGAAGGCATAGGGAAATGTGCATGGCGTCGAATTATTTCTCATATAATAAACCGGTGGGATGAGTATGAGAATAAATCGGATAGCAATGGTGTTGTTATTCCTTATGGGAATCTATATTCTGGCGGCCAGCGGAACCGTGCTTTGCGCGAATCTTGTGGAGCTGGCACCGGATCAGGTACTGGAAACAATGAAGGATTGTCTGGTAAAAGAAGCGGCAGCAAATATCTATCCTAGTATGTTTATTCCGGAGGAAAAAGAGCAGGAAGGAACATTTTCGAAATGGTATGCAGAAATGGTACTTCGGATGCATCCTCTGATGCGGCTGCAGGCAGGAATCTGGGAAAACGGCGGATCGGAAAATCTGGCAACTTATGAAATGCTTATCCAGGGCGGTGTCCATGACGAAAATGAACTGGACGAGAGCGGACAGGAATATGATCTGGCATCACTGGCTGAACAGGAAAATGCGGCAGCGTCCAGGCAGTCGGCAGAAGAGACAGAGCAGACGGTCCAGGAACCGACGATCCAGGAACCGAAGGAAGATCGTTTGGTATCGGAAGACCAGTCAGCCTCTCATATGGGAACCATTTATAATCTGGAGGAATTGTCGGATTATGAATATCTACTCAGTCATTTCTATACGGTGGAACCGACAACAGCGGTGACGGCGCAGGAACTGGATGCGGAAAAACTGCTGGCAGAGGATATGACGATCGACAGGACAGTGGATGGACCGCAGATTCTGATCTATCATACCCATTCACAGGAAGGATTTGCGGATTCTGTGCCGGGAGATCCGTCAACGACGATCGTGGGCGCGGGGGAATATCTGGCGGAACTTCTGAGAAATCGTGGATATAAGGTGATGCATGTGACCAGTGTCTATGACCTGATCGACGGAGAATTGGATCGAAGCGAGGCATACAGTCGGGCAGAAGAAGAAATCAGCCAGATACTCGCAGAACATCCGTCGATTCAATCTGTCATTGATCTGCATAGAGACGGAGTTGCGGAAGGTACAAGGCTGGTGACAGAACTGAATGGAAAGACGATGGCGCGCTTTATGTTCTTTAACGGTCTGAGCAGAACCAGAAAGAACGGACCGATCGAATACCTCCACAATCCGTATATCGAAGACAATCTGGCTCTGACTCTGCAGCTGAAACTTACCTGCGATCAGTATTATCCGGGACTTGCCAGAAATATTTATCTCAAAAGTCTGAGGTATAATCTCCATCTGTCGCCAAAGGCGCTGCTCATCGAGACGGGAGCACAGACCAATACGCTGCAGGAAATACTGAATACCATGGAACCACTGGCGGATGTGCTGGATACGGTGTTTGGGGGATAAAAAAGAGCGTTTGTGCCAGATGAGATGGTGTGTTGCGGGCAGGTGAAAAGAAAAGCATGATTTTTGCCCACGAAACCAGAAAAAACTGCTGGAACTATCACAGAAAGCCAGGTTTGAAAATTGATTTGGATGTATAGAAAATCAGCACTGCTCTACACCCGGAAAAGCAGATGATTTTTGGCAGAAGTAACGGCAAAGTTTCTATACAGCCAATCGAATGTTCAAACTTGGCTTTTTGTGGAATATTCGACTCATGTTGATGACATTTTAGGCAGAAACGAGGATTTATTATTCATCTGCCCAGGAAAAGAGAAAGGGAAGGAAAAAGTTTGTATGAAAATGCCGTTGGTGATGTGGCTACATATTGTGATTATGTTGTTTGCGTACTTGTTCAATACTTTTTCTGATTCCCTCTAATTTTTTGGGTGATTGTTTTGATAATTTTGTAATTGTAATTTGCAATAATCCGAAAATTGCTATTTCACAAATTCTTGCAATGGGAAGTTGAGTTAATTCATCTTGAATATTGCCACTATATATAATCTGATCATGTGCCATGTTAGTAATTATAGACCCGGCATTTCCGGTAATTGCAACTGTTGCAGCTCCATTTCTTCTTGCAATTTTTATGGCTTCTATAACATCGAAAGCTTTTCCACTATAGGTTATTCCAAATGCGATATCTCCTTTTTCGAGGGTAGAAGCGGCCATTCTCATCATCACAGAATCTGAATAATTTTGTGAAGGAATGCCTATTTGCATCAATATTGCAGATGCCATACTGGCACTTACACCTGTTGCACCTTCTCCGTAAAAATGAATATGTGGAGCTTTAATACATATTTCTGCAATCTTCTTTAATTTTGCCGAATCTAACAATAGCATTGTGTCTGCAATTGCCTGCTGATCCAACATCATTAATTTTTGTATCAATACAGAAAGAGAATCTTCTTTCAAAATAGTGTTATCCATATTATGCGAAGATAAAATATTTTTTCCAACATAAAATTTCAATTCGGAAAAACCTTTATAATTTAATGCTTGACAAAATCGCGTTATAGCAGAAGGTGTTACATTCAGTTTTTGAGCTAATTGGGTTATGGATAATTTGCACATATCACTTTGATGTTCAACAAAATAACGTGCAATTTTTTTTTGGCCTTTCGACATATTGCTATATGTCTCGCTTATTCGATATAAATATTCTACCTCATTATTTTGATTTGCCATATAAAGTATCTCTTCTTTCTCAAAATGCAAATATTTCTATTTTTTATAAAAATATATAGAAATAATTCTATATTACAGAATTATTTGTTGAAATGCAATAGGAAAACTACTAAAATTTAATTAACAAAAGAAAGGAGGGGGTAATAAATGCCCGGAAACTTGAAGAAAAAATCGGCAATTATCATTTATTTTAAACTTGTTGATGTAATGAATATAATTGCTAAAGGTCTTGGGGGAATATTGTTATGTTTGATTTCCATAACAGTTTTTTTATCTGTTGTTTCAAGATTTATACCAGGTTTTTCAGTAACCTGGGTTGAAGAACTTGTTACATATGCGATGGCCTGGTTGTGTACATTGGGAGGAGGCATTGCTACCAGACATGGGGATATGACTTCAGTAACAATTATTCTTAACAGGTTTGCTGAAAAGCCAAAGAAAATTATTCGAATTGTTGCATGTATTTTTTCACTTATCATTTTTGCTTTTATTATTAAAGCAGGGTGGCAGATGACTCTGCTTGGAAATTTGAGAAAGTCGACAGCAATTCCAGCAATAACAATGTTTTGGATGTATCTTGCTTTACCTGTGGGAATGATCGTGATGTTTTTTAATACGATTGCGCGAATTATTGAAATTGTAGATGAATAAAGAGGAGGTAAATAATGATTCCATTTATTATTGTTACACTATTTGGTCTCATGATCATTGGCGTTCCAATTGCCTTTTCGTTAGGGGGAGCATCCATTGTAGGATTTCTTTTGACAGATACTGCAATGCAGGCACTTGCTCAGAAAATGCTTGTTGGTATTGCTAAATATTCATTGTTGCCACTTCCGTTCTTTGTATTTTCGGGAAATTTGATGGGGCAGGGAGGAATTTCTAAACGCTTAATTAATTTTGTACAAGCTGCGACGGGTCATATCACAGGTGGGGTTGCTATTGTCACAATTATTTCAGCAATGATTTTTGCATCCTTATCTGGATCGAGTTCAGCAACCACGGCAGCGCTTGGAATGATTTTGATTCCGGCAATGGTTGAGTATCGGTATTCCAAAGGATATGCAGGTGCAATAACTGCAGTATCTGCAGAACTTGGAATGATTATTCCACCTAGTATTTCCATGATAATTTATGCAATTATCACTGAAACGTCCATCTCTAAAATTTTTATTGCAGGATTTGGTCCCGGTATTTTAATTGGATTATCCCTTATTATTTTATCATGGTATTTGTGCAAAAAAAGAGGATATGTTGGAAGCAAGAAAGCGACTCATGAAGAATGGTTGGCTGCACTTAAAAATTCCTGGCTCTCACTTTTGATGCCGGTAGTTGTTCTGGGAGGAATTTATACAGGACTTTTTACTGCAACAGAATCTGCCATTATTTCAGTTGTATATGCATTTCTTTTAAGCGTATTTGTGTATAAAGAACTGAACTTCAAAAAATTTTGTAAATGCGTTGAAGACTCTTTGATTACAATTGGAATGATTACCATGGTAATTGCTTCGGCTGCGGCTTTTTCATTCCTTTTGACGAGTGAACAAATTCCTCAAAAAGTAGCTGCTCTTTTTGCTGCAATTGCACCTAATTCTTTTGTATTTTTACTTCTTGTAAACTTACTTTTAATTGTATGTGGTATGTTTTTTGATTCTACATCTGCTGTCACTGTTCTTGCGGGAATACTCGCACCTGTGGCAGTGGCATTTGGAGTAAATCCGATTCATTTTGGTGTCATTATGGTTGTGAATATGGCTCTGGGTTGTGTTACACCGCCTGTAGGAGTGAATCTGTTTGTTGCTTGTAGAATTGGGCAGGTGAGTATTGAAGAAATGTCGAAAGAATTAGTCCCGTACTGGATATTATTAATCGCAGACTTACTACTGATTACTTATGTTCCTGCTATTTCTATGACTTTGCCGAATTTGATGGGATAAAATTATTTTAACTTAATTTTTGGGAGGTATAAAATGAAATCTATGTCTAAAAATGTATGTATTTTTCTTTCACTTATGTTTGCGTGCACTACATTGAGTGCTTGCGGATCTTCTGAGAATAGTTCTGCATCAGAAAATAAATCTACTGAGGCAACCTCTACAGCTATAACGCAGGATGCCACTTCGGGTCAAAAAGAAGGAGAGACATATATAGGTGCGGATTATACAGGTTCACCTATTTCGATAAAAGCTGCACATACAGGGAATGAAAATACTACTTATCAGGTGGGAATGCTTGCTTTTAAAGACTATGTGGAGTCTCACAGTAATGGAAAATATACAGTAGATATTTTTCCATCAACATTAGGGGGCGATAGTGATCTTTATGAAGGATTGCAGATTGGGACTGTTGACTTTGCAGAAGTGAATACTTCTGTGATTTCAAGTACAGTTGAAGATTTAAAAGTTCTTGATCTTCCATTTATGTTTAGCACACGTGAACAGGCCTATGCTGTTCTGGACGGTGAGATTGGAGATAAATTGCTTCAGGAAATAACTGATCAGGCCGGTATTAAGGCCATATGTTTCTGGGAAAATGGCTTCCGTGATTTTACAAATAATGTTCATCCAATAGCAACACCTGATGATCTGAAAGATTTAAATATGAGATGTATGCAGAGTGATATTTATTTGAATACATTCAAAAACTGGGGATGTAATGTAAGTGTGATGTCTATTTCAGAAACAGTCACAGCAATGCAGTCAGGAGTCATTGATGGACATGACAACAATCCTGATACGGTAGTTGCAAACAGCATGTGGGAATATCAGAAATATTTTTCTGATAGTCGTCATTTTTATGCCTGCAAAACGCTGGATTTTAGCCAGTCATTCTGGTCTTCACTTGATTCTGAAGAACAGAATATGTTTACTGAAGCAGCAAAATATGCGCGTGACAAAGAACGTATGGAATGCGCAAACAGATATGATGCTGCGCTCGACAAATTAAAAGAAAATGGAATGGAAGTTACCTCTCATGATGAAATTGATATAGATGCCTTCAAGGAATCAGTACAGCCTATCTGGTCCGAATATGAAAATACTCTTGGCAATCTTATCAATGAAGTAAAAGCAGTTGTGGATGCAACAAATTAGATGGAGGATATTAAAATGAGAAACTATAATATTGCACTTCTGCCAGGTGATGGTGTTGGACCTGAAGTAATTGCGCAGGCGAAAAGAGTTCTTGATGCAGTACAGGATGTTATTAACGGATATGAACTTGATTTTCAGGAATATTATGTGGGAAACAAAAGATTTCTTGAATTGGGTGAAGTAATTCCAGAATCAACTTATGAAGATTGTAAAAAAGCAGATGCAATTCTTATGGGAGCTATTGGAATGCCACATGGTGGCATGAAGCCGGTTACGGACAAAAATGGCACAGAAGTCACGGGACATTTGATGTTTAAAATCCGGTTTGGTCTGGGATTATATGCGGGTGTGCGTCCGATTAAATCATATCCAAATTGCAAATCAGCTTTATGTGGAACTAACCGGAAAATAGATCTTGTGATTTTTCGTGAAAGTGTAGAAGGTTTATTTGCCAGCTATGGAGGAGGTGGTGTTGTCCGTGATCTGTGTGCATATGATACACAAATTATTACAAGAGAGGGCACCGAAAAGGCTGCTAAATATTGCTTTGAAATGGCGTTAGATCGTCCAGGCCGTGTGGCAGATGGCAAAAAACTTGTAACCTGTACGCATAAAGGCAATGTCTTTCGATCGTTTGCATTTATGAAAAAAGTTTTTTATGAAGTAGCAGAGCAGTATAAAGGAAGAGTCGAAGCAGATGATAAAATGATTGATGCTTTAACCTTACTTATGACTCAGAATCCGGAACAATTTGATATCATTTTGGCAGAGAATGCTCATGGTGATATTATTTCTGACCTTGCGGCTTCATATATAGGTGGTATGGGAATGGCTCCGTCAGGAGATATTGGAGATGATCATGCAATGTTTCAGCCATCTCATGGAACAGCGCCTACGATTGCTGGCATGAACATAGTAAATCCAACAGCAACTATTCTTTCTGGAAAGATGATGCTTGAATGGTTGGGAAAACGTTATAATGATGTAGCCTTGAAAAAAGGAGCTGAACTTATTGATAAAGCAGTATATAACACTTTTGATAAAGGAATCCGTACAGGTGATGTAGGCGGTAATGCTTCCACTTCTGTATTTGGGGATACTGTGGTAAACGAGATTTATAAATTGGGAAAAGAATTGTGATATAAATTACTGTGCGATTCATAATTTTTGGAAGGGAATATTCCATGTATTATAAATATAATTCTGAGAATTCGATTCGTATTCCGACTCCTTTTAACCGTGCTATTACCCCTGTTTTTATGGGAGATGATGATAAAATTACAGATTGTGCATTTTCTGTCCATATGACAGAATGGGCTCCTGGTTGTCAGATAGATGCTCACTCTCATGATACTCAGACGGAAGCTATGTATTGTATCTCCGGGATGGGAATTGCAATGGTGGATGGAATGGAGTATCCTTTTGTACCGGATTCGATGATAGTTGCTCCGCCCAAAGTAATACATCAGATTACTAATACCGGAACAGAATTGTTGAGAGTTTTGTGTATTTTCTCTCCTGCAACTACGGCAAAAGGACTTCGCGAACGAGCGATGGAAACTGTGAAAGCTGCTTTGAAGATTTCCGAAAAATAAAAACAAGGGACTGTTGAGAAATAGATGAGTACTCATCTGTTTTGCAACAAGTCCCTTGTTTTGACTTAGATTGAATTTTAGTTCAGCTCATCTTCGGAAACGATCTCGTCATACTCCATGGAATCCAGAAGTTCATCGAATGCGTCGGAAACGATTTCATATTCTTCATCTGTCTCGATATTGTCGAGCTGCGGAGCACCGTTCGGGCCTACAGCATAGCGGTACAGATATACTTCGCCGTCTTCGTTCTGACCGTTTTCATCCAGCGGAAGCAGTGCAATATATTCTTTCTCAGCGGCATCAAAGATACCTACGATCGCACATTCTACAGTGGAATCATCATCCAGAGTCAGAGTTACGGTCATGCCGTCGCCGGTACAGGTAGAGCAGTCACCGCTGCATTTTGTTTCATCACAGTTATTGGACATTTTAAAACCCTCTCATTCTTTCTTTTACGAAGTTTATACATATTAGTAAGAGTAACATATAACAGTGGGTATTTGCAAGTCCTGGAGTGTAACTGGGATATGGAAGTTTTGCGAGATTCTGTTTGCGGGCGGTCGGGTGAATGAAAGTGACAGTCTGTGAAAGGAACGTCCGCAGTCCCGGTACTTGATGAAAACGAGCCTGCGGCGAAGTTTGAATCTTAGTACCGCTGGATCGAGGACTTAGCGAAAGCGGTTCCGCTCACAGACTGTCACTTTTGTTCATCTGGCTGCCTGAGCCTGAAAAGTCTTCGACTTGACTTTCTACAAGGATTCTATATGATTACAAATAGAAGAAGCAGGGAGAAAACAAAAACCAATGAAACGAAATGTATTTGACATCTACACGGAATTTATTTTCCGGGAGGATATACCGGAAAAATCGGATATTATCTTTGTGCCGGGATCGGAGGAAGGTGCACTGGCAGTGAGGGCAGCGGAACTGTGGAGAGCAGGGCTGGCGCCGGTAATTCTGCCGTCCGGGAAATATGCGAAGCTCACCGGACATCTCAAAGAACACAAGGAATATGCATCGGAGTGGGAGTATCTGAAAACGGGACTGATGGAGCAGGGAGTGCCGGAGCGGGCTATTTGGAAGGAAGATCAGGCGACATTTACTTATGAAAATGCCCTGTGTTCGCGGAAAGTGACGGATGCAGAGGGACTTATGGTGAAGAAAGCAATTTTGTGCTGTCAGGCATATCATGCAGCCAGGGCGCTTCTCTATTATCAGATCTGTTTTCCGGAGACAGAATTTTTTGTGTGCCCGGTGGTGACAAAAGGAATCAGCAGGGAGAACTGGTATCAGACTGAAACAGGCAGGAAACTGGTTCTCACAGAGGTGGAACACTGCGGTTCTCAGTTTGGAACGGTTCTTGCGGAATTTGTTGAAAGAAACTGAGATAAACAAAATGAAACAAAAAGAAATAAAACAAAACATGAAATATAAAATAAACATAAAGTTTCTATAAAATTTGGAGAGGAGAAGATCCTCTCCTTTTTAGTTGGCACAAAAAAGTTAAAAGTCTGTTAAAGGGGCATTAAGACCTGGTTAAGATGTTGTTCAGAATGACCGGTTTTTTAAAAGATGGCATTTTCATTGCTTTTTATGGGAACAAAGGAAAGGAGGAAAATAGAATGAAAGGTGTATGGGATAAAGTAAATTCCGGATTGAATTTTCTCTTTGGAATTGCAGGTATTATCATGGTGCTTGTGGCGAGTTATGCGGTTCTTGCCAGAAACGTGCTGTTAGTATCGACACCGTGGAGTGATGAACTTTTGAAACTGATTTTTATCTGGACAATTTATATGGGTTCCGCAGTACTGTTCATGAATGATGAACTGATTTCGCTGACATTACTGGAAGATAAGTATAAAGAGTCAAAACCAAAGGTTTACGGTAGTTTGAAAGCAATTCAGTATGTAGCGGCTGTAGGAATCAGTGCGCTTCTGACATCACAGTTGTTTACGATTGTAAGTACGCAGATGAATACCGGTGAGGCGACAACGGTTCTGAAGTACCCGTTATGGGTCATGAACCTGGGAATGCTTCTTGGTCTGGGACTGATTGCTATTTATGGTGTTGTGAAAGTAATTGCCCTGAAACCGTATTTTATAAAAAAGGAGGTTTAATACTGTGAAAAAATTTGGGACAAAACAGCTCATTCCTCTGGCAATGGCTCTGATGGGAATTGTATTTGCGTGGATTGGATTTACGCAGCTGGGATTCTGGGAAAAAGAACCAAAGGCAGGATTTTTCCCTACCATTATTGCAATTGTTATGGTGATTGCCAGCATTGCAGCATTTTTTCAGACACTTAAGGAGGAAGATAAACCTTCCTATAATAAAGATGAATTGTTAGTGATTGCAGGAGGCGCGGCTGTGATTGCAGGAAGTTTCATTATCGGAATGATTCCGATGCTGTTCCTGTTTGTATTATTCTGGCTGAAGGTAATTGAAAAAGGAACTCCATGGAAACATGTAATCATTATTGAACTCCTTGTGGCAGCAATTGTGCTGGGCGTATTTGCCGGATGGCTGCAGGTACAGTTCCCTTGGGGGATTTTTGAAAACTTTATGTAGAGGGAGGAATGAATATGGAACATTTTGCGTTACTGATTCAGGGATTTGGTACGGCACTGACCCCTATGAATGTCGGGGCCTGTATGCTTGGCGCGATACTTGGACTGATTGTAGGCGCTATGCCTGGAATTGGATCTCTGGCCGGAGTGGCACTGCTGCTTCCACTGACTTACAAATTTAACCCGGCAACAGCAATTATTATGCTGGGTGCACTCTATTACTCCAATATGTATGGCGGCAGTTTCAGTGCGATTCTTTTAAATATTCCGGGAGATTCGCCGGCAGTATGTACTACGCTGGATGGATATCCGATGGCAACAAAAAGAAAACGTCCGGGTCAGGCGCTTCTGACAGCTAATATGGCATCCTGCATTGGCGGTACGATTGGTATGATTATCCTGACCTTTACAGGACCTGGACTTGCCAATCTGGGATTGAAATTCGGCCCGTCAGAGATGACAGCCATCCTTCTGATTGCCATGACTTCTATCAGCTGGCTGGTAGGAGAAAATCCGATCAAGGGTGTAGTCATCACCTGCTTTGGTATTCTGCTGGCAAGTATGGGAATGGATACACTGTCAGGTGCTCCAAGATATGAATTTGGAAATATGTATCTTTTGGGAGGAATTCCGTTTACACCGTTTGTTATCGGTGCGGTAGGTTTTGCACAGGTCATCAATCTAATCAATGACCGGAATTCTGATAATGAAAAACGTGCAGATGCGGCAAAAAATGATATGAAACTTTCAATCAGAGGCTCTCTGTTGACAGGACACGATTTTAAGCGCCTTCTGCCTCCGGCTCTCCGCTCTGGCGTGATGGGTACTTTTATCGGAGTGCTTCCGGGTGCAGGTGCAACAACAGGTTCCTTTATGGGATATGCGGTTCAGAAGAAATTCAAGAGTGAAGAACCTCTGGGAACTGGTGCGATCGAGGGTATTGCTGCGGCTGAGGCCGCCAACAATGCTGCGGCAGCAGGTGCGTTTGCCCCGCTTCTGGCACTTGGTATTCCGGGATCTGGAACTGGTGCAGTTCTTCTTGGCGGTCTGATGATGTGGGGACTGGCTCCTGGACCACTTCTTTTTGAAAATGAGCCGGAATTCTGCTGGGGATTGATTGCATCCTTGTATCTGGCAAATATCTTCACTTTACTGGTGGCAATTTGTATCATTCCTTTCCTGATTCAGATATTGTCTGTACCGGTAAAATATATGATTCCGATTATTACGGTAGTTTGTGTGGTTGGCGCTTACAGTACCAGTAATTCCATGTATGGAGTTATCGTGATGTTTGTATCTGGTGTAGTTGGATATCTTCTGAATAAGAATAATTTCCCGGCAGCGCCGATGCTTTTATCTTTTGTACTGGCTCCGCTTCTGGAAGACAATATGAGAAAAGCATTCATCCTGTCCGGCGGCAGCCTGGGTATTTTCTTTACCAGACCGATCACCTGCGTTCTGATGATTGTTTTCCTTGGAATTATTCTGGCATCTGTGCTTCGTCCGATGCTTGCAAAACGAAAAGCAGCAAAATAAAAGGGGGTATTTTAATATGAAAAAGAAACTTGTGGCAACTGTACTGGCTGGAGTAATGGCGCTTTCTGTGGCGATGACCGGATGTGGAAGCAGCAGTGATACGGCGGATGGAACTTTTACACCGACGAAGAGCATTCAGTGGATGTGTACTTCTTCTGCGGGAGGCGGATCTGACATCTTTACCCGTATGATAGGGGATATCATGACAACCAATGGAATGGTCAATGACCAGACGATTGTGGTTACTAATAAAACAGACGGTGCAGGAGAAGTCGGCCGTAATGAAGTGGCAATGATGAAGAAAAATCCGGATTATCAGCTGTTGACGTTTAACAGTGGTGACCTGATGCCGATGGTGGAAAACACGAAAAACCGTTCCTCTAATTTCCGGATTCTGGCTATTATGGCAGTGGATAAACAGCTTTTATTCAAAGGCGCCGGTGCAAAATATGACACATTTGCGGATGTGATCAATGCGGTGGAAAATGGCGAAAAAGTGGTAATTGGCGGTTCCAAGGGAGATGATATTGCGACTTATCAGGCATTGGTTGCAGAACTTGGTGTATCTGAAGATAATCTGACGTATATTACCTATGATTCTACTGGTGATGCAATTACGGCAGCCCTTGGCGGACATGTGGAGTATGTGATCTCCAAACCGGCAGCTGCATCAGAATATGTGACCGCAGGTTCCCTGGTGCCGATCCTTGCATTCTCCACGGAGAGATATACGGGAGATCTGGCAGATGCTCCGACTTTAAGCGAAGTGGGAGATTATAATGATGTGGAAGTTCCGGTATGGCGTGGTGTAGCGGCACCTGCAGCCATGAGTGATGCTGCTGTCCAGTACTGGTCAGATACTTTGAAAGCAGTTTCCGAGACAGAACAGTGGAAGACAGAGTATATTGAGGCAAATAAACTGATCGAGGAATATATGGATACAGCTGCTGCGACAGATTATGTGACGCAGTATGAAGCTGATTACCTGGCAAAAAAAGGCCTTCAGTAAAAAGAACAGAAAGTCCGGTTGGAAACGATCGGACTTTTCCTTTTGAAATGGATTTTGAGAGAAACGTTTTGAACAAAATGAAACAGAATGAAATATACACAACTGTTTCAAAAGAAAAAATGCACAAAATATTCTTGAATTTTGAGAAAAACTATCGAAAATGACGGGAACGTTCATTGACGTTGAGTGAAAGATCGACTAAAATGAAAAAATAAACAGGAAAATAATTATGTATTGGAAGTTGGCACAGAGCTTGCTTAATAAAAGGGTAGAGAATAAATGCTATTATAAATAAAGCATTATATTTAAGAAGGAGGATTAGTAATTATGGCAACAAAACCAGTAATTGGCGTGCTTCTGGGTGACGCTGCAGGCGTAGGCCCGGAGCTTGTGGCAAAATGTGCAGCTGCAAATTTCTATGAGGAGTACTGCAGACCGGTAATTATCGGAGACCTGCGTGTGTTCGAACGTGCACTGAAAGTAATCGGCGCAGAGGATAAGGTAAAAGTGCAGGTTATCTCTGATGTGGATGAAGCTGACTGGAGCAAAGGACTTCCGGTACTGGATCAGAAGAACCTGGATCCGGAGAAAGTTCCGTTTGCAACCAAGACGGTAGAGAGCGGAAAAGCTTGCCTGGATATGCTGAAACTTGGCGTAGAACTGTGGCAGGCAGGAAAAATCGGCGGATATGTATTTGGACCGCTGAATAAAGCAGGAATGCATGAAGCAGGACTGACCCTTGAGAGCGAGCATCACTATCTGGCTCAGCTTCTTGGACATACAGAGCCGTTTGGCGAGATCAATGTAACTAACGGACTGTACACTACAAGAACTACCAGCCATATTCCGATCTCTCAGGTAAGCCATGATCTGTGTGAGAACGACGGACTTCGGATTAAGAGAGCAATCCGCCTTTCTTACAGAACTCTGACCAGTGCCGGTATCGAGAATCCGAGAATCGGTGTTGCAGCTCTGAACCCGCACTGTGGCGAGAACGGAGACTGCGGACGTGAGGAGATTGATGTAATCAAACCGGCTATTGAGTGGGCTCAGAAAGAGGGCATCAATGCAATGGGTCCGTTCCCGTCTGACATTGTATTCCACAAAGCGTTGGTTAAGAAAGAGTTCGACGGTGTTGTTACCATGTATCATGATCAGGGCCAGATCGCACTGAAACTGATCGGATTCGAGGGAGGAATCACTGTAGCAGGAGGATTCCCGATCCCGATCGTTACCTGTGGACATGGAACTGCATATGATATTGCAGGCAAAGGTACCGTTACCACTGCTTCTTTCGAGAATGCTGTAAAACAGTGTTCTACTATGGCAGCTGTATCTACAAAATAAAATTGCTTCCCTGAAATAGAATAATGATATAGTGCAAAAAGGATCCGGCTTGTCCGGATCCTTTTTGTGCTATCTATGCAGAAAAAGAAATGTTGGAACAAAAATGAAACATAGAAACATTAATATGAAACATGGAACATGTGAAACAAAAGTAGGAAAAGAAAAGCAACAGTGTTCAGAAACTTTGCAACAGGGTTGTACAAAAATTGCAAAACAGGAAAAGAATAAAGGCTAGTTCCTGTGCAGGTTAATCAACTTTGTGTCAAAAACATGTCATTAATTGGAAGAAGACTGTTAAAAGGTTGTGAAGATGGCACAGAAATTGCTATAAAAATAAGTATCAGACCGTTAGAAATACGGATAAACTTTGAAGGAGGAAATGAAAAGTGAAAAAGTTTGGTTCAAAACAGCTGATTCCGCTGGCGATGGCACTTATGGGCATTGTCTTCGCGTTCATAGGATTCACACAGCTGGGATTCTGGGACAAAGAGCCGCAGCCGGGATTTTTCCCGAGCATCATTGCAATTGTAATGGTGATCACAAGTATTGCGGCATTCTTCCAGACACTGAAAGAGGAAGATCAGCCGAAATACAACAAAGATGAGCTGATGGTCATTGCCGGAGGTGCGGCGGTAATTGCAGGAAGCTTCATTGTTGGTATGATCCCGATGATTTTTCTGTTTGTACTGTTCTGGCTGACTGTGATCGAGAAAGGAACCCCGATTCTTCATATTGTAATTATAGAAGCAATCGTGGCAGTAATCGTGCTTGGTGTATTCGCAGGCTGGCTTCAGGTTCAGTTCCCATGGGGACTATTTGAGAACTTCATGTAAAGGGAGAGGATATCATGGAAAATTTTACAATGCTGATTCAGGGGTTTGGAACAGCACTGACTCCGATGAACATCGGTGTCTGCATGCTGGGCGCAATCCTGGGACTGGTCGTAGGCGCGATGCCTGGTATTGGTTCCCTGGCCGGAGTTGCTCTTCTTCTGCCTCTGACTTACAAATTTAATCCGGCAACTGCTATTATCATGCTGGGCGCCCTGTACTATTCCAATATGTACGGCGGAAGCTTCAGTGCCATTCTTTTAAATATCCCGGGTGATTCACCGGCAGTAACGACAACATTGGATGGATATCCGATGGCTACTAAGAGAAAACGTCCTGGTCAGGCACTTCTGACAGCGAACATGGCTTCCTGTATTGGCGGAACCATTGGTATGGTTATCCTGACTTTCATGGGACCTGGTCTTGCAAATCTGGGTCTGAAATTCGGACCTTCAGAGATGACGGCGATTCTTCTGATTGCCATGACTTCCATCAGCTGGCTGGTAGGAGAAAACCCGATTAAAGGTGTAGTAATCACCTGCTTCGGTATCCTTCTTGCAAGTATGGGTATGGATACACTGTCCGGCGCTTCCAGATATGAGTTTGGCAATATGTATCTGCTGGGCGGAATTCCGTTTACTCCGTTTGTTATTGGAGCAGTTGGATTTGCTCAGGTAATCAAACTGATCAATGATCGTGATTCTGACAGCGAGAAGAAAGCAGATTCCGCAAAGAAAGAGATGAAACTTTCTATCCGCGGTTCCATGCTGACGAAACATGATTTCAAGAGACTTCTTCCGCCGGCCCTTCGTTCCGGATTCATGGGAACCTTCATCGGAGTACTTCCGGGTGCAGGTGCAACCACCGGTTCTTTTATGGGATATGCGGTACAGAAGAAGTTTAAGAGTGAAGAACCTCTGGGAACTGGTGCAATTGAAGGTATTGCTGCTTCTGAGGCGGCAAACAATGCAGCAGCAGCAGGTGCATTTGCTCCGCTCCTTGCACTTGGAATTCCTGGATCAGGAACCGGTGCAGTTCTGCTTGGCGGACTGATGATGTGGGGACTTGCTCCCGGACCGCTTCTGTTTGAAAATGAGCCGGATTTCTGCTGGGGTCTGATCGCATCCCTGTATCTGGCAAACATCTTTACCCTGCTGGTAGCAATCTGTATCATTCCGTTCTTGATTCAGATTCTGTCTGTACCGGTAAAATACATGATCCCGATCATCACGGTAGTCTGTGTGGTAGGTGCTTACAGTACCAGCAACTCCATGTACGGCGTTATCGTTATGTTCCTGTCCGGCGTGGTAGGATACCTGCTTGACAAGAATAACTTCCCGGCAGCACCGATGCTTCTGTCCTTCGTACTGGCTCCGCTTCTGGAGAACAATATGCGTAAGGCATTCATCCTGTCCGGCGGAAGCTTAAACATCTTCTTTACAAGACCGATCACCTGCGTACTGATGATCATCTTCCTTGGAATCGTACTGGTATCCGTACTTCGTCCGATTATCATGAAGAAGAAAGCTACAAAATAGAATTCTACCGCAAAGCGGTAAAATAAATATATTCATTTTACAGGAGGGTAATAAAATGAAAAAGAAACTTATGGCAACTGTACTGGCTGGCGTAATGGCAGTTTCCATGCTGGCTACCGGATGTGGCGGCAGCAAGGATATCAAAGATGGTAAATTCACACCGTCCAAATCCATTCAGTGGATGTGTACTTCTTCTGCAGGCGGCGGATCCGATATCTTCACCCGTAAGATCGGTGATATCATGACCGCAGAGAATCTGGTAAACGGACAGACCATCGTAGTTACCAACAAGACTGATGGTGCAGGTGAAGTAGGACGTAATGAAGTTGCTACCATGAAGAATAATGCAGATTACCAGCTGCTTACTTTCAACAGCGGTGACCTGATGCCAATGGTACAGAATACCAAGAACCGTGCTGCTAATTTCCGTATTCTTGCAATTATGGCAGTTGATAAACAGCTTCTGTTCAAAGGCCAGGGTGCAAAATATGACAAATTTGAAGATGTGATCGCTGCTGTACAGAACGGGGAGAAAGTCGTAATCGGCGGATCCAAGGGTGATGATATTGCGACTTATCAGGCACTGGTTGCAGAACTTGGTGTATCTGAAGATAACCTTACCTACATTACCTATGATTCCACTGGCGATGCAATCACTGCAGCACTCGGCGGACATGTAGAGTATGTAATCTCCAAACCGGCAGCAGCTTCCGAGTATGTAGAGGCTGGTTCCCTTGTTCCGATCCTTGCATTCTCTACTGAAAGATACACCGGCAACCTGGCAGATGCTCCAACCTTAAGCGAGCTTGGATACAATGATGTTGAGATCCCGGTATGGCGTGGTGTTGCAGCTCCGGCAGCTATGAGTGATGAAGCAGCAGCATACTGGAGTGAGACTCTGAAAACTGTATCTGAGAGTGATGCATGGAAGACTGAGTATATTGAAGCAAACAAACTGATCCCGAACTACATGGATACAGCAACTGCTACTGAGTATGTTACCCAGTACGAAGCAGACTTTATGGCAGAGAATGGAATTCAGTAAATAATCATACATATTCTTAACAAGTAACAGGAAAAAGGCCCGGATTCTCCGGGCTTTTTTTCTATGTTTTCTGCAGGAAAAGAAATATGGTGTTTCGGAACGAAACTGTTAGAAACATTATGAAACGATAAATGATTCATAATGTCTATAGAAGTTTATAAAAGATTTACTGGGAAATTAAAAAATTGTATGATATAATACATTCGACTGGGCAGATATTATATTCGGAAACAAAAAAAGGAAAATCTGTGGTTGGCACAGATTTTGCTCTATAAAAGGATAAAGCCAATTAGGTAAACAAACAAAAAAGGAGTGAGTGTATGAGGTTATGTTATCAGGTTGCAACACCGGACGTGGCGATTGCTGATTCAGTAACTGCTTACCAGGGACCACTGGAGAAAAGTTTCTCTGATCTGGCAAAACTGGGCTACAAGGGCGTTGAATTGATGACACTGAATCCGTCAGAGCTTGACTGGGACTTCGTGAAGAGCGAGGCAGAGAAAAACGGACTGAAAGTTGTTCTTGTCTGCACCGGTGAGATCTGGGGACAGCTTGGATTGAGCTACACCAGCCCGAAAGCGGAAGTGAGAGCAGAAGCAATCCGCAGATCCAAGGAAATCATTGATTTCGCTGCACATCTGGGTGCAAATATCAACATCGGACGTGTAAGAGGACAGTACTGTGCCGAGCTTACGAAAGAGCAGACGGAAGAGTATGCGGTAAAAGCGTTCCAGGAGCTGGCAGATTATGCGGCACCGAAGAATGTGAAGATTGCACTGGAGACTGTTACGATCATGCAGACGAATTTCATTAATACGTGTGCTGAGGGTGCAGATATGGTAGACCGTGTAAATCGTCCGAATTTCAGACTGATGCTGGATGTATTCCATCTGAATCTGGAGGAGAAGAATCTCTTCGATGCCATCAGACAGTACAGCCCTTATAATATTCATGTACATCTGGCTGATAATAACAGACGTTATCCGGGACATTGCGGACTGGATTTTGAAAAAATCATTTCTACATTTAAAGAATGCGGATATGATGGAGCCTATACTACTGAGATCTTCCAGATTCCAAGTCAGGAAGGTGCAGCAAAAGGAGCAATTGAACATCTGCAGCCGATTTTTGACAAGGTATACGGACCGCAGAATTACTAGGAGGGTGTCATGAAAAGCATTGCATTAATCCATACCGTGAAAACGGTTGCCAATTCTTTTGACCAGACACTGAAGGATTATGTGGGTGAGCCGGTAAAAGTACATAATCTCTGGGATGATTTTCTTGCAAATAATCCAAATGAGATTGGCGAGTTTACGATTGAAAACCGCTGCCGCCTGTATAATGATATTAAATCTGCCGAGATGACGGGTGCTGATATGATCGTTGTGACCTGTTCTACACTGACTCCGGTAGTAAATATGATCCGGCCTTTTATCAAAGTGCCGTTGATTGCAATTGATGATGCCATGGGAAGAAAAGCAGTCACTTACGGTGACCGCATTCTGGTACTTGCCACAGCAGGCAGCACAGAGGTTCCTATGCGCGAAAAGCTGAATGCGGAAGCAGAAAAGCTTGGAAAGAAGATTCAGATCGACTTCCGTGCAAATGCAGAAGCATTCAAAGCTATGAAGGCAGTAGAGATGGACAAGCATGACGCCCTTCTGCTGGAAATGGCAAAAGAGATCTCCGGATATGACTGCGTAGTGCTTGCACAGGCCTCTATGGCACATCTGGACAAAAAGATCGAAGAAATCTGTAAAATTCCTGTCCTGTCAAGTCCTGGACTTTGCCTGGAACAGGTGAAAGAAACATTAAAATCTATTTAAAGAAAAGGAGATTTTGAAAATGACCAACGAAAAGAAACAGGAGTTGGACGCACTCTGCCTGAAATTCAGACGTACTCTGATCGAGATTTTACACGAGAAACAGACCGGACATCCGGGTGGATCTCTTTCTGTATGTGAGATTCTGACAAACCTTTACTTCAATGATGCAAACATCAGCCCGGAGAATATCAATGACAGAAGCCGTGACAAGATCATTCTCTGTAAAGGACATGCAGCTCCGATGCTTTATATCGAGCTTGCTCATAAAGGATTCTTCCCGGTAGAAGAGCTTCATACTCTGCGTGACATCAACAGCCGTCTGCAGGGACATCCGTGTTCAAAAGAGACTCCGGGTGTAGAGGCTTCCACTGGCCCGCTGGGTGCAGGATATCCTCTGGCTCTTGGTGTTGCTCTTGCTGATATGCACGATGACATCGACGCTTATACTTATGCAATCCTTGGTGATGGCGAGATCAATGAGGGCGTTGTATGGGAGACCGCTATGAACGCTTCCAAATTCAAAGCTGACAAACTGATCACTATCCTTGACTGGAACGGTGTACAGCTTGACGGTACCACCGAGCAGATCATGCCGATGGGAGATATTGAGCTGAAATGGAAAGCATTTGGTTACAACACTATCGTATGTGACGGACATGATGTTGCAGCTCTGAGTGCAGCAATCGAGACCGCTAAATCTGTTAAGGGTGTTCCGAGCATCATCCTTGCAAAGACTGTTAAGGGCAAAGGCGTATCCTTCATGGAAGGAAAGAATACATGGCACGGAGCTCCGGTCAAAGATGCAGACTATGAGCAGGCAATGAAAGAGTTAGGAGGAGCACAGTAATGGCTAAAGCGATTCGTGAAGTATATGGAGAAACTATTAAAAAATACGGTGAGCTGAATAAAGATATCGTTGTGCTGGACGCAGACGTATCCGGTTCTACCAAATCTGCTATGTTTGGAAAAGAGTATCCGGACCGTTTCTATAACTGTGGTATCTGTGAGTACGCTATGATGGGTATGGCAGCTGGTATGGCTAAGAGCGGAAAGATCCCGTTCGTTAATACTTTCGCTGTATTCCTGACCACCCTCGGTTCTCTGGCAGCAAGAACTTTCATGTCCTATTCAGGACTTCCGATTAAAATGATGGGCGCTTACGGCGGAATGTCTGATGCATTCGACGGTGCTACTCATCATGCACTGGAAGACATCGCTATGATGAGAACTCTTCCGGGCGTAAACGTTATGGTTGCATCTGACGCTCAGATCACTGACTGGATGGTAAAAACTGCTATCGAAGTTAAGGAGCCGATGTACATCCGTCTTTCCAGAGATGCAGCTCCGGATTGCCATCCGGCAGATGCTAAATTTGAGCTTGGTAAAGGTATGGTAGTAAGAGAAGGTTCTGACGTTACCATTATCGCATGTGGTCTGATGGTAAGTACTGCAATCACTGCTGCTGAGGCACTGGCTGCAAAAGGAATCAGCGCAAGAGTTGTAGATATGTACTGCATCAAACCGATCGACGCTGAGCTGATCGAGAAATGTGCAAAAGAGACCGGTGCTGTTGTTACTGCTGAGGAGCACAGCGTAATCGGTGGTCTTGGCGGAGCAGTTGCTGAGGTTCTTGCAAAAGCAGGATGCGCAGTTCCGACTGAGATGGTTGGTATGCAGGATCGCCACGGCGAGTCTGGTCCGTACAAAGACATCCTTCACAAATATGGAATGGACGCAGAGGCTGTTGCAGCAGCTGCTGAGAAGGCTGTTTCCAGAAAATAATCAGATATCTGTGGGCAGTGCATCTGTACTGCCCTGATATATAGTCTGAACACAGAAAAAAGGAAGGCATTGGAAGATGGAAAAGTCAATGAGAAGATATATGAGAGTCGGAACGATTCTGCATGTATCCTATAAACAGCTGGGATCAGGCGAAGGCCCGATTCTGGAGTGTCTCAAAAAGATCGTAACAGATCCTTATTTTGAAGTCGTGGAAGTGACTCATATGAAGGATGCTGAAGTGCGGAAGGCTGCCGCAGACATGATTGCCCGCGGTCATATGACATCCTCCTATGGCGGACAGGGTCGTATGCTTGGTGCAGGACTCAATATCAATGATCTGAATGAGGAAGGACGCCAGAAGGCTCTTGCTTCTTTAAAGGAAGGTATTGATGAGGCCTATGAAATGGGTGTCGAAGATTTTGCATTTCTGGCGGGAAGATATGAGGAGAAGACGAAAGAGGAATCTTTCCAGGCACTGCTGAAGTCCACCAGAGAACTCTGTGAGTATGCAAAATCCAAAGGCGACATGCCGGTTCTGTGTGAAGTATTTGATTATGATATTGCCAAGAAGTCCCTGATCGGACCGGTGGATATGGTGAAGCGTTATGCGGAGACGATCTGTGCCGAGTACGATAATTTTGGACTGATGGTAGATTTAAGCCATATCCCGATGCTTCATGAGACGATTGAAGAAAGTCTTCTCCCAGTGCAACAATATATCCGTCATGCGCACATGGGAAATACGGTCATCAAGAGTCCGGAATGCCCGGCTTATGGTGATGAACATCCCCGCTTCGGTTTCCCGAACAGTGAAAACGATGTGGAGGAGCTGGCCGCATATCTGCGGCTTCTGCTGAAGATCGGTTTCCTCAATGAGAAGAAACGTCCGATCGTCAGCTTTGAGATTAAGCCATTCGGTGAGGAAGACCCGGAGGTCTGCCTTGCTAATGCAAAGAGAACCCTGGATCTTGCCTGGGAACTCGTATAAAAAATAAACATTACTTTTTAACAGGAGGTTCACTGAAATGAGAGAATCCATTCATAAGTATTTTCAGGTTGGTACTATCCGTTGGATGTCCTTCCCGAACAGAAGTGTTGTAGATCAGGTAAAGAGAGTTGCTGTTGATGATTATTTTGACGCAATCGAGGTTACCAAATGCGCAGATGACGCTGAGAGAGAAGAAGTTAAGAAAATTCTTGAGCAGTCTCATCTGAAAGTCTGCTACGGCGCACAGCCGAGACTTCTCGGACCGAAGCTGAATCCGAACGATATCGACGAAGAGGGCAGAAAGAAAGCAGAAGCTACTCTGATCGAGGCAGTAGATGAGGCTGAGTATCTTGGAGCAAAAGGAATTGCTTTCCTTGCTGGTAAATGGGAAGAGGAGACCAAAGATCAGGCATATGCACAGCTTCTGAAAACTACCCGTAACGTATGTGATTACGCAGCTAAAAAGGGCATGAACGTAGAGCTTGAGGTATTTGACTTTGATATGGACAAAGCTGCTCTTATCGGACCGGCTCCGTATGCTGCAAAATTTGCTGCAGATATGAGAACAACTAACAACAACTTCGGTCTGCTGGTTGACCTGTCTCATTTCCCGACTACTTATGAGACTTCCAAATTCGTTATCCAGACTTTAAGACCGTACATCACACATCTTCATTTCGGAAATGCCGTTGTAGAAGAGGGCAAACCGATGTATGGTGACAAACATCCGCGTCTTGGATATCCGAACAGTGCAAACGATATCCCGCAGCTGGTAGATTTCCTTCAGGTTCTGAAAGAGGAAGGCTTCTTCCGCGCAGATGATCCGCTGGTACTTTCCATGGAAGTTACTCTTGCTCCGGGTGAGGACGACGAGTACGTTCTGGCTAATACCAAGAGATGCCTGAACAGAGCATGGGCATTGGTTGAGGATTAATTTTCAGGTAGCAATAATTTATTATAAATTTTTCAAAGGAGAGGTTAGACATGAAAATCGTAGTATTAGACGGTTACACCGAGAACCCGGGTGACATCAGCTGGGCACCGCTTGAGAAACTTGGAGAGGTTACTGTATATGACAGAACCGCATATGAGGAGTCTCCGCTTATCGCTGAGAGACTTGGTGATGCTGATATCGCTGTTATCAACAAAACTCCGATCAGCAAAGAGACCATCGACAAATGCCCGAATCTGAAAGGTATCGCAGTTCTGGCAACTGGTTACAACGTAGTTGATTATGACTATGCAAAAGAAAAAGGAATTCCGGTAATGAACGTACCGGTATACGGAACTGATAACGTATCTCAGTTCGCTGTATCCCTTCTGCTTGAGGTTTGCTCCCATATCGGACATCACAGTGATTCCGTACATGCTGGTGAGTGGGCAAGCAATGCTGACTGGTGCTACTGGCATTATCCGATGATTGAGGTATCCGGCAAAACTGCAGGTATTATCGGTCTTGGACGTATCGGTGTTAACACCGCAAAGATCCTGAAAGCTATGAATGTAAATGTTATCGCTTACGATGCATTCCAGAGCGAAGCTGGAAAAGCTGTAGCAGAGTATGTTGAGCTGGATGAGCTGCTTGCAAAATCCGATTTCATCTTCCTGCACTGCCCGCTGTTCCCGTCTACTCAGGGAATCATCAACAAAGAGAACATCGCTAAGATGAAAGATGGTGTTATCATCATTAACAACAGCCGTGGTCCGTTGATCGTTGAGCAGGATCTCTATGATGCCCTTGAAAGCGGTAAGGTTGCAGCTGCAGCAGTAGACGTAGTTTCTACTGAGCCGATCAAAGCTGACAACGTACTTCTGAAAGCTAAGAACTGCATCATTACCCCGCACATCTCCTGGGCTACCAAAGAGGCTCGTGAGAGAATTATGCAGACTACTGCAGACAACGTAGAGTCCGTAATCAAAGGTGCTCCGCAGAACGTAGTGAACAAATAATTCCGACAGTTTTTGAAAAAATTTAACATTTTTTCTGCAGAATATACTCGACTGTGGTATACTTACCATAGTTGAGTATATTTCTATGTAGCCATTTTACAGGAAAAAGGGTGCATGGACAGAGTGGAAAGGGTCTGCGGAATATGGTTAAAATCAGGGTTTTTATACCACATTTGGAGTTAAAAGGAATATTTGAGGATGTGGTAAAAAAACTGCCGCAGTATGATGACGTTCAGATAGAGACTACGTATGTGTTTGGAACGCCGGAGGTTCTCGCCCAGAACTGGGATGCGGAGATACTGGTTGCCAGAGGAATGACCCATGATGTACTAAAAGAGTTATTTCCGGAGAAGCATGTAATCAGAATTCAGCTGAGCAGCTTTGATATATTTGATGCACTGGTGCAGTGCCGGCATGAGCATGCCAAAAAAATTGCCCTGTGTATTCATAATATAGAAATTAACTGTCTGAAAGATCTTGAGCAGGCATGCGGAGCATCCATTACCATTTATGATGTGCAGAATGAAATGACGACAGAGGAAGCTGTAAGTAAGGCTCTGGCAGACGGCGCAGACGTTTTTGTCGGAGCAGGTACCATGTGCGGAATCTGTGACCGGATGGGACTAAAGCGTATCCATATCCATACAAAACATGATGCTGTAGAGATTGCCATGATCGAGGCACTCAATACAGCGAGAACGATTAATCTTGAGCGTGCCCGCGCGGATATTATCCGTATTATGCTGAATCACAGTGAGGAGGGTGTCCTTGCTATCAACGGGCAGGGAAAGATTGTGAACATCAACAATCAGGCATACAGAGTGTTCCAGCTGACGACGGTAGGAGAAGTAATCGGACAGCCGGCAGAACCACTGGTGTCTACAGTAGAATGGAAAGATTTTCTTAAAAATAATTCGGAGAAGGAAAAAATTCTCAGAATCAAAGGAAAAGATTATTATGTACAGTACAAACCTCTGAATGAGGAAGAACTGGAGACCGGCGCACTGATCTTCATCAGAAGTACTGACAGGATTATAGAAGAAGAGCGGAAGATCCGTAAAGGACTTTCGGAAAAAGGCCTGACAGCCAAATATACATTTAAGGATATTCTTGGACATAGCAGGGCAATTCGGGAAAATATCCAGATGGCAGAACGCTACAGCAGGGTGAACTCGAATGTACTGATTGTCGGAGAGACCGGTACAGGCAAGGAACTGTTTGCACACAGTATTCATCAGGCAAGTAAACGCAGCAACCAGCCTTTTGTGGCTCTGAACTGTGCGGCACTTCCGGAAAATCTTCTGGAGAGTGAGCTGTTCGGTTACGAGGCGGGAGCCTTTTCCGGTGCGGCAAAAGGTGGAAAAGTAGGACTCTTTGAGCTGGCTCACAGAGGAACGATCTTTCTGGATGAGATAGGAGAGATACCGATTATCCTTCAGGCAAAACTGCTGCGTGTGTTACAAGAAAAAGAGATTCGCCGGATAGGCAGTACCAGTGTACATCCGATTGATGTACGAGTTATATCCGCGACGAACATCAATATAGAAGAAAAAATTAAAGAAGGCCAGTTCAGATCGGACCTCTATTACCGCCTGAACCTGCTGGATATCACGATTCCGCCGCTCCGTGAGCGGAAAGAAGATATTCAGGAACTGGTAGATGCCTATTTGACCAGATTTGCCTGCGAGATGGGAAAGAGCATTCCCAAAGTAACTCCGGAAGCAGCAAGATTGCTCACCGAGCACAGCTGGCCGGGAAATGTGAGAGAACTTCGGAATATCTGTGAACGTCTGATCGTGTTGAATGATACGGATGTGATTGATGCGGAACTGCTCCGCCAGCTGAAAATATTCCGTGAGGATAAATGTTCGGTACACGCAATTTCAGAAGAAGAAGATCCGGATTCCGTATACAGTCGCCTCAAGCCAAAGAAAAAGAAAAAAGATCTGGCAGAGGAGCTGGGAGTCAGCAGGACCACTCTCTGGAGAATGGCAAAACGCCAGAGTGAACTGGAAAAGAAACGTAGAGAACAACAGGAATCCTAAAAGAATAAAAAGATGGAGGATATATAATGAAAGTTGTAATTGCGATTGATTCTCTGAAAGGAAGCATGACTTCCATGGAAGCCGGAAGAGCGATCAAAGAAGGTATTCTGACTGTAGATCCGAGTACAGAAGTAATTGTAAAACCGCTGGCAGACGGTGGAGAGGGAACTACGGAAGCACTTGCAGAAGGCCTTGGTGGAGAGATGATTCACGTTAACGTACATGGCCCGCTGGAAAATCCGGTAGATGCAGCATATGGTATGATCAGTGAGAGTAAGACTGCAATCATGGAGATGGCTGCAGCTGCAGGTATTATCATTGTAGGAAAAGATCTTCGTCCGCTGGATGCAACGACTTACGGCGTTGGTGAGATGATCAAAGATGCAATCGCAAAAGGATGCCGTAACTTTATCATTGGTATCGGCGGAAGCGCAACCAATGACTGTGGAATTGGTATGCTGACTGCTCTTGGATGGGAGTTCCTGGATAAAGATGGCAATCCGGTGGGAATCGGAGCAGGTGCTCTGAAGGATGTTGCTTCTGTAAAATGCGACAAGGTAGTACCGGAACTTACAGAGTGTAACTTCAAGATTGCATGTGATGTTACCAACCCGCTGTGTGGAACGACCGGAGCAACCTATATCTATGGACCGCAGAAAGGCGTTACCGTGGAGATGAGAGATGCACTTGATGCAGATCTGGCTCATTTTGCAGATGTAACAAAAGCAGCACTTGGCACTGATTTCGCAGAGAGCGAGGGAGCAGGAGCCGCAGGTGGACTCGGATTCGCATTTTTAAGCTACCTGAAAGCAGATCTTCAGCCGGGTATTGATCTGGTACTGGATGCAGTAGAGATGGAGAAAGCTATGGAAGGCGCTGATCTGGTTATCACTGGTGAAGGACGTCTGGATGAGCAGACCGCAATGGGTAAGGGCCCAGTAGGTATTGCAAAACTTGGAAAGAAACATGGTGCAAAGACAGTAGCACTGGCAGGTGCCCTGAAAGATGGCTGTGAGGCCTGCAATGATGCCGGTATTGACGCATACTTCCCGATTATCCGTAGAATCATGACTCTGGACGAGGCTATGGACGGAGCAATTGCGAAAGTGAATATGACGAAGACTGCAGAGCAGGTATTTCGTCTGATCAAGGCATTTTGCTAATAAGAACGGAAGACATCAGGAGATACACGATGAAAGAAGAACTGATTTTACTGGGTACCGGTAATGCAACCGTAACCAGATGTTTTAATACTTGTTTTGCCATTAAAAGAGGCGAGGAATATTTTTTGGTGGATACCGGCGGTGGAAACGGAATTATGACGCAGTTGGAAAAAGCCAATATCCCTATGGAAGCTATTCACGAAATTTTCATGAGCCATGAGCATACCGACCACCTGTTGGGTCTGATCTGGCTGATCCGCATGATTGCAACCAAGATGAAAAAAGGACAGTATGTGGGAAATCTCAATATTTACTGTCACGAAGAGCTGAAGCAGACGATTCTGACGATTACAAAGCTGACAGTTCAGGAAAAATTTTATAAAATGATCGGAGAGCGCATTTTCTTCCACCCGGTAGCAGATGGGGAGACGAGAGAAATATTCGGATATCAGGTACAGTTTTTTGATATTCGTTCCACGAAGGCAAAGCAGTTTGGATTTACGCTCAGACTGATGAATGGAAAGAAATTCACGTTCGTAGGTGATGAACCTTATCAGGAGCATGAAAAAGAATATGCGGAAGATGCCGACTGGCTGCTTCATGAAGCATTCTGCCTGTACCGTGACCGGGATATTTACAAACCGTACGAGAAACATCATACAACGGTGAAAGAAGCCTGTGAACATGCGGAAGAGCTGGGAGCAAAGAATCTGATTCTCTATCATACAGAGGATAGAAATCTGGCAGATCGCCGCAGACTTTATACAGAGGAAGGCCGTCAGTACTATCATGGTAATCTGATCGTGCCGGATGATCTGGATCGAATTGAGTTATAATGGTTGACATGGAAGAGGGGCGAAGAAATCAGATTCGCTCCTTTTTTGGCTGTACATTAGGAGAGAGAAATGAAAAATATAAAAAAGGGATTTCAGCTTTTCTGGTTTTTCTTTCGAATCGGTTTTTTCACCTTCGGAGGGGGCTGGAGTATCGTGGCACAGATTCAGAAGGAATTTGTGGCAAAGCGGAAATGGATGACGGAGGAGGAACTTCTGGACACGGTTTCTGTGGGCAGATCACTTCCGGGTCTGATGATTGGAAATGTCAGTTTTATGTTTGGATATCAGAATGGTGGAGTGTTCTGTGCCATAATGTCACTGCTTGGCATCAGTGTTCCGGCGCTTCTGATCATGACAATAGTAACCATGTGCTATACAAAGATCAAGGACAATCTTTATGTGGCGCGCGCCATGACCGGAATCCGTGCAGCAGTCGTGCCGATCATCGGTTCTGCAGGTCTGCGGCTACGAAAAGGTGCATATACGGATAAGCTCTGTTATGGGATCAGCGTCATCATGTTTGTCTGTTGTGCGTTTCTTAACTGGAACTGTGCAGCGCTCATTGTAGCCAGTGCCTGTGTGGGTCTGGTGCTGAAGAGGGAGGTTTTGGAACATGGTGCTTCTTGAGTTATTTATCTCTTTTTTAAAAATTGGATTTACAAGTTTTGGTGGTGTCTCTATGGTGCCGCTGATCAATTCTGAAATGTTAAGTCATGGATGGATGAATGCGCAGGAAGTATCGGATATCGTGGCAATCGCGGAGATGACGCCGGGACCGCTCGGTATGAACAGTTCTACTTTTGCAGGTATCCGGGTGGCAGGAATTCCCGGAGCAATAATTGCGATGCTTGGTATCCTGTTTCCGACACTGACCATCGGATTTGCGGCGGTGGTTTTTTTTCAAAAATTCCGGAAAAGCAGCATCATGAAGAAGATGCTTTATGGAATTCGCCCGGCGGGCATCGGACTGGTCTTTGCGACCATGTTTACGCTGGGGCTCAGCAATTATATGCCAGATGGCGCATTTGACCCGGTCAGCATAATCATCGGTGTCCTGATCGCGCTTCTTATATGGAAAAAAGATACAAGTGTGCCGAAAACCATTGCGATAGCAGCCGTGATGGGGTTATTATTAGTAAGATAACAAGATGCTTTTAGATAAAGGGATGGAGAAATACAAATGGAACTGAGTTACGGAATTACGTTGGAACAGAAGCAGCAGCTTTCTCAGGGACAGATACAGTCACTGGAAGTGCTGGCAATGGACAGTATGGAACTGAACCAGTTTCTCCAGAATGAATATCTGGAAAATCCGCTGCTGGACTACAGCGGAGATCATGGAACGGGTTCTGTGGAAATCAATAAAACATACGAGCAGACCGCGCCGTTTGAAAAGAACTATGAAGAGATGGTGGAGGAAGAGGATCGGCGGCGGAAAGACATTCCCATGCAGGATGCGGATCACGTGAAAAATTATATTCTCTATCAGCTTCCAAGAAATATGTACAATGCCAGACAGTGGAATCTGCTGGAGTATATGGTGGAATGTCTGGATGATACCGGATTTTTCACAACACCGCTGAAAGAGGTGGCAGAGAAGACCGGAATGAGCGAACCGGAGGTGGATCTGGCACTGAAAACATTGCAGGAGCTGGAGCCTTATGGCATTTTTGCTCCGGATCTCCGCCACTGTCTGATGAAACAGCTGGAGATGCAGGGAGACCGGAATTCCACAGCATACCGGATCGTGGAGGAGCATCTGCAGGATGTGGCGGACGGAAAGATCAGCAGTATTTCCAGAAGCATGAAGCTTTCTACTGTCGAAGTACGGAAATGTATTGAGCAGATCGCAAGGCTGAATCCGCGTCCTATGAGTGAATTTGGTACGGAACATGCCGGATATATTGTTCCGGATATTATTTTCCATAAAGAGCATGGGAAATGGGAAATTGAGCTGAACGACGGATGGGTGGAAGACTATCACATCAACGATTATTATCTGAAGATGATGAAGGAAAGCAAAGATCCGGAGCTGAGCGAATATTTCCGGGTCAAACTGGAGAGGATCCGGTTTGTCATGAACAGTATTATGCAGAGGCGCCAGACGATGATGGCAATCTCCGAAGAGATTCTGCGCCGTCAGGAAGAATACCTGGATGGAAAATCTTTCCTGAACCCCATGACCATGACGGACGTGGCAGAGCATATCGGTATCCATACATCCACGGTCAGCCGTGCGATCAAAGGTAAATATATTCAGTATCCTGGCGGAACCACAGTCGTGAAAAACCTGTTCTCAGCTTCCGTGACGATGACGGATGGAGATGTGGCTGTCGGACCGATGCAGATCAAAGAGATGATCAAGGAACTGATCAACGGAGAGGATAAACATAAACCGTACAGCGATCAGGCAATCGTGAAGATACTGAATGAACGGAATATTGATATTTCCAGAAGAGCGGTAGCAAAATACCGGGAAGAACTGGGAATTAAAGGAAGTTTTGACCGAAGAGAGCTTCGGTAACATGAGATTTTCATGACCACATAAAACGGAGGAAAACAGATGGCAGAAACAGATCAGAGCAAAATCCGCAATTTTTGTATTGTGGCCCATATAGATCACGGAAAATCGACTCTTGCAGACCGTATTATCGAGATGACAGGGCTCCTGACCAGCAGGGAGATGCAGGCACAGGTACTGGATAATATGGACCTGGAAAGAGAACGCGGAATTACTATTAAAGCACAGACAGTGCGTACTGTTTATAAAGCAAAAGACGGGGAAGAATATATCTTTAACCTGATAGATACACCAGGCCATGTGGACTTTAACTATGAAGTATCCAGAAGCCTTGCAGCCTGCGACGGTGCCATTCTGGTAGTGGATGCTGCCCAGGGAATTGAGGCCCAGACGCTGGCCAATGTGTATCTGGCACTGGATCATGATCTGGATGTGATGCCGGTCATTAATAAAATTGATCTGCCGAGTGCAGATCCGGACCGTGTGGTAGAGGAGATCGAAGATGTTATCGGTATCGAAGCCCATGACGCTCCCCGTATTTCTGCAAAGACAGGTCTGAATGTGGAAGAAGTGCTGGAGCAGATCGTGAAGAAGATTCCGGCGCCAAAGGGAGATCCGAATGCACCTCTGCAGGCACTGATCTTTGACTCTGTCTATGATTCTTATAAGGGTGTTATTATTTTCTGCCGTATTAAAGAAGGTACCGTGAGAAAAGGAATGCCGATCAAAATGATGGCGACCGGAGCGGAAGCCGATGTGGTGGAAGTGGGATATTTCGGAGCAGGCCAGTTTATTCCCTGCGACGAGTTAAGTGCCGGTATGGTAGGTTATATTACCGGAAGTATTAAAAATGTAAAAGATACCCGTGTAGGTGATACCGTCACGAACCGGGACAACCCCTGTGCAGAACCACTGCCAGGTTATAAAAAAGTACAGTCCATGGTATACTGTGGACTCTATCCGGCCGACGGTGCCAAGTATCCGGATCTTCGGGATGCATTGGAGAAGCTTCAGCTGAATGATGCGTCACTGCAGTTTGAGCCGGAGACTTCCATTGCCCTTGGCTTTGGTTTCCGCTGTGGATTCTTAGGATTACTGCACCTGGAAATCATTCAGGAGCGTCTGGAGAGAGAGTATAACCTTGATCTGGTGACCACAGCGCCGGGCGTTATTTACCGGGTGCATAAGACGAATGGAGAGATGATTGAACTGACCAATCCGTCCAACTTGCCGGATCCATCCGAGATCGAATATATGGAAGAGCCGATGGTCAGTGCGGAGATTATGGTAACGACGGAATTTATCGGTTCTATTATGGATCTTTGCCAGGAGCGCCGCGGAATTTATCTTGGTATGGAATATATTGAGGAGACCCGTGCCCTTCTGAAATATGATCTTCCCCTCAATGAGATCATTTATGATTTCTTCGATGCGCTGAAGTCCCGTTCCAGAGGATATGCATCCTTTGACTATGAATTCAAGGGATACGTACAGTCCGAGCTGGTGAAACTGGATATCCTTATTAACAAAGAGGAAGTGGATGCGCTTTCCTTCATCGTACACAGTGCATCTGCTTATGAGAGGGGCCGCAGAATGTGTGAGAAGCTGAAAGACGAGATTCCGCGTCATCTTTTTGAAATTCCGATTCAGGCAGCCGTTGGCGGAAAGATCATTGCCCGTGAGACCGTCAGAGCCATGAGAAAAGACGTTCTGGCAAAATGTTACGGCGGAGATATTTCCCGAAAGAAGAAGCTTCTGGAAAAACAGAAGGAAGGTAAGAAGCGGATGCGTCAGGTAGGAAATGTGGAGATCCCGCAGAAAGCATTCATGAGTGTATTAAAACTGGATGACAAATAAGATGAAAAAGGAACTGGAACTATATATTCACATTCCATTTTGTGTCCGAAAATGTGCATACTGTGATTTCCGGTCGGCTCCGGCCGGCCGGGAAGTGCAGGCACAGTATGTAGATCGTCTGCTGGAGGAAATCCAGAAGGCGGCCCCACTGGCAGAAGACTATGAGGTGGTATCGGCATTCTTTGGAGGCGGTACCCCCAGTATCCTTCCGAAAGAAGAGATCGGGCGTGTGATGGAGCTTCTGCATCGGCAGTTTGACTGGAAAGCGGATGCAGAGGTGACCATAGAAGCCAATCCGGGAACGGTAGACGGAAGAAAACTTGACGCCTACCGTTCTTTTGGTATAAACAGGATCAGTTTTGGACTTCAATCGGCAGATAATGAAGAATTACAGAAACTGGGGAGAATCCATACCTGGGAGCAGTTTCTGGAAAGCTATGAGGCGGCGAGAACTGCCGGATTTACCAATATCAATGTGGATCTCATGTCTGCGCTCCCTGGACAGACCCGGAAGAGCTGGCAGGAAACATTACAGAAAGTGCTGGTTCTTAATCCGGAGCATATTTCAGCATACAGTCTGATCATTGAGGAAGGAACGCCTTTCTATGAGAAGTATGCAGACCATCCGGAACTCCTGCCTCCGGAAGACGAAGAACGGCAGATGTATTATGACACGAAGCGGATTCTGGCAGAGCAAGGATATGAACGATATGAGATTTCCAATTATGCCAGAAAAGGCTATGTCTGCCGTCATAATCTGGGGTATTGGAGCAGAAGGGATTACAAAGGATTTGGTCTGGGGGCATCCTCTCTGCTAAATAGTGTCAGAAGTACCGTGCAGGAAGATCTGACCGAATATCTCAGGGGAAATTTTGCAGGAAGCAATGAGCATTTAAGTGAGCAGGATATCCGGGAGGAATATTTCTTTCTGGGCCTTCGGAAGATGGAGGGCGTGGATCCTGGACCTTACCGGGAACATTATGAGAAGTTACTGGAAGAGTTGCAGAAACAACAGCTTTTACAGGAAAAGAATGGTAAAATCTGTCTGACAGATTATGGAATTGATGTGAGCAACTATGTGCTGGCACAGTTTCTGGAGGACTGATGAGGAGAGAAAGATGCAGAAAGAATTACAGTTTTTAGAGGAACAGGAAGTATCCCCGGTGCTCATCGAGCAGGTGGAAGCATTCCGAAAAGAGTATCCTGTTCACGAGGCAGTAAGAAACCGGATCTCGGAACCGAAGATTCCTTTCTATGGGAAAGAAATTCTGGAGATGGCCATGGCGGCGCTGCTCCAAGGGTCCAATCTGCTGCTCACAGGAGGAAAGGCTACCGGTAAAAATATTCTGGCGGAAAATCTGGCTTGGATGTTTGGAAGACCCTCCTATAATATTTCTTTTAATGTAAATACCGACAGCAGTTCCCTGATTGGAACGGACACCTTCAGAAATAATGAAGTACAGCTCAGAAAAGGAAGTGTGTACCGCTGTGCGGAAGAAGGCGGATTTGGTGTCTTCGATGAGATCAATATGGCAAAAAATGATGCAGCCAGTGTGCTTCATGCCACCCTCGACTATCGGCGGATGATCGATGTGCCGGGATATGAGAGGATTGAGCTTCATCCGGCTACCCGCTTTATCGGAACCATGAACTACGGATATGCAGGAACAAGAGAGTTAAATGAAGCGCTGGTGTCCCGGTTTCTCGTCATTGATATGCCGGAGCTTTCGAAAGAAAATTTAAGAAAGATTATTCGGCATGATTATCCGGGAATCAAGGAAGCGGCTGAAGATGCCTTCTGCGGATTGTTTCTGGATTTGCAGACAAAGGCCCAGAACAGTGAGATTTCTACCAAAGCACTGGATCTGAGAGGACTTCTTGGTTCCCTGGGTGCGGTGGAGATCGGTCTTCCTCCTTATCAGGCAGTGCAGATGGGAATTACCAACAAAGCATTTGATATTTTTGAAAAGGAAATTGTGTCAGATATGGTCATGACACGCATTCCGGAAGACTGGACGAAGGAGAATGTATTCTGATGCCGGATGAAGAATACCGTTATGAACTGGAAAACCGCATAAAAAACCTGCTCTGGACCGTCAGTGGGGATTATGCTCTGGAAGTGAGTCTGGATATTGATTCTTTTCAGCGTTCTAAATATATATCCCTCTATGACGCGGTGAAACAGGGAGCTTTTGCGCGTTTCTTTTCTAAAGATGCTTTCGGCATGTACCTGGTGAAAAAGCTGTATATGGGAGCAGAGGAAGCTTCTCTTATGGGATTGGCGCAGATGTGCGTAGATCAGGCGGTGTCAGAAAAAATCTGTGAGGAGAGAGCAGGAGTCCGGACACTCCGGAAAAGAGCTTTTGAAGATCTGCTGGATCGGGATTTTGACCAATTGGCCCGGTACAACAATCCGGTGGGCCGTATGAAGATTGCCATGCTTCAGGAAGGTCTGAATGGAACTTACGCGGCAGAGCGAAGAGTGCGTGAGCAGGTAGATCAGCTGCTGGCTCTCCGAAAAGCAGAGACCACTGAGGAAGTCATTCGAAAAGTAGACGATTTTTATAATCGACTGGTAGATCCGGAATTTGAGCAGGAACACGGCACATTGGAGCAGGTACTTGCTGTCAGTGCAGAGGACTTAAAGAAATTCAACTGGCAGGATTTTCTGGATGAGACAGCGGAAGAAGCTACCCTCGAGGAAATGATGCGTCAGGTGGACAGCAGTGTCATTCCGCCGGAGATGGAGGAACAGGAACGGAAGAGCAGGGCAAAGAAGCTTCTGGTGACAGAAGAGGCAGCCCGGAAAATGTACTCTTATATTGAACTGAATTTTGGACGGTCTTATATGGACGAACGGGAGCAGGAACGGATGAACCGCAGAATCTGCCGCGGTGTTCATGGGGACTGTCGTCTTTATTATACAGATGGCATTATCGAAAATTACGTCCGGGAAAATAATACCTATGTGCTGGCATGCCGGACACTGGAGCTGAACCGAAGATATTACCGGCAGCATCAGCGGATGGCAAGACAGAACATTACTCAGCTTGGAAATCTTCTGAAACGGTCTTTACAGGCAAGAAATGAAGCAGAGCAGACACGGAGTACTTTCGGGACAGTCATTCCTTCAAAACTGTGGAAGGTGGGGCGGACGGAGGATGCCCGGCTCTTCTTAAGGACTTCGAAGAAGCTTAATTCCGATTTTGTAGTAGACATTCTCATGGATGGAAGCGGTTCTCAGAGGGGACGGCAGCAGGATGTGGCACTGCAGGGCTTTATCTTATCGGCGGCCCTGTCAAAAGCGGGGATTCCCCATCGGGTGTTCAGCTTTTGCAGCTTTTGGAGCTATACAGTGATGCGCAGATTCCGGGAATATGACGAGAAGGCGGAAGCAGACTGGCGGATTCTGGAATTTACCTCATCATCCAGCAATCGGGACGGTCTGGCGCTCCGGGCAGCAGCCGACGGCCTTCTCCACCGGCCGGAGGAGAACAAAATCCTCATTATGCTCAGTGACGGCCGCCCAAACGATGTGGTGCTTAACCGTCCCAACGTTAAGAACCCGGCCGTTTACACCGGAGAATATGCGGTGAAGGATACGGCAGCAGAAGTGCGCCGCCTTCGTTCCCAGGGGATTTCCGTACTGGGTGTCTTTGCCGGAGAAGAACAGGATCTATCTGCGGAGCGGAGAATTTTTGGAAAAGATTTTGCCTATATCAGGACATTATCTACCTTTGCCCATGTGGTAGGACGGTATCTGAAAAAACAGGTGGATGAGCAGGACTAGTATTATGCCGGAAGAATCAGGAGGAATGAACCATGAAAGAATATGAGATCGTACATGAGATTTTCAATGAATGTGCCAATAACCAGATGCGGGATGTGTTCTTTGAGGAGGCAGAAGTGGAAGATCCGGAAAGCTATGTCCGTGCCCGCCATAAAGATAAGGAACTCCATCTGGAGAAAACCGTGCAGGCAGATGGATCTGTTGTCATTGATATTGAGTCGGCAGGACTTTTGCAAAGGTACTCCTTCACGGAAATCTAAGCAAAAGAAAAAGGCCCTTGCGGCCTTAATTTTCGAGGGAGTGGAGGATTCTTTCGAATCCTCCAAGTGTTATGAATGAAATACGGATATGTCGTCCTTACATGTATTACTATATCAATGAAATGTGTCTAAAGTATGGAAAGGTTCTAAAAGAATTCTAAAATAAATGAAGAAATAAGAAATCGATTCTAAAGGAAACTTTAAAGTGATGGGGCATAGAATGTAGGGAGAATATCCGGCGGAGCGAATGAATGGAAAAATTCCTGACAGTGTGTGCTGCACTGATTCTGACTGCGGGGATGTGGAGCGCGGAACCGGAGACACGGAAGATTGCCCTGACTTTTGATGATGGCCCGCATCCGGTTTATACGGAAGAGATGCTGAAAGTGCTGGAACAGGAACAGGTTCCGGCAACTTTTTTTCTTCTGGGAGAAAATGCGGAACAGTACGGGGAGCAGGTGAGGATGATCGCAGCGCAGGGTCATCTTATTGGAAATCATACCTGGCGTCATGTACAGGTGACATCACTTCCAAAAGAAGAAGCAGAAGAGGAAATTCTGGCAGTAAGCAGCCTGGTGGAAGAACTGACTGGAAATGGCACGTCCTATGTCCGGCCGCCGTTTGGTATCTGGGATCCAGAACTGGAAGAGGAACTGGATATGATTCCCGTGCTCTGGACCATTGATACGCTGGACTGGACGACGCAGAATGTGGACTGGATCGTGGAGAAGACCGTTCAGGATGCCGGGGAAAATGATATCATTCTGATGCATGACAGCTATGAGAGTACTGTACAGGCGGCAGAGCGGATCATCCGGCGGCTGAAAGCAGAAGGATTTGAATTTGTGACGGTGGATCAGGTGATTATGGACTGAAAAGTTTGCCAGACAGAAAGAAAATGCGTATAATGAAATATATACGGAGGAGAACATCAGTATGGACTTATTTGACTATATGAGAAGTAATACCATGAAATCCGAAGCACCACTGGCATCCCGCATGAGGCCGACGACGCTGGATGAGATTGTGGGGCAACAGCACATCATCGGAAAGGATAAACTGCTTTATCGGGCTATCAGGGCGGATAAACTGCGGTCTGTCATTTTCTATGGACCGCCCGGCACAGGGAAGACGACGATAGCAAAAGTCATTGCGCATACTACCAGTGCAGAATTTACGCAGATCAATGCAACCGTGGCAGGCAAGAAAGACATGGAGGAAGTGGTCCGACAGGCGAAGGACAATCTTGGAATGTACGGAAAGAGAACCATTCTTTTTGTGGATGAGATTCACCGGTTTAATAAGGGGCAACAGGATTACCTTCTCCCGTTTGTAGAGGATGGAACACTGATTTTGATCGGTGCGACAACGGAAAATCCATATTTTGAGGTAAACGGGGCACTGATTTCCCGCTCCATTATCTTTGAACTGAAAGCATTGGAAAAAGATGATATCAAAGCGCTTCTTACCCGGGCACTGACTGATATGGAGAAGGGCATGGGAGCTTATGAAGCAGTGGCGGATGAGGATGCCCTTGATTTTCTGGCAGATATTGCGGGAGGAGATGCCAGAAATGCGCTGAATGCGCTGGAGCTGGGAATTCTCACGACAGAGCGCAGTGTGGACGGTAAGATCCACATTACACTTCCGGTTGCCTCTGAGTGCATTCAGAAGAAAACGGTGCGGTATGACAAAGGGGGAGATAATCATTATGATACAATCTCTGCTTTTATCAAAAGTATGCGTGGCAGTGATCCGGATGCGGCAGTCTTCTATCTGGCAAAGATGTTGTATGCGGGAGAGGATATCAAATTTATTGCAAGGAGAATTATGATCTGTGCATCGGAAGATGTGGGAAATGCGGATCCACAGGCCATTCAGGTGGCAGCAGCGGCTGCTCAGGCCGTAGAACGGATCGGCATGCCGGAATCTCAGATTATTCTGTCTCAGGCTGCCTCCTATGTGGCATCAGCGCCCAAGAGTAATGCGGCATGTAATGCCATCTTTGAGGCTATGGAAGCGGTGAAGACCACGACTACGACAGTGCCTGTTCATCTGCAGGACAAGCATTACGGCGGGGCGGAGAAGCTGGGACATGGCGTTGGCTATCTCTATGCCCATGATTTCCCGGAGCATTATGTGAAACAACAGTATCTGCCGGATGAACTGGTGGGACGGGAATTTTACCGGCCATCTGATAATGGCTATGAGAAGACGATTGGCGAGAGACTGAAGCATCTCAGAGAACGCGGATATTGACATGACAGAAGAAAAACCGGCAGTTTCGCCGGTTTTTCTGTCGTGTAGACAAATTTTCAGGAGGTAACGATCCAGGTGTTATATCCCATCCTCTTTAACTCCTGTTCCAGCGCCACGGCATTTTGGAGATTATGGAATGCGCCTACCTGTACGCGGTAGAGCGGAGGTTCTTCCGATTCGGTATCACCGGTTTCCGGAGGTATGAGGGAAGATGCCTGCAGGGTATCCATGATACCGTCTGCAATAGCCTGTGCAATCTCGTCAAAACGGGTATCAAAGAGGTGATTATCGGATTCGCTGTCCAGAAAGCCCGCTTCGATGAGAAGAGCCGGCATTTTTGTCCGGCGGAGGACGGCCAGATGAGGACGTGCTTCCACACCAAGATTACGGAATCCAAGTGCTTCCAGATTGCGGTTGATATTTTCCGCCATGGTAAGCTTCTCACCGGACAGATCATAAAGAAGTGTCTGAACACCAGAATACTGTCCCGGATAGGAGGCCATATTTCGGTGAATGGAGATAAAGTAATCAGCATTGATTGCATTGGCAAGCTGGGCTTTTTGGACGACGGACTGAGGAAGGTTTCCAGTCCGTGTATATTCGATATTGTATCCGGCCTGTGACAGCAGATTTCCGACGGCAAGTGTCAGTCGAAGATTATCGTCGCTTTCCCGTCTTCCCTGGTAGATGGCTCCGGGATCGGTTGCTCCGTTATGCCCGGCATCCAGAATGATTTTTACAGCCATAAGCTTCCTGCCTGAAATAATCTTATTCCAGTATATGGATTGGACGGGAAAATGTGACCGGAACAGCTGGGACTGGATTTTTTCAGACAGATAGAGTATGATAGGCGTTGAACAAATGGCTGACTGGAGGACGACATAAGATGAATACCGGTAAGAACAGAAAGGCTCAGGGCGTGATTATGACTCTGACGGGAGGAATTCTGTGGGGATTATGCGGAAGCTGCGGACAGTTTCTGTTTCAGTACAAGGAAGCAACGTCAAACTGGCTTGTTCCAATTCGTCTGATGGGGGCAGGCATTCTGATTTTGTTTTTACTGGCTGTAAAAAACAAAAAAGAAATACTGGCAGTATGGGAAGAACCGTGGGGAAGAAGAGATATTCTTATTTTCTCTGTATTTGGTATGATGCTCTGCCAGTATGCATATTTTACAACGATTCAGTATTCCAATGCGGGAACAGCAACGGTCCTGCAGTATACGGGACCTGCCATGATTCTGGTATGGCTCTGTATCAGGGAACAAAGAAAGCCGAAATTGTATGAACTGGTGGCGCTTGTCTGTGCTATGACCGGCACGTTTATTCTGGCAACTCACGGGAATTTGGAACAGCTCAGTATTCCGGCCAAAGCGCTCGCCTGGGGAATGGCAGCTGCAATGGCGCTGGTAGTCTATACTTTGCAGCCTGGAAGGCTTATGAAAGAATACTCTACACTACTGACCCTTGGATGGGGAATGTTTCTGGGCGGAGGTGTATTGGCGCTGTTTGTAAAACCGTGGACGGTCCATCCGGTCATCGACGGTCAGACGGTACTTTCCATGGCAGTTATCATTCTGCTGGGAACGATTGGCGCATTCTGGCTCTATTTAAGCGGTGTTCAGATGGTGGGCGCGTCCAATGCCAGTATGCTGGCCAGCATCGAGCCGGTGGCAGCAACGGTGATCTCTGTTGTATGGCTGAAGGTACAGTTCCAGATCATCGACTTTATTGGATTTATATTTGTACTTTCCACGGTATTTATTATTTCAATCAATGAAAAGAAAAAGGAGAATCAGTGATTTGATGGACGAACAGAGTAAATTTAAAGAAGCCCTGGCGTCGGTGACTATCCGGGCGGAGGAAAACGGGGGAAAATTATCTGCAGAGGAAGCAAAAGAGCTTTTGAAGGATATGGAGTTCAATGACGAGCAGATGAGTATGATCTATGCATATCTGGCTTCTAAAGGTTATGTAGTAGAAGGAGCGGTTCTGCCGGAGAAGGAACAGGAACCGTACACGGAGGAGGAAGAGGAGTTCCTTGAGCAGTATCGGAAAGATATGAAGTCGATGCGCAGACAGACAGAAGAGGCGCTGCAGGAACTGTTTTCAGCTGCCCTGACAGGAGAACAGGAAGCGATCCGTCTGCTGACAGAACACTATATGGAGAAGGTACTTGCTGTGGCAGAAGAGTATGCACATCGTGGCATGCTGATTCAGGATCTGATTCAGGAGGGAAATATCGGGCTTCTCATGGGACTTCACGGTGCTGCTGATGCAGAGCATGGAGAACTGACAGAAGATTATCTGGAGCGGGAGATTCGAAAGACCATCCGTGCAGCGATGGATGAGCAGAGCGGTGAGACAAGAGTCGGAGAAGAAGTGACGGGTAAGCTTAACAAACTGGCAGATTCTATCACGGAGCTGACGGAGGATCTGGGCAGGGAGGTCAGTCCGGAGGAACTGTCCGTATTCCTCGACATGCCGCTTGATGAAATTGAGGACCTTCTGAGAATTGCAGGGGACACCATTGAGGTGGACCGGCAGGAGCAGAAATAAAGAGATAAAAAAGATACGCCTGTCTCGTGCAGACGTATCTTTTTTGTTTAGATTCAGATTTCCGGTACGACGATCTTACCTGCTACTGCACAGGCAGCAGCGGTGGCCGGGGATGCAAGGAAGATCTCTACTTTGGAGGTTCCCATACGTCCCAGGAAGTTCCGGTTGTTGGTGGCAACGACGCGTTCACCGTCAGTCAGAATACCGCCGGTACGGCCGCAGCAGAGACCGCAGCTGGGATGGGTGATCATGGCACCTGCTTCTGCCAGAATAGCAAGAGTACCGTCCTCAAGAGCCTGCTCATAGATCTTGCGGCTTGCCGGAGTGACAATCAGTTTTACAAATGGAGCTACTTTTTTTCCTCTCAGAATGGAAGCGGCTTTCTGCAGATCTTCCAGACGGCCGTTAGTACAGGAGCCGATGAAGACTTGATCAATCGGAGTTCCTTCCCATTCGCTGACCGGATGAATGTTGTCTACCTGAGATGGGCAGGCAAGTACCGGCACGAAGTCCTCGGCTTTGTAGTGGATCTCACGGATATAACGGGCGTCAGCATCACCTTTCAGAGAAGTTTCTCTCTCTGTCAGTTCGATCTCACAGTACTCTGCGGTCTTCTCATCCGGTGTGAACAGGGCACATTTGGCACCTGCTTCGATGGCCATGTTGGACATGGTCATACGGCTTGCCACACTCATGCTCTCAATGGTGTCACCGGAGAACTCAAGCGCCTGATAAGTAGCGCCGTCTGCCCGGAGATCACCGATAAGACGGAGAATGATATCCTTGGAAGTAACATTAGACGGCAGTGTACCTTCGACGACGACTTTAATGGTCTCCGGTACTTTGATCCACATGGTACCGGTTCCGAGAATACTTGCCATCTCCGTATAACCAATGCCGGAAGAAAAGGCGCCGACACAACCGTAGGTAGTGGTATGGCTGTCCGTACCAAATACAATGTTTCCAGGTTTTACATAGAGGGCTTCGGTCATCAGCTGATGGCAGATACCGTCACTTCTGTGGATATTTTTCATGCCGTATTTTTCTGCAAATGCATTTCCAACATGGAAATGACGGGTGTCATCCACCTGGCTTGCCGGAACAAGGTGGTCATAGATCAGAACCACTTTATCCGGATCCCACAGTTTCTGAAATCCCATTTCTTCAAATTTTTCTGCCACAAACGGGATAAAAATATCGTGAATCATGACGCGGTCCACATTGACCGTTACGATATCTCCCGGATGTACGTCATGGCCTACATTGCGGCTTACAATTTTTTCAATGATTGTCTGTCCCATAATCAGTCCTCCAGTCCGTTCAGACGGCGCATGGCTTTCACCAGACCGCCGGCATTGATAATATCCATCAGATTCTGCGGAAGAGAGGCAATAGGAAATTCCTGACCGTTTAAGACAATTTTCTCACCAGTGGTAACCTCGATCGTGTCTCCCTCTTTTACATGGTCACGGAGAGTTGGATTTTCAATGAGCAGAAGTCCATTATTGATGGAGTTGCGGAAAAAGATTCGTGCAAAGGAGCGGGCAATCACACAGCGGATGCCCAGTGCCTTGATAATCTCCGGAGCCTGCTCTCTGGAGGAGCCGCAGCCGAAGTTTTTGCCTGCAACGATTATGTCTCCTGGTTTAATCTGGGAAGCCAGTTCCGGCCGAAGGGGAGAAAATGCGTAGGGAGCCATGTCCTGAACGGTTTTCAGGGCAAGGTATTCTGTAGGAATAATAATATCGGTGTCAATGTCGTCTCCGAGCACCCACACCTTTCCGGTAAATGTTTCACTCATGGTAGGTTTTTGTCTCCTTGATGAATAGTGTTTGCGAATATGTATTTTACAGCATGTCTGCTGTTGCGATCTCACCTTTGATGGCAGAGGCGGTAACGGTAGCGGCACTTGCCAGATAAACGAAGGAATCCCGATGACCGGCTCTTCCTTTGAAATTACGGGTTCCGGTACTGATGAGGGTCTCTCCTTCACCGATAACGCCCTGACAGCTTCCCCAGCAGACGCTGCAGTTGGGGTTCATGACGATGGCTCCGGCTTCCATGAAGATCTTCAGAAGACCTTCTTTTAATGCCTGCTGATAGACTGCCTGGCTGGCCGGTACCACTAGAAAACGAACCAGCGGATGTACTTTGCGGTCCTTTAAAAGCTCTGCGCCCACACGGAGATCTTCAATTCTTCCGTTGTTGCAGGAACCAAGGAATGCTTCGTCAATCTTTACCCCTGCGGCTTCTTTTGCCGGGCAGACATTGTCTACGAAATGCGGTTTCGCAACGATGGGAGTGATGGTGCTTAAGTCGATGTCGTAGACAGCGGCAAAATGTGCATCCGCATCGCTGGCAAAGCATGCCTTTGGCTCACGGCCATGCTCATGAAGATAATGAAGGGCAATGTCGTCTACCTCCATGAGAGCAGTTTTGGCACCTGCCTCTACGCAGAGGTTGCAGATGGCAATACGGTCACTCATGGTCAGGTTCTTCATACCGTCGCCTGCAAATTCCATGGCTTTGTAGTTGGCTCCGTTGGCACCGATCTTGCCGATGATGGTCAGAATCAGGTCACGGGCATAAACACCCTCCGGAAGCTTACCGGTCAGATTGAAGCGGAGTGTCTCCGGAACCAGAACCCAGGATTTGCCGGTTACCATGGCATAGAGATAGTCCGTACATCCTACACCGGTACCAAAGGCACCGAGAGCTCCGTAGGCACAGGTATGGCTGTCCGCACCGAAGATCAGTTCACCCGGGCAGACATGGTTTTCCATCATGATCTGATGGCAGACACCCTGTCCCTCATAAAATTTGATGCCGTGCTCTTTTGCAAAATCACGCATTTTCTTCTGGGAAGCAGCGGTCTTTGGACTGTCGGAGGGAACGTTGTGGTCCACGATCCACACCAGTTTATTCACATCTGCGATGTGGGGATGTTTTAATTTGTTGTGATACATATCAATGGTCAGATGAGTGGTTCCGTCGTTACTCATGAGGCGATCCACTTCTACGGTATGAATATCGCCGGGGCGGACTTCACTGACGCCTGCCGCACGGGCAATGATTTTTTCAGCAATGGTCATTCCCATAATCTTATGCTTCCTCCTTATTTAATGATGCGATCAGGCCGCCCTGATCCAGAATATTTTGCATGTAAGGCGGAAGCTTGGTGCAGGTAAAGGTCTGTCCGTTTACGGAAGCAGTTCCGTCGGTCAGAGAAAGTTCCATCTCATCACCGTCAGATACATGATCATAGAGATCCTTGCAGACGATAACCGGAAGACCGATGTTAATGGCATTGCGATAGAAGATGCGGGCAAAAGATTTTGCAACAACTGCTTTGACACCGAGTGCTTTTAAGACGCTGGGTGCCTGCTCTCTGGAAGAACCACAGCCAAAGTTCTCTGCTGCAACTACATAATCACCTGGCTTCACACGTTCTGCAAACGTGGGATCCAGAGATTCAAAGGTATGTGCTTTCATCTCGTCAATGGTAGGAAAAAGCAGATACTGGGATGCGATAATCTGATCGGTATCCACATCCGTATGAAACTTGAATATTTTTCCCATGGGGAAATCCTCCTTCAACACATATAGAATATAAAAAAGGCAGCCGGAATGATTCCGACTGCCCATTTTTGCTAATTTTCCGGCAGCTCCTCCGGTTTTTCAGGAGATGGCAGGTAAATATGTACCTGGCCGATCCGGTTTTTCTCTACGGATTCCACCACCAGGCGGATGCCGTTCTCGGTAGTCACTTCGTCTCCGACCTCCGGGAGACGGTCAAGAAGTTCAATGACGATTCCGCCAACAGAATCGAAATCTTCAGATTCCAGAAGCAGACCTTTCTCTTCCAGATCCAGATAATCATTCAGGTCATCAAGACTCAGTGTACCTTCTACGATATATTCCAGATCAGAGATTTTACGAATCTGTTCTTCCTCGTCCTCGTCGTACTCATCACGGATGTCACCGACGATTTCTTCCAGAAGATCTTCCATGGTAACCATACCGGATGTCACACCGTACTCGTCCAGAACGATGGCCATGTTGGTGGAACTCTTTCTCATTTCAAACAGAAGATCAGAGGTTTTCTTGTGTTCATGAGTAAACAGAACTCCTCGCAATATATTACGGATATTGAAATGTTCCTTGTCTTCGTAGACCAGCAGATCCTTCACATTCAGCATGCCGATGACATTGTCGGTGCTTTCTTCATAGACAGGATAACGGGTGTACCGGCATTCCCGGTAGACATCCATGGTCTGCCCATAGGATGCATTGACATCCAGGAAACTCATGTCGACTTTCGGCACCATAATATCCTTTGCTGTGGCATCGCCGAAATCGAACACATTGTTGATCATTTCTTTTTCTTCTTGTTCGATGACGCCATCTTCATGGCTCACATCGACAATGGAACGAATATCTTCCTCAGTGTAGGAATCATTTTTTGCCTGTGGATCCACCCGCATGAGAAACATCAGTCCCATGGTCAGATGATTGACAATAAAGATCAGCGGTGTAGCAATCTGCGTCCAGATATAAATGATCTGTGCGCTTCTTAAAGACTGTTTTTCCGGATCAATGGTGGCACAGGTTTTGGGAGTTACCTCTCCAAATACCAGAACGATCAGGGTCAGGGCACCGGTAGATATACCGGCTCCGGCACTTCCCAGCCAATGAGTGGCGAGAATAGTAGCTAATGAGGAAGCGGAAATATTGACAATGTTGTTTCCGATAAGAATTGCGCTTAACATCTTTCCGGGCTCCTCAATTAACCGGGAAAGAAGAATGGCGCGGCGATCCCCTCCTTCGGCCAGATTCCGCACCCGGATTTTACTCACGGTTGTCATTGCGGTTTCCGAAGAAGAAAAGAATGCCGAACAGGCAATGAGGAAAATCAAAATCAGTACCTGTATGGCGTCAGATGCGTCCAACGTAGTTCACTCCTTTTTTCTAATTGATAAATATGTATGATTAGAGTCTAATATACGCTATTTTCCTGATGATTGCAAGAAAAAAAGCATAATCCGGACAGGACGGACATATAAATAGCGTAGAAAATCAGGAGTTCACAGGAGGAAGTCTATGAAATATCCGGTTACATATATCAGCCAGTCTCTGAAAATGATGAGGGCGCTGCTTGTATCTTATGTGGTGACAGCGCTTTTTCTGCTGCTGACAGCTGCCTTAGTGTATCGTGCAGGTCTGGATGAGAGCAAGGTACAGATCGCCGTCATCCTGATCTATATTGTTTCCTGTTTTCTGGGTGGGTTCCTTGCAGGAAAGATGATGAAAACCAGAAAATTTTTGTGGGGAGGCCTGCTTGGATTTTTGTATTTTGCAGTGATGCTGCTGGTATCGGTGGCGGTCAATCAGGAGTTTGGAGATGCCGTGACAGGAGTAATGACAACTTTCGTGATCTGTACCGTGTCCGGCATGGCAGGCGGTATGTGCGCGTAGCTACAGTGGGGCTGTCATTTTTGACTGCGCAGCAGTTGCGAAACACTGCTTGACGCATTCTTATCCTGTGTGGTATACTCATACCAGTTATGTAGAACTGTAAATTAAGGAGGACGAGACAATGAAACACGTTAAAACTTTAAATACTCAGACCTTACAGAATACCATGAAAAAAGGCGGATGCGGCGAGTGCCAGACTTCCTGCCAGTCTGCATGTAAGACTTCCTGCACTGTAGGAAATCAGACCTGTGAGAATCACAAATAAGGAAATTTAGAGTTTACGAGTAAGCAGCGGCTCCCGTCGCTGCTTATTTTACGTATGGAATTTGAATTAGAAAGAGGAACTGAAAAACAATGGTTCACCAGTATAAAAATAATGGTTATAACATCCTGCTGGATGTGAACAGCGGATCCGTCCATGTGGTGGATGATCTGATTTATGATATGATCCCTTATTATAAGGAAAAGGGACTGGAGGAGACCGTGAATCTCCTGAAGGACAAGTACCCGGAGCAGGATATCCGGGAGGCAGCTGAGGATCTTGACGAGCTGATCAAGGAAGGAAAGCTGTATACAGAGGATATTTATGAAAATTATATTCACGATATTGTAGCTGCCAAGAAGCCGGTCGTGAAGGCGCTGTGTCTGCACATTGCCCATGACTGCAACCTGGCCTGTCGCTACTGCTTTGCAGAGGAGGGTGAGTACCATGGACGCCGTGCCCTCATGAGCTATGAGGTAGGAAAGAAAGCACTGGATTTCCTCATTGCGAACTCCGGTAACAGACGAAACTTGGAAGTGGATTTCTTCGGCGGCGAGCCCCTTATGAACTGGCAGGTAGTAAAGGATCTGGTTGCTTACGGACGTGAGCAGGAGAAGATCCACAACAAGAATTTCCGTTTTACACTGACAACCAACGGTGTGCTTCTGAATGATGAGGTACAGGAGTTTGTGAACAAAGAGATGAGCAACGTAGTGCTCAGTATTGACGGAAGAAAAGAAGTGCATGACTACATGAGACCGTTCCGCAATGGCCGCGGCAGCTATGATCTGATACTTCCGAAATTTGATAAGCTGGCAGAAAGCCGGAATCAGGAGAAATATTATGTCCGTGGAACCTTTACCCGGAATAACAAGGATTTCTCCAACGACGTCCTGCATCTGGCAGATCTGGGATTCAAACAGATCTCCGTGGAACCGGTAGTCGGAAGTGACGAAGAAGAGTACGCACTGCGGGAGGAAGATCTTCCGGAAATCTTTGCTGAATATGATAAACTGGCAGCAGAGATGGTAAAGCGTTATCATACGGATAAAGAATTTAATTTCTTCCATTTTATGCTGGATCTGACCGGCGGCCCCTGTGTGGCAAAACGTCTGTCAGGATGTGGTTCAGGCACAGAGTATCTGGCAGTCACTCCATGGGGAGATCTGTATCCCTGCCATCAGTTCGTAGGCGAGGAAAAATACCTCATGGGAAATGTGGACGAGGGACTGAAACGTACAGACATCCGTGATGAGTTCAAAGAATGTAATGTGTACTCTAAGGAAAAGTGCCGGAACTGCTTCGCAAAATTCTACTGCAGCGGCGGATGTGCGGCAAACTCCTATAAATTCCACGGCTCCATTAATGACGCTTACGATATCAGCTGTGAACTGGAGCGCAAGCGTGTGGAGTGCGCAATCATGATCAAGGCCGCAGAGGCGGAGAAAGATGAGGCAAGAAATGAAGAAAAGTAGAGCAGTTGTCACTTTGCTGGTGACCATTGCCATTACGGCAATTCTGTTGTTCACCTCGGCAGTAGGCTGGGGCGCTGACGGAGCAGGTTCAGCAAAAGACATCAAACTGGGACTCGATCTGGCAGGTGGTGTCAGCATTACCTATCAGGCCGTTGGTGACGAAGCACCGTCTGTAGAAGATATGGCAGATACGGTGTATAAACTTCAGAAGCGTGTAGAAGGCTACAGTACTGAGGCTGAGGTTTACCAGGAAGGTTCCGACCGTATCAATATTGAGATTCCGGGTGTCAGTGATGCAAATGCCATTCTGGCAGAGCTTGGAAAACCAGGTTCTCTGCAGTTCACGACTTCTGATGGAACGGTAGTTCTGGAAGGAACCGATGTAGCAGATGCACAGGCTGGTTCCACTTCTGACGAGATGACACAGGCAAGAAAGTACATTGTAGAACTTACCCTGACGGATGACGGTGCAAAGAAATTTGCCGAGGCAACCCAGGCAAATCTCGGAAAGCAGATCGCCATTGTCTATGACGGCGATGTTATCAGTGCTCCGACCGTACAGTCTGCAATTACAGATGGCAGATGCCAGATCACCGGAGATTTTACTTACGAAGAAGCCGATCAGCTGGCTTCCACCATCCGTATCGGTTCCCTTTCCCTGGAACTGCAGGAGCTGCGTTCTAATGTGGTAGGAGCAAAGCTGGGAGCAGAAGCAATTCATACCAGTTTAATTGCAGGTGTGATCGGATTTGCACTGGTTGTTCTGTTCATGATTGCCATTTACAGAATTATGGGACTTGCATCCGGCATAGCACTGACTTCTTATGTAGGTATCGTTCTGGTACTGTTGAATGGATTCCAGATGACCCTGACCCTGCCGGGTATTGCAGGTATCATCCTTTCCATCGGTATGGCGGTGGATGCCAATGTTATTATCTTTACACGTATTCGTGAGGAGATTGCAGCAGGCAAGACTGTCAAATCCGCTATGAAGATCGGTTACCAGAAAGCCCTTTCCGCAATTGTGGATGGTAACATTACCACCCTGATTGCAGCAGCGGTACTGGCAATCAAAGGTTCCGGAAGTGTGAAGGGATTTGCACAGACTCTGGCACTTGGTATTGTTGTTTCCATGTTTACCGCACTGGTAGTATCCAAGCTGGTGATGAATGCACTGTATGCCCTTGGTATGAAAGATGTAAAATGGTACGGCACCTTCAAAGAGAGACAGCCGATCAATTTTGTTGGCAAGAAAAAGATCTGGTTCTCTGTATCTGTTCTGGTCATTGTAGCCGGACTGGCTTATATGGGGATCAATGCAGGCTCCGGCAAAGGCGCGCTGGCATACAGCCTGGAGTTCAAGGGTGGTACTTCCACAACGGTAGAGTTTAACGATGACATGACCATCCAGGAGATTGAACAGAATGTAGTTCCGGTTGTGGCAGAAGTTACCGGAGACAATGATATTCAGACCCAGAAGGTGGCAGGAACCACTCAGGTGGTTATCAAGACCAAAGAGCTGGATCTTGACAAACGTACAGAACTGGACGAGAAGCTGACGGAGGCATTTGATCTGAGCGATACAGCAATCACCGCAGAGAATATCAGCGGGGCCATCAGTCAGGAAGTAAAACATGATGCGATTATTTCCGTGATCATCGCAACAATCTTTATGCTGATTTATATCTGGATTCGGTTTAAGGATGTAAGATTCGCAACCAGTGCAGTTGCTGCACTGCTGCATGATGTTCTGGTAGTACTTGTATTTTACGGAGCAGCCAGAATCTCTGTTGGAAATACCTTCATTGCCTGCATGCTGACTATTGTTGGTTATTCTATCAATGCAACCATCGTTATTTTTGACCGTATCCGTGAGAACCTGGCAGAGATGAAACGGAAAGATACGCTGGAGGATGTGGTAAATAACAGTATTACCCAGACACTGACCAGAAGTATTTTCACTTCCCTGACCACCTTTATCATGGTCGCTGTTCTCTATGTCATGGGAGTTGCTTCCGTGAAAGAGTTCGCACTGCCGCTGATGGTAGGTATTGCCTGCGGAGCTTATTCTTCCGTATGCATCACCGGTCCGCTGTGGTATGTCATGAAAACAAAACTGGTAAAGAAACAGTAACAGAAATGTAGATGAGGCAGGAGCTTTGGCTCCTGCCTTTTTTGTCCCTGGCATTTGAAATATTAAGATTAATTAAAAGCAGAAAATCCATATTTCCTTGAAATTACGGGAAATATGGATTTTCGTGTTACTAATTTGTTACTAGTTCAGCCAAAATTTTATTATTTCAGCAGCTCGATTGTCTCTCTGAGCTGTTCGATTGTCTTATGGTTATAAACCCTGTTCCCGACATCGTTCGACTTATGTCCCATGATCAGATCAATACATTTTTTATTGGCTTTCTCATTATCAAGCCTCGTTTCCACCGTGTGTCGGGCGGCATGGGGAGTCTTGGTTTCATCTTCTGGATCAATGCCAATCAGCGGCAGAGTATCTTTCCATAGCTTGTAGAAACGAGACTGAGGAACACGCTTCCCGTTTTCTGAGATCAGATATTCCCCGGGTTGTTCCATCAGCTCTTTGACGATAGGCCGGATCCGGGAATGGATGGGAACAATTCTGCCTCTTCCTGCAGCGGATTTCACGCCATTCTGAAAATACAGTTCATCCATGTTCACCTGGTCTTTCTTCATACCGAGAAGCTCCGTCAGACGGAACCCGGTATACATATACAGGAGCATGATATTTACCCAGGCTTGCCCCTGAAGCTTCCAGAGAGCTTCGATCTGTTCATCACTGAACGGAGTCCTGGCTTCCTTTTCAGAAGGGGAGAGAGTGACTGTGGTGATCTGGGAATACATCTTTTCAATGATGTCCATCTCATATGCAAACTTATCCAGATGGCTCCACAGATTCTTTACAGAGTTCTGAGCAGAGTAGCTGCTCACACAGTTATCAATGGTATCCTGCATATGGTATGCTTTGATATTTCTGTATTTCATTCCATAGTATTTTGAACAGCGCTTGTAGGATGCCTGCAGAGCGTACTGCAGGGAGCTGCCAAGCTTCGGTTTTTTCACAGCCGCCCACTGCTGATACAGATCAGCCAGGGTGATTTTATTCCTTTCAATGTTCCATGGATTATTATTATACTTGGCCAGAAGGATATTCCCTTCTTCTTCGGTGGCAGCGTATCCGACCGGAACCTGCCTGCCGTTGCCATCCGCGTCATACTGTGTCACTTTCACAATCCATGGTTTCGATCTATTTCCTTTCAGTCTGGTAACAGACCCATATCCATTCGGATTCCTTCTTCCCACTGTGTTTGACTTCCTTTCAAAATTTTACTTGTGCGATGAAGCCATGCAGTGTATAATAACATCGTATCATAGAGCTATGTTATCCCGATCACCGCGTGGTCTCGTAACATGGAAAGCCAATCCGCCGCATCACGCCAATGGTGCGGCGGATTCTTCTTTTCTCAATTTCTTTCATGCTTTCCTCTATTTCCCGCTAAAAAATCAATGAGTAAAAAAGTATAATAGAGATTCGTGCCCAGCCTTTCGGTACAACAGAAAGGTGGGATTTGCCATGTCTATTAAATACATAAGATACAAAGAACATACCGTTTACGCATTATATTATCGTTCCAACGACACTCTTTATTACAACTTGGCATTTACTGGACCGACAAAAATCTACTATATTCTCTAACCCAACCGAAGGTGCTGGGCACTATCCAATGATGCGATCAGTATCAGAATCCGGGTCTACCGGCGGATAGTTCGCTTCCAGTTCTTCCGGAGTTCCGGGAATCAGCTCTGACAGAGCATCCGGACTCTCATTCAACGCAGCAGCAACGGCTTTGAAATATTCAATGACTCCCTGCTGATATTCCGGCTTCAAATTCAGAAACTTTTCCACAACTACATATGCAGTCTGATCCAGATGGTATTCTGCAGCCAATGCATCCAGCGCAGATCTGGGACTCGGATTGAACATCTCACCTGTGCCTGTTCGGAGCCAGGTCTCGTTGACGTTGAATTCTCGGCAGATGAGCGTGATAACAGTATCAGTAGGTTCATTTCTTCCAGTTTCATATTGAGCAACGGTGTTTTGCTTAATTCCAATTCGCTCAGCAAAAGCTGCCTGAGTCATATCCAAATACTGCTTTCTTAATTTTTTGATTCGATCTTTCAACTTTTACACCTCCTTTCATAGACAATATAGCACATGAATATCTCTGTTTCAAGAAATAAAATCACGAAAACAATAAAAAATCACAAAATCCATAAAAATATATTGACAATATGGAAAATGAGACTTATTATTATCGCAGAAACAATAAATAAAAAGCCCCGGTATAAAACCGGGGCAGGAAGTTACTTTTCTAATGCTTTTGCAATAGCAGCGAACTTTTCAGCAGAAATAGCGCCTTCGCAATAGAGCTTCCGGTAACGATCAACTTCGTTTGGAATTTCTTTTTTGAAAGCTTTTTCAGCAGCAGGATTTTTTGCTGGCGGACCATCAAAGAGTCCAAGCTTCATTGCAAGACGATACATATGCTTACAAGGTTTCCTATCTTTGAAACTACCACAGGTACAATCATTGAGAGTTACCTTGTATGGTTCCGCGCCAGAGCCAGAAATCAAAGCACTTTCAGTATTCGGATCAAGCGTAATATCTGAATCTTTGATTTTAAGGGCATTAGCAATTTTAGTAACTTGTTTCGGGTCGAAGTGTAGAGCTTCATCCCAGTTTCCAAAAGTCATAGTAAAATTCCTCCTTTCTTGAATGCTATCTACATTGTAGCACAAGGAGGATATGAAAAGGACAACAGAAAGTGAGGTCAAATAATATGAGAGTTGAAGAAATTGCATTAAGGCAGGAAATAAGACAGATGATCAGCGAGGCCGGTATCAATAAGAACACCATACAGGAAATGGCCGAGCAGATTTTCAAAAAGGAAATCAGGGAGAGATTTGATAAATCATTTCATGAAAAAGCCGATTCGATGATAGAGAGAACACTTACATCGTATAAGGGCAAGGATTTATTAAAAGAAGCATTGAAAGGCGTTGTAGAAGATCAGATTACAGTTATCGCCTCTGCTACCGTAAATGAAGGCCCACTGAGACGATGGCATTCGGTTGATAAAGAGTTACCGAAAGACGAAAAACGGTATCTTGTGACTCTTGAAAAAACTTATGGAACACCGGATAGATTTCTCAGTATTGCAAACTATTTGAAATTTGATGGTGAAGCATATTGGCACGATATCCAGTATGGTTATCTTGGTTGGGATAAATATACCAATGGAGCTGGGGGAACAAAGGTATATAAGGTGATAGCCTGGATGCCGCTTCCAAAACCATACTAAGGAGAAGATCAAACATGCTATCAGATAACAAAATAAATTTGATGATGATGGAGAATTTCGTACAAGTAATTCTGTAAATGACATAAAAACAGCTATGGAAGACTGGAACAAAAGGGCATAACAACACGGCGCTGGATCCAAAGGTGAATCAGAATCCTCCACATCTTCCGGTTCGATCCCGGCCAGCGTCATTTGATCGGTTGCGCCCGATCGCTCATTCGGAAGGGCTACCCTGTTATAAACATTTTAAAGTGTTCTTTTCCTTTGCACAGGGGAAAAAGACTATTCCGAAAGCACCGAAGAGTTGTGTCCTCTTTTGGTGCTAAGAGTCAGTAGCTTATTGGCAAGAGCATTTCAACCAATGTGCGCACAAACAGGTATGAAAGGTTCGGGTTCGATTCCCGACTGACTCATCAGGTAGCAAATACCTGAAACTATAGAGAGGAGGAAACCTGAATGAAGACAATGGAAAAAACCACTTTCACCGAGGAGCAGATGAAGGGAGCACGGCAGCTTTGCGGCATCTTGAATGAGACTTCCGGTGATAAGAAGAGTGTCTTCCTGGCAATTGCGAATGCCTATATGGACGGCATGGCAACAGGAGTAGCCGTTGCAGCAGCAGGCACACTTAAATGATCAGCTGCGGGAGAGGCGGCGGATTGGCTTTCCAAGTTATGAGACGGTACAACAATATGCTTTCCGCTTTGGCGGGCGGGAGGAGAACGGAGGTGGCATATGACCGAATTCAGTGAAAAGCTCCGGGCAGCAATGAAGGAAAGGAATATCAATCAGGTACAGCTGGCCGGGCTGACCGGGAAATGCAAGGCAACAGTCAGCCAGTGGTTATCCGGAAAGCAGACACCGACAGAAGACGGACAGGCAAGGATTGCACAGGCCATGGGACTCCCGGAAGACTATTTCTGGAAAGAAGGATCTGTGATCCATCTGGTGAAGAAAGCCGGAACAATTGAGAAGCTGCTGCCAAAGGATGCAGCGAGGCTACTTGGGATATCCGTTAAATCGGTCAGCATCGGATTGCAGCAGGGTGTGTTCCCATGGGGATATGGTATCAACACAGGCCGGAGCTGGGTGTACCTCATCAATGCCCGGAGGTTTGCAGAGATTGAAGGCATCGATCTTGGACAGAAAGGAGAAAGCACCAATGTATCGACATAGCATAAGACTGTTTCTGGCGGCAGTAGGGACGGCTGCTCTGGCAGCTGCGATGGATCCGGGAATGCCGGTGGCAGCAAGGGTAAGGATTGTTCCGTCAGAAACACAGCTCGTTCCGTCAGAAGAGCCGATGGACCACTATGTGCCGGAAGGATGGAGCGAGGAAGAAAGTCATCTGCTCATGAAAATAGCCATGGCAGAGGCAGAGGGCGAAGACACAAATGGCAAAGCGCTGGTTATGTGTGTGGTCCTGAACCGGGTAGAGAGCATCCGGTTTCCGGATACGATCTACGATGTGATCTTTGATGATGGAGCTTTTACCTCGGTCACCAATGGCCGGTATGACAGAGTGGAACCGGATACAGATTGCTATGCAGCGCTTGATCTGGTAAAGGATGGCTGGGATGGAACAGACGGCGCATTGTACTTTGAACGTACCACGGATGAGGAGACCTGGCATAGCCGGAACCTGGACAAGCTCTTTGCCTATGGCAATCATACATTCTACATAGAAAGAGGCGATGACGAATGAAAATGAAACTGGATAACGGGACTCTGATCATCGCGGACTGTGATGGAATGCAGTTCAACATTATTAAGAGCTGGAACAAAATGAAATGGAACCGGAGCCGTCAGTGGTTGGAAGGTCCTTGTACCGGAGAACTGTTGAACCGACTTGCCGGACTGGTACGATTGCCTGCATCCATAGAAGCAGAGCGGCAGCACATTAACCGGATCGCGCTTGCAGTCGATCTGGAAAGGATGAAAGAAGCGCCTGTGCCGTTGTACAAATATCCGGTGAAGTTCCCACTCTTCAAACATCAGGTCCGTGGAGCCAATATGGCACTGATCACATTCGGATTGATTGATCCGCCAGAAGTCCCGGAGCAGGAAAAGGATCCATGAAGAGGACACACTGCAGATGAAGACATTGATTATTTTATGAAAATAGTGAACGGAGAAATCGAATGGTAAAGATTAGAATTCAGAACATAGATGATGATGGAAACATCGTAACTGATGAAACACTTGAAGGTAAAACACTGTATTTTATCCTGAACAAAGAGATCAAAAGAAACGGAAGGAAAATTTCTTTTAATGGAAATACAGGATTTTGTGGCAGAGCAATCCCAGATATTTTTATTGGAGAATCTTGGTGTCGTAATATTGTCACAATTATTAAAAGACAGTGTGGCGGTAAAGATCTGGAAACAGCGTTTCAGTTATTTAATCTTTCAGAAATGCTTAAGCAGGAGAGCGATAATCTGGTTCATGAGGTCATTAAAGCAAGGAATCCGGATGAATTGATTCCTAAAGATGTTATGGATTTTATTATGAAACGCAAGTAATACACAACATTTAGCAGAGAAGGGGAGTGATGTAATGCCTATGAATAATAATTATCAGCCAGGAAAAGGTTTTGGATTCTTGTTTGAAATGGGCTGCTAAGGTGGAAAAACCTTAACAGCTATTGCCGTTGCAGGCGCAGCCTATCAGATGGGAGCAATTGAGACTGTTCTGATTGTAGCACCGACATCGGTGTGTGCCGTATGGCCGAAGGAATTTGAGGATGCAGCAACATTTAAATTCAAGGTAAATGTTTTACTTGGAGATAAGAAGCAGCGACTCCGGGAGTTGGAAGCCCTGAAAGCCTTTCCATTTAAGGCTTTGAAGGTGGCCGTTATCAACTATGAAAGCACATGGCGGGAAGAAATCTTTGAAGCGCTGCTGGATTGGAAACCGGATATGGTGATCGCAGATGAGAGTCAGAGAATTAAGTCCCATGATGCACAGCAGAGCAAGGCCATGCATAAGCTCGGTGACGTTGCAAAGTATAAGCTGATTCTTTCCGGAACACCTGTACAAAACAATGCCATTGATATTTTCAGTCAGTACCGGTTTCTAGATCCGACGGTGTTCGGCATGAATTTCTATGCATTCCGGAACCGGTATGCGATCATGGGAGGTTTCAGTAACAGGCAGATCGTAAGCTACAAAGATCTGGATGAGCTGATCAAAAAAGAGCACTCTATCGCGTATAGAGTCACAAAGGAAGAGGCGCTGGATCTTCCAGAACAGACTTTTATCACCCGGAACATCCGGATGAATACCAAAGACAGGAACCTGTATGACCAGATCAGGAGAAACAGCTTTGCAGAGCTGGAATCCGGCGGCCAGATCACAGCACCGACTGTGCTTACTAAGCTGCTGCGGTTGCAGCAATTCACCGGAGGGTTCATTCAGGCAGATGAGGGAGACAAGCCGGAGCTGGTATTCAGAGGAAAGCTGGATGCGTTGGAGGATATTCTGGAAGATTACGTTATCGAGGCAGAAAAGAAGCTTGTGGTATTCTGTCGGTTTCGTCCGGAGATTGATCTAATTCAGAGGCTTCTGGACAGACGGAAGATCCGGTACTGCAGTATCTACGGAGATATTAAGATCGATGACCGCGGTGACATCGTAAAGGAGTTTCAGACTAACCCAAAGGTGAAAGTATTTCTGGCCCAGATCGATACCGCAGGTCTTGGAATTACTCTGACGGCCGCTGATACCTGTGTGTATTATTCCGTCAATTTCAATTATGCAGCATACAGTCAGAGTCTTGCCCGGATTCACAGAATCGGACAGCGGAACCGCTGCACATACATTCATCTGGTAGTTGAAAAGACTATCGATGAAACGGTGCTGAAAGCACTGGCTAAAAAGGAAGACCTGGCAAAGACAGTCGTTGATGACTGGAAGCAATTCTTTTAGGAGGAAAATCATGGAATCACAGTTGGACAGAAAAGTCAGAGAGTATCAAAGACTGCTTGACCGTAAAGCGGAGCTTGATATGCAGACAAAGGAAAACAATGCAGCAAAAGAAGCGCTGGAGCAGGAAATCTGCCGGATGATGGTGGATGAGGAAAAGCCGAACACTATTGTGGATGGGTTCAGTTACAGCCTGTCACAGAAGGTTATGTATTCCAAAAAATCAGAGGAGGATCTGGCAAAACTTCAGAAAGAAACCGGTATTTCTTTCTTTGATACGCTGCGGGATCAGGGGCTTGGAGACATTATTGTTGAGACGGTCAATGCCAGAACGTTACAGAGTACAGTAGCATCTATGCAGGCAGAGCTTGAAGAGAACGGTGAGGAACTTCCGGAAGAGCTTGCTCAGTGTCTGAATATCTATGAAAAGCTGACAATTACAAAGAGAAAGGCCAATACCAAAGCTTTAGAAAGAGCAAAGAAATCTAAAAAACAGGAGGAATAAGTATGGCAGAGTATGAGCAGATGGAAATGGATATCCGACTCGACAGTGAGCGGGATCTGAAAGATAACCTGGTGAAGGTGATTCAGTTTACTTACAACAACCAGGAACGGGAGCGAGAAGAGAGTGGTAGTCTTGCACCTGTGCGGAATAAAAATGAGGGTTACGGCATTGCAGCGGCGGCGTATACCCGCATTGTGAAATGTGAAAAGGACCTGAAAGGTGGTATGAATGATTATCTTACCAAATTGCAGGTGGATGGTGATGCAGCCATCAAGGAATGCAGCATGTTATATGATGCGGCATTAAATGTAGCAATGAATTCCATCAAGATGGCAGCAGATATGACCCGGATTCTGAATGATCTCTATTATGGCAGTGATTCCCAAAAGACTCCGCTGGAGGACGCTTTTGACGATGAAGAGGATGATTCAGAAGACGACTTCGAGGAAGCCGGTGCGACGGATGCAGAGGCTTCGGAGATGCAGGATGAGGAAGTCAGCACTGAAAATGAAAACAGCGAACGTGAGGCTCGTGAGAGCGCAGAGGAGGATGAGGAGTAATGGGAATCCGAATTGAAAGAAAAGAGATCGTAACAGTGAAAGACGATCTTGAGAATGCGCTTATAAAAGGTGATCCTATCATGATCAGAATGCAGGGGCAGGATGTGGTGTGCCGGTTCATGGGAATGAAGAATGGATATTTTGTAACGGAAACACTGGACGGTGCAAACGAAAATAAATATCGTGCAGGAAGCATTGAAGCATGTAAACGAATATCCGGAATCCGTGAATGGCCGGAAATTGAAGCTAAGAAGGAGGCATAAGTGATGGCAAACGAAGTTGCAGTAGTAAACAATTTTAATCTGGTGACTCTGGCAGATAGTGATCTGGCAGCAGCCATTGCAGAAGAGATGGACGGTCTTGGAACATTGCCATATGACCGGGTCAAGATTCCTTCTGGTGGTGGACTTGCCTTTGAGATTCCGGGAGAAGATGAGGATAATCCGGAAAGTAGTACAGAGCTGGTGGGCGTGATCCTGTTCCACCATGCAGTCAATGGTTACTGGAAAGAGAAGTTTGCAGGTGGAAATGAAAAGCCGGATTGCAGCAGCTTTGATGGCAAGACAGGTACCGATGCTGAAACTGGAGAGATCAAAAGCTGTGCCGACTGCCCATTCAACCAGTTTGGTTCAGATGAAGATGGTAGAGGAAAAGCTTGCAAGAATGTACATAGAATCTACATGTTAAGAGAGGATAATCCGGTTCCGTTGATTCTTTCCCTTCCGCCTACTTCCCTGAAGTATATGAGAGATTACATCGGCAAGAGAATCCTCCTGAAAGGCATGCGTTGTTATGAGGCGGTTACAAAGATTACTTTGAAGAAAGAAAAGAGTGCCGGCGGCATTGCATACAGCCGGGCAGTGTTTAGCTTTGTAGGAAAGCTGGATTCGGAAAAAGCAGCAGCGGCAAAAGCTATGGCTGACACGATCAAACAGCAGGATCGCAATATTGACATCGATAACAGTGACTATGACACTGAGGATGCAGCACCAGCAAATGCCAATGATGGTTTTATGGAGGTTCCGGACAATCCGGAGAAGCTGCCATTTGATTAAAGGACGGAGGGGGACGCAAAATAAAGGCGTCCCCCCTTGTGGATGGAGGACATTATGGAACGGATTTATATCATCTCTCGGTTCCGGGCAAACACGGAAAAAGAACAGAAATTCAACTGTGATGTTGCAAGGTATGTATGCCGGCAGATCGCAGCGGCCGGAGGTATTCCTGTAGCACCCCATCTTTTCTATACGCAGTTTCTGGATGACAGCTTCGAGGATGACCGGGAACGCGGAATTGAAATGGGACTGAATGATTTACGGCGATCCAATGAATATCTTCTGGTTCTGGTAGACGGAAAGCTAAGCTCCGGCATGAAAAGAGAACTGGCAGAAGCAGCACGATTGAATATGCGCGGACATATTATTTCCGTAACCCACGAGAAAATGAGACAGGCAATGAAGGTGGTTCGATGAATGCAGAACAGCTCAACATAGATGATTTTGTTGATTATGCAGCTGAATACAGAAACATGCTGAAAAATTTCAGTATGACCGGTGACCGGATCATGGGACGGTGTCCGTTTCATGATGACCGGCAGGATTCCTTCACCGCAGATGCGAAAACCGGCATGTGCCATTGCTTTGCCGGATGTATTGATGGCAATTTCATCAGTTTTTGGAGCAAATTCTACAACACAGATACCAAAACAGCATATAAGCAAATTCTTGATAAGTACGGAAAGCTGGAAGATTCACCGGAGCAGAAGCCAGAGAAACCGAAGATGAAGGACTACACCTTATCAGAGTATTCCTTCAGTAAGCACCTTCCGGAAGAGTTTCTGAAAGAGGTGTGCCTGGCTTCCACCGGGAAAGACCGGGATGGTGTGCGCTGGCTGAAACTCCCGTATAAAAGGGAGGATGGTAAAACGGATGTCTTCCGAAAGCGGTATGGCGGTAAGGAGTTTCGCTGGAGCTATGGCAGCAGCGGGAAGTTGTGCCTGTACGGAGAATGGCGGTTACCGGAGATCCAGAAAAACGGTTATGCCGTATTGGTCGAGGGAGAGTCCGATACACAGACCTTGTGGTATTTGAACATTGCGGCTCTTGGTGTACCGGGAGCCAGCAATTTCAAAGCCAGGATGGTGCCGAAGCTGGAAGGTCTGAAGATCTACCTTCATGTGGAGCCGGACAAGGGCGGAGAGACTTTTCTGGAAAAGGTATGCAGGATTCTTCACGAAGAGGAGTTTTCCGGGGATGTCTTCACATGGAGCTGCAGGCAGTTCGGTGTGAAAGACCCATCTGAGCTATACCTGAGAGATGGTGAGGAAAAGGCAGCCGAAGAGATACAGGCGGCCATCCAGGGAGCAAAGCGGATGGATTTGAGTAAGGTCCATGACGTTATCCCGGAAGCAGTCAAGGGAGCTCCGGTGAACCTCCGGCAGCCGGAAGGCTGGCTGTATTCAGAAAAAGGAATCAGCCATATCGAAGAACGCAAGGCGACCCCGACGCTGGTGTGCCGGACCCCGATCATTCTGACGCAGCGTCTGAAAAGCATGGAGACCGGAGAAGAGAAGATCGAGATCGCGTTTAAGAGGGATGGAGAATGGCACAAGGCAATCTATCCCCGCAGCACGATCTTTACAAGCCGTAGCATCACCGCCCTGGCAGATCTGGGATGCACGATTACATCAGAGAACGCGAAGATGGTGGTGCGCTTCCTGGAAGCCCTGGAGGCAGAAAACATCGATGTGATCACAAAGGCAGACTCTGCTTCCACCTTTGGATGGCAGACAGGCGGGAGATTCCTTCCGGGACATGGGGACGATATCGTGCTGGATATTGAGCCGTCCCTCAGGGGATGGGCGGCAGCATACCATGCCAATGGAACGTTTGAAGGATGGAAAGATACCATGCGGCCCCACCGGGAGCGGGACAAGTTCCGGTTCATTCTGGCAGCCAGCTTTGCAGCACCGCTGCTGCGGATTCTGTCACAGCGAATTTTTTTCGTATACAACTGGGGCGGATCCAAGGGCGGAAAAACAGCAGCACTGAAAGCAGCGTTGTCAGCATGGGGAGATCCGGAGCGACTGATGGTCAATTTTAATGCAACGCAGGTGGCATTGGAGCGGATGGCAGGGTTTTACAATGATCTTCCGATGGGAATTGATGAGCGGCAGCTGGCCGGACAGAAGCAGGAAAGCCTTGAAAAGATCGTGTACATGATTGCATCCGGTACCGGCCGGGCACGAGGCAGCAAGGGCGGTGGTCTGCAGGCACTGAATACCTGGCGGACCGTAGCGCTGGCAACCGGTGAGGAGCCGTTATCTACGGAGACATCCCAGACAGGTGTGAGCACGCGTGTGCTTGAGATCTACGGCGGGCCGTTTGATGTTGAGCAGGAAGCGAGCATGATGCACCAGCAGGCACCATTGAACTGTGGCTGGGCAGGACCGGAGTTTATCCGGCGGGTGTTGAGCACGGATGAGCTGAGCATCAAAGATCAGTATGATCGAATGGTTGAGCAGGTATATCAGCTGGCGGACGGCACCAGTGGCAGCCACATTGCCGGAATCAGCGCAGTGGCACTGGCAGATGCGATGATTGATACCTGGATTTTCAAGCCTGCTGCGGAGCGCAGCAACATACCGGGCGAAAAGGCAACTCTTGAAATTGATCAGGAATCATGGAATCGAGCATTGAAGATGGCACGGACTATCATTCAGGAACAGATGGCAGCAGGTGTGGCGGATGTCAATGAGAATGCCACTCAGTTCATCGTAGACTGGATTCTGTCCAACCGGCAGTATTTTGGGGATAAGGTGATCGGCACCTGCCTCGGAACCATGAGCACAGATCAGGAAAAGGCATACATATATCCGACGATTCTGAATAATGCGCTGACAAAAGCCGGATACAGTCCGCGGAAGACGCTTAAGTATCTGGCAGACAAGGGAATCATTGCAAGCTTAGAGAAAAAGAATGGCGGGAAAGTTTATAGCATAACTAAATGGTTTGACAATCGGACTTGCAGGTTTGTGGAATTTGATCTGAAACGATTCTCCAGACCGGTGGATCCGCTGGATGAAGAGGAAGCAGCAGCGGAAAGAGACCATCCGGCGCAGGATGCAGACGGTTTCACGCAGATGGAGCTGGATCAGGGAAATCCTTTTGAATCTGCGGAACCGCAATTACCGTATTAGTATGCCGATTTCCTAACACCTAAAAATTAGGTGTTAGGTTAGGTGTTAGGTTAGGTGTTAGGTAAAAAAGCCCGGAATTTCAACGTTTTATACACCTATTTTATATTCCTTACATCCTAACACCTATTTTATAGGTTATATATGGAGCGTTGTGTGCATCACTTTTCACTGCACATGTAAAAAGTTTAGGTATATTTTCAGAAATTAGGTGTTAGGTGTCAGGAATGGGAAAAAATCCCGGAAATTCAACGTTTTTTCCTAACACCTAAGGAAAATGCATAGGTGTTAGGAAGAATAGGTGTCAGGAAGGAGAGCTAATGGAAAAAACAGAACAATCCTTGAAAAAATTAGAAAAAACGCTGGAAAGATACCAGAAAAACAAGACGCTGGTATCACCGGATCTTCTGGAAGGAGTTTACAAGATCTCTTTTTTTAAACTAAAGATACAGTTGGCAAAAGAGACGACGGATTATGTACGCAACTATTGCTATGAAGGGTTGAAAGTGTTCCAGTCGGAAAGCCAGGCATTGAAGCAGCAAGCTCAGGAGGAGATAGAAAAGTCAGGTATCGAGGAAGAACTTAGAAAGGCAGCGTTTGAAGAATATGACCTGCAGAAGATTCAGCAGCTCGCAGAGCAGCACAGACAACAGGTCCTGAAGATATATGATGCATATTTTCAGAGTCATACAGAAGCCGAGAAGGCAATGTTAATGAGAGAGGAGAACAAGAATGGGTAAACGTATGGAAAATGTTAATGAATTTGAGACCATTATGAGTTTAGTTGAGAGAGAAGGCAAGGATGAACTGATGGAGTATATCAGAAACAGTGATTTCTATATGGCTCCGGCCAGCACCAGATTCCATCTGAGTGCTGAAGGAGGACTGCTTCAGCACAGTCTGAATGTATATCATTGTCTGATGGCAAAGCGCGATAGTGATATATGGGGAGGAATTTTGGAATCTGCAGGAAAGGACAGCCTTGCAATTGTTTCCCTGTTCCATGATATTTGTAAAACCGGCTTTTACACCACGGAACTCCGGTGGAGAAAGGACAGCAATAACCGCTGGGAGCAGTACCCGGTATATGCGATTGATGATCAGATGCCATATGGACACGGAGAAAAATCAGTAATGATGATCGAAAAGTTCATGAAGTTAAAGGATTATGAAAAGTTTGCGATCCGCTGGCACATGGGATATTCAGAGCCGGCAGCGTTATATCCGCAGGTTGGAAAGGCAATGGAGATGTACCCGCTGACGTTGGCATTGCATGAAGCAGATCTGGAGGCCGCCAAGATTCTGGAAGTGGAGAAATAGATATGAAGGCATTGAGCATCTGGCAGCCATGGGCACAGCTGCTGGCCACCGGAGTAAAGCATGATGAGACGCGATCTTGGGGAACGAAGTACCGCGGCCCGATCTTGATCCACGCAGCAAAGAGGCAGCTGGATTACACTTCAGAGTTTATAGAACTTCACAGAAGTCCTTTTTACAAGTATTTCAAAGTTATGGGATTTGGAACCTATGAAAATATTCTGAAACTGCCGTACGGTGCCATCATCGGCATGGCGGAACTGGTTGACTGTAAAAAGATTGATCAAACCTATCATGATTTTGTGAGAGATTTCTGCCATTCAGATTATGCATTCGGGAATTTTACCGTAGGCCGGTATGCCTGGAGAATGGAGAAGCCAGTGTTATTTGATGCACCGATTCCAGCAAAAGGGAAGCAGGGACTTTGGGAATGGGAAGGAGAACTTCCGGAGCTGCGGAAAGGACAATGAGTATGTACTGTGATGGAAATTGCGAATTTCTGGATAAGAAACGCAAGAAATGCAAAGCGGACGGAACGATTATTGCAGTTATGAAAGTGAAAGGAAAGACCCTTTCCTATGACTGCTATGATCATATTGTAGGATGCGTGAAAGACAGGGAGGGCAAAGCTGATGGAGAATCTTAAACCGTGCCCGTTCTGCGGAAAAACACCAAAAATCGAATATTGGTCAAGTGGAGGAATGATGTATATGGTAAAGTGCAACAATCCTGATTGTCCTGTGCCGGTAGTGTCTTATCCGGCAGGACATAACCTGAGTGAGGTAATTTCCGAATGGAACAGGAGGCAGTGATGAGCGGTAAATATGTAAGAGTAGATGATGTGATGGAACTCATAAATACTTCTAATCGTGGATCCTGTGATTACTTTATCGTAGATCAGATTGAAGAATTATGCAGATCAGAAAAAATATACGATCTGGACAAAGTTGTGGCAGAGCTGGAAAAGCTGGCGGACAAAGCAAATGACAAAATCCTAGAAGCTGGTGAACTACAGTTATACTACGATGGATATGAAGATGGCATGCGAAAGGCGGTTGAAGTTGTGAAAGGCGGTGGAGTAGATGGAGAGATTGACAAAATGGATTGATGACGGCGAGAAAAGACAGGCTATTCCAGATCCAGAAATAAGATCAAACGGACATGGTAAGTGCTGCAATAAGCTGGCAGCGCCTGAAGATCTGGAAGAACAGGGACTGCTTTTACGGTTGCCATACCGGGAATCAGAGGAACAGAGTGAGAAACGCAGCAGTAAGATGTCAGAGGCAATGGTGGATTTCATCCGGCGTCGTTTCATGACCAGACAGTAAGGGAGGTTGACAGCAAATGTTTATAAAGCAGATTAGCAAGGAAGAGGCATTGCAGCTTGCATCAAAGGGTCAGGATATTATGATCATGGTTCCTGGTGAAGGTGATGGTAGTTGGAGCGATATGGTTCCGGATACTTTGCAGAATCTGTTAGCCGGACTCATGTTCTTCAGAAAAGAACCGGCATTAGAAAATTCAATCCTTGAGGGAAATAATACCCCCCCCGATGCAAAAAATAATGGAGACATTAAGAAATCTCCCAGAAGCACCGAAAAATCAACCGCCAACAGTGTGGCTTCCGGTGCCGAACGGAAAAAGAAAATAACGGTGGATACGGGTAAATTAGTTGCCTTACGTAATGCCGGGTGGTCGATGAAAAAGATTGCTGAGGAATTGGGCATCAGTGAAGGCAGTGTGTTTAATTATTTGAAGAAAATGGAAGGGAAAAACGAAGAATGAAAGGTTTTAAATGCAGAGGCTGGTCACCGGATTTAAAGACATGGGTTTACGGTGCATATTATGAGCATTGTACTTGCGCGGTGTGTTTTTCTAACGAAGACAAGCCTGAGTACCATCAGACAAAGATTGTGTTTGAGCAGATTCAGGACTGGAATTTCCCATACAGAACGCTGGTAGCGGATGTTATTCCGGAATCTGTTGGTGCTTTTACCGGTTGCCGGCTGGATGGAGTTGAGGTCTATGAAGGTGATGTCATTGTCTACGACGTTGGCGGCGACCTTCAGTTCTACGGCCTTGTGAAGTATGGCAGATATTATGATAACCATATGGGCTTTTACATTGATTGGCATAAAAAATGTTTGCTTAAAAATGAAATTTTGTACTGGATGGAATATCCAAACGGACATGTTTATGAAAAAGTAAAAATCGTTGGAAATATTTATGAAAACCCGAAGCTGGAGGAAAAGGTATATGGCTAAGACGAGGAATAAATCTTATATCCTGAATCGGGAAAAGTACAAAGCAATTAGAAAGTATGACCATCAGCAGCTGGAAGACTTCTGTGGCAGTATCTATGAGAGCGGATACAAAAATGGTTATACCAATGGATGTGATACAGCAGCTGCATCCAGCCTGAGTCTGGAAGAGTTCATGCAGGCAGCAGCAGAGGTAAAAGGCATTGGGCCGAAGAAGCTGGAAGAGATCCGGAGTTGCATAGAAACGAGGAAACAAGATGAGTGATTTTGTGCCGGGATTCGGATATTACAATCTGGATTGCATGGAGGGAATGAAACTTTTCCCGGATAAGTATTTTGATCTTGCAATCGTGGATCCTCCGTACTTCTCAGGACCGGAGCGGCGCGGATATTATGGGCGATCAGTATCGCCCATCGGCGTCAGCCGGTTATATGGAAAACTGGATGTATGGAAGGTTCCGGGCGAGGATTATTTCAGAGAGTTATTCCGTGTGTCAAAGGAGCAGATCATCTGGGGATGCAACTATTTTGATTATAACTTTGGATCAGGGAGAATTGTTTGGGATAAAGTCAATGGAACCAGTGATTTTTCAGATTGTGAAATTGCCTATTGCAGCATGCACAATTCGGTCAGAATTTTCCGGTACATGTGGAATGGAATGTTTCAGGGTAAGAGCATGACAGAGGGATGGATCCAGCAGGGAAACAAATCTAAGAATGAGAAGCGGATTCATCCGACGCAGAAGCCAGTAATTTTGTATGAATGGCTGCTACAGAAATATGCAAAGCCAGGCTTTAAGATTCTGGATACCCACGTAGGTAGTGCCAGCAGTTTGATCGCATGCCACAGAGCGCAGTGTGCGTATGTTGGATATGAAATTGATAAATCTATGTATCAGTTATCAAGCAAGCGACTTTGGGAGGAGACGGCACAGTTATCAATTTTTGATATGGAGGACCGACAGCATGACAATATTGAACGGATGCGATGTTCGCAGTTTCGATAAGCGTTCCTGGAGATGCAGAAAATGTATGAACAGGGATTACTGTGCCGAAAGAAAAGCTAAACCGGTTTCATATGATCGACCATCTCCCGGAATTGGAATGGTAAGTCTGCAGCGGGCAATAGATAATTACATAGCATTTGGAAAAGCAATGCAGGTATTTTCGGAGGTAGAGAAGTGAGTGAAAAATTTTTTACAATTAACAAAGACAGTGATTTCTATGCAGCATATATGCAGTTCAGAAAGGATTTGAATAACTATTGGATAGTTTTCAATGAATTTTTGGAGATTCATGAAATCGAAGCGACGGAATATGTGCCATCAGATAAGTGTGTGATGATTATTCCGACGGAAAATGATCTGAAAAAATTTGATGGGATGTTTACGAAGAAAACGAATGGATGTGGAGTGAGATATTTTAAGAAAAATTGTGCTATAACCAGGGATTGGCTTGAAACCGTGAAAACAAAGCATCTGAAAGTTCCTGTAAAACCAAGTTATTTACGTTACGGTCTAATGGTTATGGGAAAAGTTTCAAGTAGATGCTTTATGGTCGGAGATATTTTATATGGGGCGATTAAAGCAGATTCTGATATCGAATTACTTAATTTCATGACAGAGATCAAAGGAAGTGTGTTCTGGAAAGTAGTTGAAGATGAAGAGGAAAGGCTGAAGAATGCAAAATAGATTTATCGCATTGATGAATTCCATGGCAATCGTGTGGGGAATCACGAAGATCTGGCAGTTCCTTGAGCTTCTGTTTTACAGGGAAATACAAGCCAGGAAGGTTGATGATATCATAGCAGCCATATTTCTTGTGATTTTATACATCTATGAAAGGCGGCTGCAGGAAGAATGATCAAAGGACTTGACCGGTTTCAGACAAAAGCGGAAGCATTAATTTTTGTCAGAGAAAATGTACAAGGCTGTATCAGTGCTGAAAGATACCTGCAGGAGCATGTGCCGAAAGAAAGCTACTATCAGAAAAAAATCATGGATTATGTAAAAATAGCATATCCAGATGCCTTTGTTTGGAAGGAGGCGGCTGGGGAATACAGCCGCCAAGGCATCCCGGATGTATCTGCTGTTATCTATGGTAGATATTATGGATTTGAAGTAAAGCGGCCGTATTTTGGAAAGCTGAGCAAGATCCAGGAACAGACGATCAGGCAGATCCGGGCAGCAGGAGGCATTGCAGGTGTGTGTATTTTTCCGGAGGATGCGGAACGGCTGATTCAGGAAGGATTAAAGAGGGGAGGAAATTTTGATGAAAAGATCGACGAAGAAACTGCTGCGGAAGGTAGAAAACGGAAATCTGTTTGATGATGTTCCAACCGGAGTACTCTGTCAGAGCATTCAGATGATGATTGACGCATTGAATCGTAGAGGTGTGCCGGTAAGGGATTTTGATCATAAGGAAAAGCACGTGGAACAGATCCAGATTCTCAAAGATGCGGTATATTTTTTGACAAAAGGAGATGATCCGGATGGAGAGGCATAAGGAACGATTATCGCCGGAAGCGGTTCTATTGGACAAATATTTGAATTCCTATAATCGCTGTAAGAATCGGAAGCGGGCGCTGGAGCGGAGAAAGTATGACCTGGAGAAGGAATTTTATAGCCCGCTGCATTCACCCGTTATAGATGGAATGCCAAAAGGCAGCGGGGAGAATGTCGGGTGTGCCGGGCTGAGCTATGAGCTAGATGAGATCAACACACGAATTGATGAAAAGATTCAGGAGATGAAAAAGGAATATGTGAAAATCACAGACATCCTGGAATTTTTGAACGAGGACTCCACGGAGCGGGCTATTCTGGAATACAAATATATTGACGGGTTAGCCTGGAAAGGAATTTGTGAACATGAGCATCTTTCCAAGACCCCGGCGACACAGTACTGGAGGAAAGGTTTGTACCGGCTGTTGGAATTTGCCAAGGTTCAGGAGCTTGTACGGGAATACGAAAAAGAGATTGACGGCCTGATGCGTACCTAGCTATAATTTTGATCAGGCAGAGGAGGGCACAGCCATGGAAAAACAATTTTTTATAGTGAGACATCCGGAGTCGAAGATTATTTTTGATCTGGCAGATATGTTAGCTGCAGCAAGGTATCCCATTTATTTCAGTTTCGCGGACTATGGTGACTGCGGTGAATTTGATGAGGAAGAGTTGGAAGGATGCACAGAAGAGCAGCGCAGAAGGATTTTCTGGGAGAATTGCCCGCTTTTCATTGAGACACAGACCGGCGAGCTGATTGATGGTGAAGCACCAGTGGCAGCATATTTTGATGGAGAAAGCCTGTCGGTATCCATTGCGGGAGATCCGAAGGAAGTAGAAACAGCAGAAGAGGCATTCCTGAGTTTCAAAAAATATTTTGACGAGAGATAGGATAGGACATGAAAAAAGCACCGATAAAGGTGCTTTTTTAATCGTCGTCAATAATGTTTTCGATCGGGACTCCAAGCGCACGTGCAAGATCACGGACACGGCCCACAGAGGCATCATTAATGCTTGACCGGCGCTGCTCATATCTTTCAATCGCGCGGGCGCTGACGCCGGATTTTTCAGCCAGCTGTGCACGGGTCATACCAAGATCCTGCCGTATTTTTGTTAATTTGGTCAGATTATTTTTTTTGATGTAAGCCATACCATCACCTCTGATTTTTTTAGCGCCGGAAATATCCCGGCGCTTTTATTATACTATCATGGCAGTAGTTTGTCATACAAATTTTTTGAAGCGATGCTCCCGGAATGCAGATGCTTCCAGATAAATTTTTTGACGGGCATCCTCAAGGAATGCAAGGTCAAAGCCGAAGTCCTGATATCCATGGACGATGGTAGAATAATAGTATGAGTTGGGTTCCGTTGCGATACCCTGATTCATCAGATAAATAATACCGGTCAGAGTTGTGCCGTCATCCATTGCAACCTCAATATTTTCTTTTCGGTAAAGGTGAGGGTACCCTTCATAGTGGTCCAAGTTTCTTTCATCAGATGCGGAGATTTTCCAGACGGCAACCGGGACGTCTGTCTGCGCACCGGGCAGAATTGTTGCAACACCGCAGCCGCGTGCGTTCCCCCAGAAAGTGAGAGAATAATTTTTGACCACACCTGTGCCATAAACGGTGGCATCCGGGCAGCGGTACTGCATCTGCCCCTGATGCAAATTTGATCCATAAGCAACATAGAATTTTTTTGATTTTTTCATGATATGTACCTCCATTTTTTAATATTCAACTTGTGTCAGAGCCGGGTAACCTTCGGGATGTTTTCTGGTGAAAATAGTTAAGACATGCTTCAGAATATAATTAGCATCGTCATCGGTCAGGCTTTGCAGTTCGCCATCAATATTTTCAGCGCTTACAATAAAAAGATTGCCAACAAGTTGTGGCTGACCGAAATTGTTGGTTGCTGAAATTTTGTAATCTTCAGCAAATAAACCCTCATCATCACAGATGATAGTAAAATATTTGTTGCCGATTTTTCTTACTGGCATATCTACCAAGCTACAATTCAGAATCCGGTAGAATTCATCCAGAGAATCCTCAATCTCGATTTTTTGAACCTTGGAATTTTGCACATCCAGCAAAACCCCGAATAATTTTTTCATACGTGACACCTCCGAAATATTTTTTGACCGGTTAACCGGTAAAGCCTGTGCCGGGAATTGAACCCGGCTGGAACCATTCAGGCTAATTATCACAGATTTCTTCAAAGAGCCCTGCCCATCCGGCATATCTCACGGATGCAATTTTGTCATCCAGCACGGAATCAGTTGTGCCGTTATCATCCATGATAGCTGCCACGATATCACCCTCGGCGTAGTCGTTGATGCCATAAAAGCTGTACAGCAGACCGGATCCGGTGGAAAATGTTACAAGATCGCTTTTTTCATCCAGATCAATGATCACTCCGGCAGTTGGATAAGTGTGTGCTGCAGGAGCGGCAACTACCGGATTTTTAACAGTACAGCTGATCAGGAAAGCGCCAGCAACTGCTGCCATGGTTAAAAGAATTTTTTTGTTCATCATAATTTTGACCTCCAGATTTTTTTGATTCCCGGTACTCGGGGAAAGCAAGTCCGGGGATTGAACCCGGAGCCGCGCCGATCGCGCTTGCTAAATTTCAATTCTTCCAATCATGATCTCCCACGTGTACCGGAGACCATATCCAATTAAAATCCAAAAAAGAAAATCTGCCATGTTTTACACCTCCTGCTTTTTTGGAAGTTCGTACCGGATAATGACCACCTCTTCACCGGTGCTTTTCAGAATTTTTGTGCCGTTGTACATGGGACCGTTGAACCCAAGCAGTTTTGGCTGACCCTGCAGCTCATCCCGTTGACTTTCGTTGTAATTGTAGTCATAGATCAAACTGTTCAGCTGATCCACATTCTTGATATTTTCCGGCAAGTCGTAAACAAATTTGAAGCCGTTTCCTGTTCCCATAATCATATTCATTACCTCCACAAATTTTTGTTCCGGATGTTTCCGGGAATCCCGGCTGAGGGAATCGAACCCTCAGCGAAACCGTACCGGGGAATTAGTACCAGGAAGACTGGAAGCACGGCTGTCCGTCCCATGGGGTTAAAGAGATGCAGCTGCTTATTTTTACATGCCAGCCGCCGTTAGCTTTTTCGTAAGAATCCTGGGACACGGTTTTCTGAATCGGATCACTGATCCGGTTGTGCTGATCCGGGATTACATAACCGCTCATGGCACTGTTGGTTTCCGTTTCGATATGGCCAAGTTCTACGATTTCGATTTTGCAGGCGCTGATGATCTTTGTTACCAGATAAAACTCCACGTTTGTTTGTTCGTATCCCCATGAGTCTGTCAGGATGTCTCCAGCTTTGATGCCGAACTTTGAAACTGGTTCAGATTTTTTTGCTACCGGAGCCTGTGCCGGAGTAGCGGAGCTGCCAGATAACTTTTCAGCTAATGCCTTGCGATCTGCGGTGTTCTTTGCATACCACAGCTTTTTCATGCGATGCCACCGGAACCCTGCTGCCTTCATTGCTTCCCGGATTTCTTCAGCGGGTTTTCCCTCAAAAGTTAATTCGATACCGTTCAGTTCCTGATTGATTGCCATTGTACACATAAGCGAACCTCCTATTTTAAAATCTTTTTAAATACGCTTGAAAGCGTTTCTTGTTTATGCTGTGACTCTAACTCTGCGTGTTTGGAATGTCAAGTCTATTTTTGAAAAAATTTTTTCAAGCCGGAAAAATACCGGAAAGCCCTCCCCGGAGTCGAACCGGGGATTTGCCACAGGGCTACTGTTATGCGATAGATAACAGGTACATATTTTTTTCAGAGTCAAAGCTGATATTTTTTGCATATCCGTGCTTTTTGCAAAATGCCTCAGCCTTTTTCAGTGTTTCAAAGTACAAAAACTGATCGAAGTTTTTACCAAACCGCCAAGCGGAATTGCCTGTAAGATTTTTCAGCATGTGGTTTTTCGGATTTTTGAACATATCACCAGTCCAGCCCATGCTCACCAGCCATGTCCGCATAGCAAATTTTTCGTTGCCTGCAATCATGATTGGATTTTTTTCTGCTTTGATCCGGTCACTTATTAAGGCTTTCGCATTCATGGACAGAACCAGCAGGACAAAGGAACGGATGACTCCGGCATGCAGTGTGGCATTGAAAGCACGTATCTCGATGGTGTTGCAACTTTGTCCTCTGGTAGAGAAGTAGCGGTGCAGGTTCAGCAGATGATAACGGCTTTCGTCATAATGATTTGATCTGCAGTAATCCACATCATAACCGGAAAAATTTTTGTACCAGGCGTCCTCGATCTGTTCAATCGTTTTGCAGTTGTTCAGGTCATCCATGAAATGAGTGGGTGTGCCGTAGTCATTGCCACCGCTCCGGCGGTTGTTCATCGGTACGCACCAGTTACGGATTCGGGAACCAGTCACGCCTAAAGCTTTATAGAGCATGTTCTCCTGCGAATAGATCAAGTTGATAAAGTTTTTCAGTGACTTTGCAGTGTGTTCCTGGCTTCCTACATGCACGTGGATTCCGCAGCCATAACGGGCTCCAGTTTTTGCTCCGGCATTCCGTAAAGCCCGGATCACGTTCTGCAAGGTTCCCATATCGGACAGAAGCAGTGGCGGTGTGTTCAGTTCGCAGGAATAGACACCTCGGCAGTCAGCCTGACGACCGTCACTGTCAACTGCATTGATAGAGCAGTCAGAAACAAAGAGCCATTTGCGACCCTGCGGGTCAGTAACCTGGTATTTATGGTACCCACCTCCCAGATACAGAACAGATGAACCGGAGCCAAGGACGCTGGCGGTTACCCTTGCCGCGGTTTCCCTTGTAATTGCAGTCATCTCAACCTCAACACCGTAGGTCATATGGATGATCATGTTCTGCATTTCAGATCTTTCGTTTTTCGTTGCCATATTGAATCCTTCTATAGTAAATTAAATAGACGCTTGAAAGCGTTGCTTTGCGTGTCTGTATCATCGCTCTGGTGTGCCGGTTTTGTCAAGTCTAATTTTCAAAAAACTTTTCCGGAAGTCTGAAAAACGTTGAAATATCAATAAAAACTCACACAAAAAACTTGCATGGAAGAGAACGGAAGACGGAAAGAAGAGCGGCAAAGCAAAAAGCAAGCCGACTGAAAACAGAGCTGTGCCGATTAGATCAGAGAGGGACGGAAGACAGCCACCAGCTGAAGCAGAGCTGTGCCGAACAGGAAGAAAAAGCGGTCAGGCAGGACATGTGTGTCTATCAGATCAAGACGGCAGAGATCAGCAAGGGCAAGCTGTGCCGATCAGATCAGGGAGACCGCAGTCCAGCCGGGCAGGGTGTGCCGATCAGATCAGGCAGACAGATGCCAGTTGAAGCAGAGCTGTGCCGATCAGATCAGAACAGAAGACAGCCACACGTCAGAGGATAGGCAAGGATAAGGGATAAGAAGAGAACGACAGCCAGAGGAGACAAGAGGGCATGGAAAGAAGAACAGACTGAGCGGCTCACAGCTCTGTCTATAGACAGGAGGGACCAGAGGAGGAACACCTGTCCATAGAAGAAAAACGGCTCAAAACAGCCCCTTCTGTGCCCTTTAGGTACTACCTGTGTCTACCTGGAATGCGGGGCGAATCGAGCGCAGTATTTTTGCCGATAAAAGGTAAAAAAATTTCCCCATTTCGTTACGCAAAATAGTACGCAGTAGCACTCCGACATGTGATAATATGGTAATGTGAAATTTTGAAATGAGGCGGATGCAGCAGTGCATTCGCTTTTTTAGTGGAGAAACTGCTATGAAAATTGAAAAAAGAAAGTTATCTGATTTAAAGCCGGCAGAGTATAATCCACGAAAAGCGTTGACTCCAGCGGATTCGGAGTATCAGAAAATCAAACGCAGCATAGAGACTTTTGGTTATGTGGATCCAATGATTATCAATTCTGATGGAACCATTATTGGCGGTCATCAGAGGCATACGGTTCTTTCAGACCTTGGATATTCAGAGGCCGAGTGTGTAGTATTGGATCTGAATAAAGAAGATGAAAAGGCACTCAATGTTGCCATGAACAAAATATCCGGAGAATGGGATACCAATAAATTGAAAGATTTACTGGTGGATCTTGACCTGGGCGATTATGACCTGAGTCTTACCGGATTTGACAGTAAAGAGCTTGGGGATCTGATAGATTTGTCAGGATTTGAACCGGAGGTTACAGAAGATGAATTCAAACCAGAGGAGGTTGAGGAATTATCTCTTGTAAACAGCGGTGATGTTTGGCAGCTTGGCCGGCATCGACTAATGTGCGGAGACAGTACTTCAGAAGCTGATGTGAAAAGACTGATGGGTGATGAGAAGATGGACCTTATCATCACAGACCCACCATATAATGTTGCTTATGAAGATAAGCAGAAAAAAATGGATGCTTTTCGCACAAACAGTAATGGTTCAATGAAAATCCAGAATGATTCTATGAAGCAGGATCAATTCTATATGTTTTTGCTGAAAGCATTTGGAAATATGGAAGCCTGCATGAGAGATGGTGCTGCCATCTATGTTTTCCATGCAGATATTGAGGGATTGACCTTCAGAAAGGCTTATCAGGATGCAGGCTTGAAACTGGCTGAAGTTCTGATATGGGAAAAGAACAACTTTGTCATAGGAAAGAATGACTACCACTGGCGACATGAGCCTATTCTTTACGGATGGAAAACGGGAGCTGGGCACTATTTTGTTCAGGATAGAACGCAGGATACAGTTATTCTGGAAGATGATATTGATTTTGAAAATATGAAAAAGCCTGAACTCATTGCATACATCAAGGATAAGATGCACCAGTATGCAGATCAGAGTTCAGTTATATTTGAAAAAAGACCAGTCAGCAATAATCTGCATCCAACCATGAAACCGTTGGAACTCATAGGAAAATTCATGAGGAACAGCAGTAAAAAGGGCTGGAATATTGGAGATTTGTTTGGCGGTAGCGGATCAACACTGATGGCAGCGGAACAGCTGGGGCGCAATGCCTATGTGATGGAATGCGATGAACATTATGCCAGTGTGATTATTCGCCGCTGGGAAGAGTATACAGGTCAGGAAGCTGTAAGGATAGAGTGATGGAATGGCAGAGGAAAAGACAAACGGATACTATAAAGTTGATATTATAGCGGACCTTTTTGGCGTGAGTGTTCGGAGAATACAGCAGCTTACGCAGGAAGGAGTCATATCTACGGTTGCCACGAAAGAAGGCAGGCGGTATGACCTTGTTCCTACGATTCAGAAGTATGTGAAGTATCTTCAGGACAAAGCTTATGGCAAATCAAAGTCAGAGGCGGAGGGAAAACTGAAAGAACAGAAGCTCCGGGCTGAGATTGCATTGAAAGAATCGCAGAGTGAGCTGCACCGCTTGCGGACTGAGATTGCAGCCGGAAAGTATGTATCTGTTGAAGAAGTAAAGCTGGACTACAGCCGTTTCTTCATTTCATTTAAAAAGTTTGCGATGTCATTACCGAGTAAACTGGCAGGGCGGTTGACCGGGTTTGTAGATCCGGTTGAGGTAAGATCGATAGAGAATGAACTTCAGAAAGATGTGCAGCGTTTGCTTAACAGTTTTGTAGTAAACGCTGTTGTAGAAGAAGAGGAAAAGAATGGCAAGGCGTAAAAAAATACTGGTAACACAATACCAGTATGAAGCCCTGCAGTATTTGAGTCCGCCGGAACAATTAACGGTTTCCGAATGGGCGGAAAAGTATCGTATATTGGATGCAAAATCAGCAGCCATGCCAGGACCGTGGAGTAATGATGTTACTCCATATTTGAAAGGGGTTATGGATGAATTCAATAATTATGAGACCGAAAAGATTGTATTTGTAAAGCCGACGCAGGTTGGTGGTACCGAATCTCTTCAGAATATGATCGGCTACATTGTCATGCAGGATCCGGCGCCGACCATGATCGTGTATCCGACGGATACACTGGCAAAATCTATTTCAGAAAACCGATTGCAGCCGATGTTAAAAGCAACGCCAGAGATTGCAAAAAAGTTTGATGATACATCACCATTGTTGGAATTGCATTTTGATGGAATGTACCTGACACTGGCCGGGTCCAATTCTCCGTCAGGTCTTGCAAGTAAACCTATCCGATTTCTGATGATGGATGAGGTTGACAAGTATCCGGGAGCCAGCAATAAAGAGGCTGATCCAATAAAGCTTGCTACGGAGCGTACAAAAACGTTCCATAACAAAAAAATATTCATAACCAGTACGCCGACTTTGAAAACCGGTCATATCTGGCAAGAAAAAGAAAATGCTGATATCGAAAAACATTTCTTTGTGCCATGCCCGCACTGCGGAGAGTACATTGAATTTCAGTTTCCGAACATTCGCTTTCCCAGTGATGAGGGAATGAGCTATGCTGACCGGGCAGAATTTGCTACCTATGTGTGCCAGAAATGCGGATGTGTGATTACAGATAACGATAAGCATAACATGCTGAGACTTGGCGAATGGAGAACAGTTCGCCATAGTACAAAGTATGTCCGGAATGTAGCATTTTGGATCAACACCCTGTACAGTCCCTTTGTTCGCTGGTCTGATATCGCAAAAGAATTTCTTCAGACAAAGGACAATCCAGAAGATTTTCAGAATTTTGTCAATTCATGGCTGGCAGAGCCATGGGAGGATACGAAGCTGAAAACGAATGCTGATATGGTGATGGAACGTCAGACAGAGGTTCCGGCATATGTTGTGCCGTCATGGACAAAACTTCTGACAGCAGGGGTCGATGTTCAGGAGACATCATTGTATTGGACCATCAGAGCATGGGGAGATTACCTGACAAGCCAGAATATTGCACATGGCCAGGCATTATCCTTTTCAGAGATTGATAGGATCATGAATCTTCAGTACCAGACGGAAGATGGTGATCCGGTAGTTGTAAACCTGTGTCTGGTGGATTCAGGAGATCAGACCGATATGGTATACGATTTCTGTGTGACACATGCAGATTATGCATTGCCTGTAAAAGGATCCAGCCATGAACAATTAAGCCCATACAAGATGAGCAAGATAACGAAGGCAGACAGTAAAGCATATGGTATGACTTTGGTAGTTGCAGATGGCAATGCATATAAAGATATGATTGCCGGCCGTATGAAGCGCCCGAATGGCAGAGGAAGCTGGATGGTATATGCCGGATGCGATACGGAATATGCCGAACAGGTAACGGCTGAGCATAAGGTAAATGTGAAGAAAAATGGTGTAGTAAAGCAGGTGTGGGTTCCGAAGAGAAGCCATGCAGATAACCATTACCTGGATGCAGAAGTATATGCCCTGGTGGCGGCAGATATCCGAGGAGTCAGGACCTTGCATCTGCTGCAAGAAGATGTAGACGAGGTGCAGACTCAGAAGGAAGAAGATCCGGATGCACCGGAAGAGCAATGGATTAAAGCGAATGAAAACTGGTTAGGAGGAGCGCGTTATGGCTGATAAAATATCAAAGCAGGATTTGCTGGATGGTCTGAATCAGGCCATATATGCGATTACCGTTGGTGGACAGTCGTATAAAATCGGTTCCAGAAGTTTGACCCGAGCGGATCTGAAACAGATATATGCTATTAAAAATGATATAGAAGCCCAGATTGCCAGAGAGAATGCAGGCGATAATGGGCTTCTGGATGATTGCTATGTAGGTATTTTTGACGGGAGGTAAACATGAATTTTATTGATCATATCGTGGCAGCAATATCTCCGAAAGCAGCATATGAGAGAGAAGTTTACCGTCAGGCCTATGAGGAGATGAGATTATATTATGATGCCGGTGATTACAGTCGGACCAATGCCAACTGGCGGGTGATGAATGCATCGGCAGAAAACACAGATCGGTACAGTCGGGATAATGTCCGGGCAAGAGCCAGAGATCTGGAACGTAACAGTGATGTCATGAATTCTGTGATCGGTGCCTATAAGAGAAACGTTGTAGGCGGCGGTTATCAGATTCAGGTAAAAACGGATGACCCGGATCTGAATAAACAGATCGAGAAAGCCTGGAAGAAATGGTGTAAAAAACAGAATTGTGATGTGACCGGAACACAGAGTCTGAATCAGATCATTCGCATGGCAGTTAAGCGTAAGCGGGTGGATGGAGGTATCCTCTTTGTTAAGCGTTATACGAAAGATGGATATGTCCCATTTAAGCTTCAGATGATCGAGGTGGATGAGCTGGACCTTACCACGATGCAGCCACGGAAACCTGGAAATAAGGTAATTGGAGGCATTGAATATAATGAATTCAATAAGCCTGTAGGGTATTTTATCAGACAGTATGACATTGATGGTTTCAGCCAGCGTGAGCCGGTATATGTAGAAGCCAAAGATGTCATTTTTTATTTTACGAAACAGAGACCGTCACAGCTCAGGGAGATATCGGATATGGTGCCGACGATTCCACGAATTCGGGATATCAACGAATTCATGACAGCTGTGTCAGTGAAGGAACGTATCGAAGCCTGCCTTGCTGTGTTTATTAAAAAAGCATTGCCGACAACGGGATTGAACCCGTATGGAAGAGGAAATGCCTCTTCCAGTGAACCGAAGATTTCTTACGAAGGAAAAACCATCAGTCCTGGCATGATCAAAGAAATGAATGCCGGTGATGAGGTTCAGGTAGTGAATCCTTCCGGGCAAGGATCCGATGCAACGAATTTTGCAAAGCTGCAGCAGCGCCTTGTAGGTGCAGGTCAGGGAATCAGTTATGAGGCGGTTAGCCGTGATATGGCAGAGAGCACTTATTCTTCTACCAGACAGGGGCTGATTGAAGATGAACTGACTTACAAAGAAGAAAAGGAACTGCTGATTGAGATTCTGGATGAGATCTATGAAACGTTTGTTATCTCAGCTGTGTTGAGTAATAAAATCAATATTCCGAAATTCTGGCAGGATAAGGATAAATACCTGGATCATGAATGGATTCAGGAGCCAAAATCATGGATTGATCCGCAGAAGGAGTCCAATGCAACGAAGACAGCCATGCAGACCGGTCAGAAGACGTTCAAGCAGATTGCTGCGGAGAATGGCCGGGACTGGAGGTCTCAGATTGATGATATGGCGGAAGTCCTTGCCTATGGAAAGGAAAAAGGCGTAGACATGGGAGGTGTGATATTTGGGCAAAAAGAAGATCCGGCACCTGACGAGGGCGGCGGAGATGAATCCAAGCGAAAAGAAGAATAACGAGATGGGCGGCAGCCTGCAGCGTTATCTGACAGAGGGCAGTCTTGTCAGAATGGAAGGAGAGGGAAATGAAAGAAAATTCACCCTCTCTTTTTCATCTGAGGAGCCGTACAACCGCTGGTGGGGTACGGAGATTCTGTCACATACAGAGAGTGCAGTGAACCTTGAAAGACTGAATTCCATAGGGGTTGTTTTATACAATCATAACCGGGAAAAAGTTATTGGAAAGGTTCTGCGTGCATGGGTAGATGGCAACCGCGGATGCGCGGAGATCGAATTTGATTCTGATGATACATCCGAGATTATCTATCAGAAAGTATCCAGTGGAACACTGAAAGGTGTGTCCGTTGGGTATATTGTGGATGTCTGGGAAGAGGTATCCGCAAACAAACAGTCCAGTGATGGAAGATTTACGGGACCGTGTGATATTGCCACACGATGGACCCCGTATGAGATTTCTATCGTAAGCGTTCCTGCGGATCCAACCGTTGGGGTTGGCAGATCACAGGAGCAGCAGGCTGAAACAGAAAAGGGAGTAAGCAGCTTTTACTATAATGAGAAGCAGCTCCAGATAAATAAAAATCGTTTAACAGGAGGTAAAAATTTATGAATCGCGAACAGATGATTCAGAGACAGCAGGAGCTTCTTAATACAGCAAGAGCTGCACAGAGAGAGCTTACTGCAGAAGAACAGGCAGAGTTTGACAGCCTGCAGAGATCTATTGACGCAATGGGTGAGCAGACAACGGAACCGACAGTAGGAGCATCCACAGAGAGTCCGGAAGAGGTGCGTGCGGCTGAGCAGGCTCGTTGTCTTGAAATTACAAACCTTTGCCGGAACTTCGATGTCCCGGCGGAAGACCTGAGCAAATATATCAGGGAAGGTACATCTGTAGATGCAGTCAGAACAGCAATTCTGGACGGCATGGTATCCGCAGGAACTCCGATTGCTTCCCGTGGAAGAGCAGAGATGGTTGCAGATGAGCAGGATAAATTCAGAGCCGCTGCCGGAGATGCGCTCGTTATGAGAAGTGGCATTTCACTGGAAAGACCTGCAGAAGGAGCCCGTCAGCTGATGGGAATGTCACTTCGTGATCTTGCTATTGAATGTATGGCAAAAGAAGGACAGACGGGTCTTAACAGAAAGTCAGCAGATGAGCTGTATGGAATGATGATGAGCGAAAGACAGTTCTACAATCCGACCGCAGCATTTCCGTCCATCCTTGACAATGCTATCAATAAGGCATACGTGGAAGGACATAAGACAGTTGCAGTAACATTCGATCAGTGGACGAAGAAGGGCAGCCTGAAAGATTTTAAGACACATGACAACAATTATCTGGCTGGTCCGGCTGGTGAGTTTCTTGAGGTTCCGGAAGGCGGAGAACTGAAACATGATATTTTCAGAGATGAGAAACTGCCGACCAGAAAACTGAGAACCTATGGCCGTCAGTTTACGCTGACCCGTCAGGCGTTCATTAACGATGATATTGATCTTGTGACGAGAATCCCTGCAAGATATGCAGCAAGTGCAAGGAAGACCATCAATAAGCAGTGCTATCAGATTCTGGTGAATAACCCGGCCGTATATGATGGTGTACAGTTGTTCAGCACCAAGCATAAAAACCTTCTTGCGAAAGGTACCGGAATTACCAAAGAAGCTGTTCAGGGAATGATCCTTGCACTTCAGAATCAGGAAGACCAGTTCGGTGAGGCAATCATTATTAGACCGGCAATCATTATTGTGCCGAGTGGATACATGTTTGATATGTATACTCTGTTCTTCAGCCCGACAATCAATACAACTGATAATACGCAGGCAGTGAATCCGCTTTACAGATACAAGGACAGCATTACGGTAATAGAAGATCCGACCATCAATGCACTTTGCGGCGGCTTCGGAAACAAGATGCCATGGTGGCTGCTTGGCGCGAAAGACGATACTGACTTTGTTGAGGTTGACTACCTGAATGGTCAGGAGATTCCGACCATCAGAAGAATGGAGACTCCTGGACAGCTTGGCTTTGTATGGGATATCTATCTTGACTGGGGTATCAGTGTTATGGATTATCGCGGAGCAATCATGAATCCGGGTATCGAAGTAAAGAACCCGATCGAGCTGGCATAGAAAGGAGAAGGTGATCATGAGTAAAGCTATTTACTGGCAGAGAGGCGAGAGCCTTGATTATGTAAACACAGGATCAACAGTGATTGAAGCCAATTCGATCATTGATCTTAATAAACACCGGATTGCTGTAGTAGGAACATCTATCAATCCGAATGAAAAAGGATCTATCCATGTAACCGGAGTCTATAAGATTCCGAAAACAGACAGTGGAGAGATTAAGTTTGGCGCAGATGTGTTCTTCGATGGTACCGGAATTACGGCAACAGCAGGATCTAATACGCCTGCCGGTTATGCAGCGGAAAATTCCGCAGCAGGTGAAAGTCAGATCCTGGTGAAACTGCTTGGTTAGGAGGAGTGACTATGGCAGCAAAAAAAGAAGCTGAGGCTGTGCCGGAGATTACTGAGGAGGCTGTGCCGGAGATTACTGAGGAGGCTGTGCCGGAGATTACTGAGGAGGCTGTGCCGGAGATTACTGAGGAGGTTGTGCCGGAATCAGAGAAATCGGAGGAATCCCCTGTACTGAGGGCAGTGTCGCATATCCTGTATAATTCCAGGCAGTATGTGCCTGGACAGGAGCTTCCGACCAATAATCTGGACATGGTGAAAGCATGGATTGATGCAGGAACCGCAGTATGGATGGGAGAATCATCAGAGGTGATCAAAGCGATACCGGTGACTGCTATCGGAGGTCTTTCCGGAGAAGCCGTTGGCCCGGAGTCAGCGCCAGAGGGAGATCTCGTTGGAAGGGTTCCGGATACGGAGCAGCGGAAGGAAAAGTAAGTTATGATGTCATTCAAAGAGTTGGTAGAGCAGGACAATAAGACTGTATTTATGAATCTGGATGAATTCGCAGATACGCATGTCATTGGTGGAAAAGAGATGCCTTGTATCATTGATAACAATGAGATGATTGACCGTGAAAAGCGGTATCAGTATAAGAGGAGCCTCTATGCAGATGGAGTATACCTGAAAGAGGTACTTTTATATGTTAAGGCAGAGGATTTTGGACCATTGCCAGCTGTTGGACGGCTGCTGACTCTTGACAAAAAAAGCTATATCGTATCAGATGCCATCGATGAAGGTGGTATCTATTCCATCAGTCTGGAGGCGAATAAGACATGATGATCCATTTTCAGGTAGAGATGCAGGATCTGACGAAGATCGAGGCAGCACTTGGAATGACAAAGGATAAATCGAAAATTGCGCTCCGGAGTGCAATAAATAATGCAGCGAAGCAGATTGAAAAGACAATGATTTCGGAAACCAAAGGGAGGTATATCTTTAAAAGGGATATTAAATCTGCAAATGATCTGAGAAAGGCCACTACACGAAATCTGCAGGCGATTATTACTGTTCGTGGTACTCCGAATGAATTGTATGATTTTCAGGTCCGTCCACAGACCTATTATCCGGGAAGTAAAGGTGCTCCCAAATGGATTAAGGCCCGGGGTAAAAAGACCGGAACGTTGAAACAAATTGCAGCGAAGATGGGATCTGGGAGTGATCAGTACAAAGGATTTGTAGTGAAATATCACAGCGGACATCTTGCTTTTGCAGAGCGTGTGCCAGGGAAAAAGATGCGTTCAGATCCCCGAAAAGAGGCAATCGAATCACTGTATTCGCTGGCCACGCCGAAGATGGAAGAAGTGGTATACATGGACAATATCCATGACAATGTAATGGATATTCTGGAAAAGAGTATTGAAACACAGATTAACAGGTACTTGGGGTAAGAATTATGACACCGATAGAATTTCAAGACGCGTTGGCAACAGAGATCCGGTATATATTGAAACCATATGCATATAAGACTCCGGCTGGCGAACGGGCTTCCATGAACGTATTTACACAGTCAATTCCGGTTCAACAGACAGACGATGAAGAAGATCCATTTCCGTACGTGATTGTACGTCTTTCCAGTGGGGAGAATCCGCTTGGAAAGGATAGTTTCAATACGGTGAGCGTGATCCTGATTATTGGAATCTGGGATGATGCGCAGGATGCACAGGGGCATCGGGATGTCCTGAATGTAGTTCAGAAGATATATGAACGATTCAGTGAAAGCCCATGCCTGAACAAGCTGGCAGCGTATACGGGAGATTTTCAGTGGATGCTTCAGGAAGATAACTATTACCCTTATCATTTCGGAGCCTGTCATATGAAGTTTAATATTGCCGCAGTCAGAAGGGAGGATCCACTGGCTTGAGTGAAGAAAAATCAATTGAAAAAGAGAATGCAGTTGAAGTAGCTGTTGAAAAGTCAACTGTCAAAAAATCAGAGGGATCAGGAAACTTGATGTATCTTGGTCCCTCACTTATTGGAATTATCAGACATTCCACCGTATTCAAAGACGGAGTTTTACCGGACAAAGTGAAAAAATGTTGCGATGAATATCCGCCTATGAAGAAGTTATTTGTTTCTTTGGACGGCATAGCCGCTGCTTCCAAAGAACTTGGAAAAGAACAGAGTGTGCTTGGAACGATCTGCACACAGGTATCAAAGAGATTTACAGGAGGAAAATAAGATGGCGTATAAGCATGGTATCCGGATTCAGGAGAATCCGACCAATATTGCTGCACCGGTCATTATTGAGAATGGTGTGCCGGTGATTTTTGGAACAGCACCGATCAATATGGCAGCCAATCCGAAAGAAGCAACGAATAAGCTGTTCCTTTGTAAAACGTTTGCAGAGGCAGCGCAGAATCTTGGTTATTCTGATGACTATGAGTCTTACACATTGTGTCAGTCTATGGATGCTTTTTTCAAAGCATTCGGAGTCGGACCGGTTGTGTTGTGCAATGTTTTGGACCCGGCGAAGCATACAGCTTCCTATACGGAGGAATTGCAGATTGTGGACGGGCAGGCCGTATCGAAAGTGAAGGGAGTCCTGCTGGATGGACTCACCGTGGCTGGAAAGACGCTGGATGAAGATTACAGTGTCGAGTACAACGATGAGGGCTGCATGGTATTTACGATGTTGGCAGACAATACAGATCCGCTGAACGTAACCGGAAAGAAGCTGGACCCGACGAAGGTAAAAGCAGCTGACATCATTGGCTCTTATGATGCGGAAACCGGAGTTGAAACAGGGTTTGAGCTGGTTCGTAAAGTATATCCGTCTTTTGGGCTGACACCGGGACTGCTTCTGGCACCAGGTTGGACGCAGGAGCCGGCTGTCGGTATTGCACTGGTCAACAAATGTATGGATATCAACGGCTTATTTCGCTGTGAATGCCTTGTCGATCTGGACACGGAAACTGTGACCAAGTACACCGACGTCGAGCAGGCGAAAGCAGATTCCGGAATTACTTCTGAGCATGCCGTTTTGCTGTGGCCGAAAGTCAGATATGCCGGAAAAGATATGGCATATTCCGCAATGTATGCTGCACTGGTGGCATACACCGATTATCAGAATGATAACGTACCGAATCTGTCCCCATCAAACCATGCGCTTCCGATCAGCGCCACTGTGCTGTCTGATGGTACGGAGGTGCTGTTGGACAATCTTCAGGGAAATGAATTGAATGCCGTAGGAGTGGTCACGGCCATCAATCTGAACGGCTACAAAGCCTGGGGAAACAATACCGCAGCGTATCCGAATGTGACAGATCCGAAAGACCGGTGGATCTGTTGCAGGCGCTTTTTCTCCTGGTGGGGAAATAGCTTCATTACCAGATACATGGAAAAAGTAGACAATCCGGCAAACTACCGGCTGATCGAGAGCATCGTGGACACAGAAAATGTTCGCGGAAACAGTCTTGCATCCATGGGTAAGTGTGCCGGCATCAGAATGGTGTACGACAAAGAGGACAATCCGATTAATCAGGTTCTGGATGGGAAAATCGTGTTCCGCCAGTATCTGGCACCGTACACTCCGGCGGAAGATATTCTGAATATTCTGGAATTCGATCCGTCCATGATTGAAACAGCATTAGGCGGAGGTGAGTAAGCATGAGCAATATTACGAATGTACCGGAGATTATCAATAATTACAATGTGTACAACAATGGAAATGTTCTTATCGGTGTGTCTGGCGCAGTAACACTTCCTACGTTTGATGCAATCACAGAGGAAGTATCAGGTGCCGGAATCCTTGGATCCTATGAAACTTCTGTTCCAGGATCCTATTCTTCCATGACACAGGAGGTTCCGTTTCGTATTCTGGATGAAGATATCTTCTCTCTGATGGATCCGTCGTCTATGGTAGATCTGACATTCAGAGCATCTGCCCAGAGCACGGTAAAAGCAACCGGTGCATTGGACTATAAAGGCATGCGTATCGTAGAGAGAGGTCGACTGAAAAGCTTTACACCCGGAAATTATGAACAGGGAAAACAGATGGGTTCCAGTGTGACGCTGGAACTTTTGTATATTCTCATCGAGATCGACGGCGTAAAGAAGCTGGAATATGACAAACTGAATTCTGTGTTTATCGTAAATGAAAAGGATTTATTGGAGAAAGTGAGGTCTTATAGCTAATGGCTAATGAAGTAGAAGTTTTAAAAGCTGATCAGATCGAAGATCCGGAAGAGGAAAGCCTTGTTATTCAGTTTAAAAAACCGTACACATTTGAAGGAAAGGTCTACACGGAAATTGATCTTTCAGGGATGGAGGATCTGACCGGTGCAGATATGATTGCCGTCAATAAGCTCATGTCCAGAAATTCTCCGGGAATCCAGATCATGCCGGAGGTATCCGCAGAATATGCTGCATATTTTGCAGCCAGAGCGGCAAAGCAGCCGATTGAATTCTTTACCGGCATGCCGCCGAGAGAACTCATGAAGGTAAAAAACAGAGTGATGGGTTTTTTATTCGCTTAGGAATAAGTCCGTCCGATCTTCCGAAACTGCGGAAGATTATTATACAGCTGTCAATGACGATTCAGGCAGGGGTAGAGTATCTCTATTCCTTGCCTGTTTTAGAATTACTGGAGCTGATACAGGAGGTGTCAGAGATTGTCGACGAACGGAAAAGAATACAAGCTGGCAATAAGAATCGCCGGAATACTTGATAAGACATTCGGAATGTCTCTGGCATCAGCCAAAGTACAGCTTAACTCTTTCAGATCTACTATGAAGACGATGGATCAGGATTTTACGAAACTTGATAAAGGTTACAGTAAAATCATGAAAGCAGGAAAGGCTTGTTTCGACACAACAGTAATGGCAGCAGAAGCAGCTACCATTGCGATTACTGCAGCGACAGCAGCTTCAATTAAATATGGATCTGAATTTGAAAGTTCATTCGCTGGAGTAAAAAAGACGGTTGATGCGACGGATGCACAGTATGCAAAGTTACGTCAGGATATCCTTGATATGACCAGAGTGATCCCTTCCAGTGCATCAGATATTGCGAAAGTCATGGAGATTGCCGGTCAGCTGGGCATTGCAACGGATAGCCTGACAGATTTCACAGAAACCATGATCAACATGGATGTATCTACGAACCTGAGTGCGGAAGATGCAGCTACCAGACTTGCGAAATTTGCTAATATCATGCAGATGGCTGATTTTGATAAATCGGGAGTCAGCAACTGGGAGCGTTTGGGATCTACCATCGTTGATTTGGGCAATAAATTTGCTACTACAGAAGATGACATAACTGAAATGTCATTAAGGCTTGCATCTGCTGCAAAGCAGGTTGGGCTGACAGAAGCTCAGGTTGTGTCCTTATCTACGGCAATGAGCTCCGTTGGTATCTATGCGGAATCTGGTGGTTCCACAATGTCCAAGTTGTTGAAGAAGATGCAGCTTGCGACAGAGCTTGGCAGCGGGCTGAGTGATTATGCTTCTGTAGCAAATATGACGGAGAAACAGTTCAAGGAACTGTTCAAAGAAGATGCTGTAAAAGCACTGTCTGCCTTTGTAGGTGGATTAAACGATACCAAGCGAAACGGAAAATCCGCAATTGCTATATTGAATGATATGGATCTGAAAGAGATCCGGTTATCCAATACGATTCTTGCACTGGCAAATGCACATGAGGTGCTGGACCGTGCGGTAGAAGTCGGAAACAATGCATGGGCAGAGAACACAGCGCTAGCAACGGAGGCTGGGAAGCGTTATGAGACGGCTGAGAGCAAAGTGCAGCTGATGAAGAATGCATTTCAGGAGCTGGGAATCGTTGCTTATGATGAGCTGAGAGAACCGTATGTCGATGCGATTGACCTGATTATACAGAAGGTTACCGGACTCACTAACTTTATGGGAAGCTCCAATGGTGTAACTAAATGGATCAGGGACATCAACACAGAAATGCCAACACTGCAGCGAAATGTGAAGAAATATTCTAAACCATTGACTTCTTTGCTGGGAGTCCTTAGAGCGGCGGGCGAGTGGTGTGCTGATAATAAAGATACAGTGATCGGACTGATTACCGGTGTAGGAACAGCACTGATTACTTATAAGATATCCTCCACTATCGTACATCTCACCAATGCATTGCTGGGGCTTACGGCAATGAGCGGGCCGACATTGGCTGTGCTTGGTATGGTGGCTGCGATCAGCGCTTTGACTGGAGCAGTTACCGCGTATAAGATTCACGAAAAAGATCTGATCAACAGCAGCCTTGAAAAACATTTTGGAAATGTTGCGCTGTCCATGAAGGACATTCAGGCAGCAGCTGAATACATTGTTAATTCAGAGAGTCTTACCAATGTGAAAAAGGCGCTGGATGAGTTTGACGGTCTGAGTGAGATATCTGGAACCATTGAAAATGCTGTTGCAGATCTTAATAAGATGAACTGGATGGTGTCTATTGGAATGGAGCTGACACCGGATGAGCAGGATTCTTATAAGACAGCGGTAGACGAATATGTCCAGGCTGCCAAAGAGTACGTGCAGCAGTCACAATATGCGGTATCTTTGAATCTGGCTGTGTCACTTGGAGATTCAGAGGAAGGCACGGACATTGCTGCAAAGGTAAATCAGTTCTATCAGAATTCCTATGATGAGATGACTTCCCTGGGACAGAGCCTGAGTGATGCTGTCAATGAAGCTTTCTCTGATAATATTTTGGATGCATCAGAGATCACACAGATTTCAGACCTACAGGCGAAGATGGCAGAGGTTCAGAAGAATCTGGCCACAGGACAGTTCGATGCAGCTCTTTCGGTATTACAGATGGATTATACCAGTGGCTCCGGATTGACTGCGGATTCTTTCCTTGATCTGCAGGAAAAGATTTCTGATGAGATTGAGACAGCAAAGCAGGCATATACGGACAGTTATAAGAAGAGTTATGCTGCATTGTCAGCTTCTCATGCATCGGGAGCTTTGTCAGATGAAGATTTCCAGAACGGAATGAATCTGGCACAGAAGGATTACCTGCAGAACCTTGCAGATCTGAATGTACGAAGCGCATCCTTCCAGGTAGACACTGTTATGGGCGCATACAAAAATGTCCTCACAAACAACATTGCTGCTATGAATCAGAACATTAGTGATGAAATTGATTCGCTGATGCAGAAAGGATATAACAATCCACAGGATTGGCAGCAGGGTTTGCAGACAGTTCTTCAGAATGTACAGTCGGGATTTAATATCAGTAAATCTGATAGTCTTGCGCTGGGAGATTTTTATGATTCCATGCAGACTCAGTTGCAGCAGCTGAAAGATGTGGCAGCAGAGTACCAGCAGGCCGGAGAAACAATTCCGGATGAGATCACGGATGCGATTAACAACATCTATTCTATCGGGGCTGTATCAGGCAATCAGGGCGCGCTTTGGGAGCTGATCGGACACGATCTCAGCGATAGTGAAGAATATGCCACGGTCATTGCTTTGGCACAGGAAGCCGGTTCTACAATTCCGGAAGAGATCATAGATGCCATGACCAATGATGGTGTGATGGCCGACATTCAGGAGAATGTTGATTACATTCTGGAGTCCATAAAAACAGGACTTGGTGAGGGTGTGGATATCACGATCCCGGTATATTATGATCTGGTTGCCAATGGCATTAAGAGCAAGGATGCCGGTATTTCTTCATCAGATATCAATGTCAATGCATTCCGCAGCGGAGAGCAGCTTGATAGGTATATCAATCACAGAGCTGATGGAGGACTTGCGACATCACCGGAGCTCACATGGTTTGCAGAGAACAGCCCGGAGATGGCGATTCCGATTGATGGAAGTAAGAATGCAATTTCCTTATGGGAGAGAACAGGAAAGCTTCTGGGAATGGAAAGTAAGCTTGATTCTGCATCATTGGATGGAGGAAGTTCTCCTACCATAGAATACAGCCCGGTTCTCCAGTTCTACGGTTCCGCGCCGAGTAAAGAAGATCTGACCGATGCTCTGAAAATATCCCAGGATGAGTTTGAGAGTATGATGGATAAGTATCTGAAAAACCATGGCCGTGTGGCCTTTGGATAGGAGGAACCATGGCAAAGGTATATAAAACGAAATCCGGGGATACCTGGGATATCGTAGCAAAAGAGGTATACGGCGACGAACTGTACACCTCTTTTTTAATGGGAAACAATCAGAAATATCTGGACTATTTTATATTTCCCGAAGGTTTGCTGCTGGAAATACAGGATAAGCCGGATAACGATGATGATTTTCTTCCGGATTGGAGACGATAATGGCAATTCCAAGACAGGTAAGTTTGACAGTTGATTATGATGGAACGATTAAAAGGCAGCTTGGGGGCGGAGCAAGTTCCGGGAGCGGAATCAGCTCATCAGGCGCCGGTAGCTATACGGTCAGATCAGGAGACACGCTGTGGGCGCTTGCTAAAAAGTATTATGGTTCCGGAGCAAAGTATACGATTATATACGATGCCAACAAAGAGATCATTGAATCCACAGCGAAAAGCCATGGGAAAGGTTCTTCAGACCATGGACACTGGATCTGGCCGGGAGAGCAGCTCGTAATTCCTGTAGCAGGCTCAGGCGGTAACCAGTCAGGTGTGCAGATTATTGGTACCCCGAATCCGAAGCTTGGATCAATCATTGCCAAGACAGCGGAGTCATTATCATATACGGATGTATCTAATGGAGAATCAGACAGTGTGTCAGTATCGATGCATGATATTGATAAACACTGGATTGGGAAATACAAACCTCAGAGGGGTGCAGCCTTTGGGGTAAAGATCAATCTGAAAAACTGGAACAGAAAATCTTCAGAAGAGGTTTTTAATTGCGGCAATTTCATCATGGATGATATCTCGTTTTCGGGACGGCCGTTAAGCTGTGTGTTATCAGCAGTGAGTGTGCCGGCTATGGATGACTTTAAATCCTTGCCGCGAACGAATACGTGGGAGAAAACCACCGTCAGAGATATCGCTGCGAGGATCGCAGATGCCGCCTGTGTGGCTTTGGTGTATGAGGCTGATGATATTCAGATTGAAGAGCTGGAACAGAGTAAACAGACGGACAGTGCGTTCCTGTACGGGCTTGCTGCAAAGTACGGTCTTGGAATGAAGGTGTATAACCATAAGATCGTTATCTACGATTTTACGAGGTATGAGGAAAAAGGATCAGCACTGACCATCGATGAAGCGGATATGCTCAAATGGGAGTATAACCAGACAATCGAAGGCACCTATACCGGTGTTGATCTGAACTATACGAATCCGGATATTGAAGACAGCATCAATGTGAGCATGGGTGAAGAAGGCCGGATGTATAGCATCAATGTGCAGGCAAATAGCCAGTATGATGCGGAACTTCAGGCTGCCGCAAAGGCCAATGAAGCAAACCGGAAGATCGAAACACTGAGCCTTACCATCCGCGCCAATCCTCGTATCATTGCCACGTCGTGTGTGACGATTACCGGACTGCAGGAAATCAATGGGAAATACTTCATCGACAAAGTGAAACACAGCATCGGATCCAGCGGGTATACGATGCAGCTTACTTTGCATAAAGTTCAGAAACCTATCAGAGTAACCGCCCCGGTGGCAGCTTCTGGAGGTGATGGACAGTGGTATATCGTTGTGTCCGGTGATACCCTGTGGGCGCTTGCTAAAAAGTATTATGGCAGCGGTTCAAAGTATTCTGTTATCTATAATGCCAATACGGATACCATCGAAAATACAGCTAAAGAACATGGAAAGAGTAGTTCCAGTAATGGACATTGGATCTGGCCAGGCGAAAAATTATGGATTCCGGCAGGAGGATGATATGTCAGTAAGGATTGGAAGAGTTACCAGTGTAAATTCAACGGAAGGTCGGGTGAAAGTGGCATATGAAGACAGCAGAAGTTCTTCATTGCCATTGCCGATGCTGTCCATGAACAATGAGTACTCTATGCCGAAGATCGGTGACCGGGTTCTTACAGTTCATATGGATAATGGTTCCAGTAAAGGATTTGTATTTGGAACGTTCTACGGTGGCGGGAGTCAGCCAAAAGCCAATTCCGGGTACCGGAAGGACTTTGACGGAGCCTATCTGGTATGCGCAGGTGGGCATTACCAGTTGCAGGCAGCACAGATTACGTTTAATGCAGAATCTTCGATTTCATTGCTTGCAAAGGCAGAAATATCTATTGAGTCAGAATCCAATCCGGTAAAGCTGGTATCAGCCGATGCAGAGTTGACGCTTGATGCAGAGTGTGTGCTGAAAGCACAGAGTGTGTCTGTTGAGGCAGATGACATTACTTTGAAATGTTCCTACGGAGAAATTACAGTGGAAGATCTGATGAAACGTTTGGAACGTGTGGAAGATCGTTTGGGATTGCCGCACACGATATAGGAGAAATTACATGGCACTTGTAGGAAATCTGGGAAGTTTTATCATATTTGAAGTGAGCAGCAATAAGGTACTCACTTTTTCTGGAATGAGCAGGAAGGTTACTGGGCGCTGGGCTGAGCATCAGGTGATAGGAGGCAAAGCAGAGGCAGAATTCCTTGGAGCAGATTTGCAGGAAGTGTCAATGAGCATCTTCTTATCGACAATGCACGGAGTACGTCCGAGAAAGACACTGGAGAGGATCCATAAAGCCGTTGAAAAGGGAGAGTACTTCACCTTTGTGATTGGTGGTCAGAAGGTTGGCAAAAAGAAATGGAGAATCACAAGCACCAGCGAAACATGGGATAACATTATTCGTGATGGTGATCTGGTATCAGCAAAGGTAAGTGTAACGCTGAGAGAGTATGTATAGGAGGTTCCAATGGAATATTATATCGACTTGGATTCCGGCGGTTTTACGATGGATGAATTTCAGGAGATAAAGCTGTGCTTGGAAACACTGCTCTCTATCATATCCGGAACACAGGCACTTAACCGGGATATCGGAATTGATATTGAAAAGATTGTAGGGTATCCATACGAGATTGCAAAAAACATGTTGTCGCTGGAAATCATGGAAAAGGTGGAAACCTATGAACCACGGGTAAACGTAGAATCCATCGACTTTAAAGGAAACATGGAAGGATTGCTTATTCCTATCATACATTTCAGAAAATCGGAGGAGCAGGGATGAGTATAGTTACAGAAAATTTCCCTGATATCAGCTTTATTGATGATGCTACCGTCGAAGAGACCATGAATCAGATGATTGCTGATTATCAGGAAAAATATAAAGAACTTACAGGAAAAGATATCTCTCTTGGACAGGCGGATCCGTACCGGTTAATTATGTATGCCTGTACAATGCAGATCTATCAGGCAATGCAGTATGCGGATTATGCCGGGAAGATGAGCTTTCTGAAATATGCATCAGGTGATTATCTGGATAATTTGGCTGCATTAAGAGGAATCAGCCGACGTCAGGCAGCAGCTGCATCTACGGTGTTACAGTTTTCTATTGAGACAGAATACCCGTTTGCTGTGGCGATTCTAGCTGGATGCAGAGTCACAAACGGCAATGATCTGTTCTTTGCAACAGATGAATATGCAGAAATTAAAGCTGGTGAGAAACAGGTAACAGTATCAGCCACCTGTACACAGACAGGAGTTCAGGGAAATGATTTTGCACCGGGCGAATTGAATGTTGTTGTAAACACATTGCCATATGTTGTTACCGTAACTAATACTGTAACAACATATGGAGGAGCAGACATCGAAGATGATGACAGCTTGCGGGATCGCATATACAGTGTGCCGGATACATATTCCACTGCCGGTCCTGATGGAGCATATGAATATTTCGCTAAAGAGTCAGATACTTCCATCAGTGATGTCGTTGTTCAGACACCGTCACCGGGAGAAGTCGTTGTCTATGTGATCTGCGATGGAGGAAAACTTCCAGAAGAGGCATTGTTGCAAAAAGTTTCAGAGCATCTGAATGATCGAAAAATAAGACCGCTGACAGATCATGTAACAATACGTGCACCTGAGAAAAAGGAATATGACATTGATTTCACCTACTATATAGCAAACAGCCAGAAGACGGCAGCCGGGACCATTCAGGCTGCCGTTAATACTGCCATAGAGGTTTATAACTCATGGCAGACCGAGAAGATAGGACGGGATATTAACCCGTCTTATTTGATTCAGAAGATCATGGAAGCTGGAGCTAAAAGGGTTGATGTCAGGAGTCCGGTATACACCGTATTAAATAACAGTACCATTGCGATGGCCGGAACTGTAAATGCCATGTACGGAGGGATAGAAGATGATTAAGTTCTATGACAGCAATATAGTCAACATCCTTCCTGCAGTCCTGGATGAAAAAGAGAAAACACAGGCACTTGGATATGCGTTGCAGAGAGCCACACAGAGGCTTCTGGAGCATTGTTCTTATATCAGTGTATATGCAGCCATTGATCTTGTGTCAGAGCCGGTTCTGGACCTGCTGGCAGCAGAACTGAATACTCAGTACTATGATGCAGATCTTTCACTGGATGCAAAAAGAAAACTGGTAAAGAACACCATGATCTGGTACATGAGTGCCGGAACTCCGGCAGCAGTGGAGGAGCTGGTATCAATTGTATTTGGCAGCGGTGAGGTACAGGAATGGTGGGAGTATGGAGATAAGCCCTATTACTTCAAAGTCATCATAGATACATTAATGACTCCGGAAATGCTGGAAAAGTTTTCGGTGATGATCCGGCGGGTGAAAAATACCAGGTCATGGCTTCGCACAATCGAAGTCCATCGGAATGTCAGTGGAAAAGTATATGCAGCTGCAGGCACTGTGTCGGTTCCCAAAATCGTGATCGATAACAGTTATGAAGCACAGCGAAAAGTAAACGGAACAGAATACATTGGTTCAGTAGTCATTCCGTATACGAAAACAATTATACGGGAGGTGATATAAATGGCCGCATTTGGTGCATCAGTCCTTACTCAAAAAGGACTGAATCTGATAGCAAAAGCTCAGGCAGGACAGGCCGCGATCAAATTTACAAAAGCGGCTGCAGGAGATGGAACCTATGCAGACGGAGAATCACTTGCCGGACTGACAGAGCTTAAAAGTAAAGTACAGGAAATGCCAATCAATGAAGTATTGGTAGTGAATGAGAATACAGTTTATCTGAAATTTGTAATTTCCAATATGACTGACTATCTGCAGCTGGCCCGTGGGTATTATGTCAAAGAAATTGGAATCTATGCTCAGGATCCGGATGAAGGAGAGATCTTATATGCTGTCGCTGTGGCAGTAAATGAACAGTGGGATTATATGCCGGCTTACAACGGCTTGCATGCAGCTACAATCCTGATGGAGTTCTATACAGAAGTGTGCAATACATCCTGTGTTCAGATTGTATCTGCTCAGGGAATCTACGCATTACAGGAAGATTTCGACCAGCTCAGGCAGGCCTTTGAAGCATTGATTTCTCTTGATGGAATTGTAGAGAGCTACAAAAAAGTATTCTCGGCAGAGGTTCCGGAGGACAGTTCGATGTCTTCAGAAGATATCGCAGAGTCAATTGCCTACCCATGGAACGGAGAGTCAACTGCAAGCACGGATGCTATGACAGCTGTTGAAGTGAATGAATCCATAGCTTACCCATGGAACGGAGAATCATCTGACAGTCCGACAGCCATGAATAAGGACGAAGTAGCAGAAGCAATACAGTAAAAATACAACACAGTACTATCCGGATCTGTCTGCTCCACTGATATGAGAGGAGAAAATTATTATGGCATTAAGCAATAAACATCTTGACGGAACCGGTTTAGCTCAGTTATGGGCAAACGTCAAAAAATATTTTGTACCGAAGGAAGCAGGCAAAGGACTGTCCAGCAACGACTACACCACTGCTGAGAAAACGAAGCTGGGTGGCATCGCGGAAGGTGCACAGGTAAACGTGCAGGCAGACTGGGACGCTACCGAAGGTGATGCCTTCATCAAAAACAAACCGGGTGAGGCAACTCAGGAAAAAGCTGGACTGATGTCTCCAGCTGACAAAAAGAAAGTTGACGGTATGCAGGCCGACCTTGACGGAAAAGCTGATAAAGCTGACACTCTTGCCGGCTATGGTATCACCGACGCATTTACCAAAGAAGAGGTAACCACTTCTCTTGGTGCGAAAGCGGACAAGGCATCTACTCTTGAAGGTTATGGCATCGGTGATGCATATACCAAAACAGCAGCTGATGCTGCGATCAAGAAAGCTGTAGATGCAGCAGTAGCAGGTGTGTATAAGATCAAAGGATCTATCGCATTTGCGAGCCTGCCGTCTCAGGGCATGGTTGCCGGTGATGTATACAACATCACTGATGACTTCACCACTACTGAAGCTTTCGTTGAAGGTGCTGGTAAAGAGTGCAAGGCTGGTTCCAACGTTGTCTACACCGAGAACGGCTGGGACGTTATGGCAGGAACCTACGATTTCAGCGATTTCGTAATGAAAGCTGATATCCAGTTCCTGAGCAATGATGAGATCGATGCGATCTGCACCATGCCGGCATAAGCAGCAGGAGCTGATGAAGTAATTACAACTAAATAACGTAGCAAAATAAAATGACAAATTCCGGAGCGGACAGCTCCGGATAGTACTGTGTGCAATAAAAAGGAAGGAGATATGAAAATGGCAAACAATGATCTTGAAAAATTTCTGGCAGGAAGCGGCTTGAATCGTGTGTGGGAAAAGGTATTTTCGCTGGTTAAAATTCTTACCGGTGACGTTGATGTGAGTACAAAGGGAACTCTCCAGAAGCAGCTGGATGATGTCAGAGCGATTGCCAATGGCAGGAAGCAGGGAAAGGTATTTGCAACCACAGATGACATGAAAACGTGGTTGAAAAATTCTGCGAATGCAGGTCTTCTGAATATCGGAGATAACCTGTACATAGTTGAAAAAGATGTCCCGGACTGGTGGATCAGTGGAGTATTAACCACAGCTGATTCCAGTACCGGGTATTTTTATACCATTGAGCCGTTGGAAGGACCGAAGATTGATCTGAGTTCCTATGATACTGCGATCAGTAAGCTAAATGAGGATATTACTACTCATAAAAGCAGTGGTGACCATGATGATCGGTATTACACCGAATCTGAGATGAATACGAAGCTGAATACCAAATTGGACAAGTCACTGATAAAGAAAGGTACAATTACAACATCGACACCTAACTGGGTTAATCCCAAACTCCAAACTGGTGATAGAATTCTTTTATCTGCTTATGTGGTTTCGGGACCTAGCACAAACTGTGAATGCAGAATACATTACAATAGTGATGCAAAAGGATACATCATAGTTGTAAAAGATCTTAACGGAAATAGTATTACGTCAGGAACTTACAAAATCGAATACAAATACATCGAATTGTATTTATAAAATATTACGAATTTTTGTAATACTGAACCTCTACTCCAATGTTTGAAAAAGTTACGCTTCCACTATTTGGACTCCATACTTTTGCCTTGGAGGAGGTACTTCCGTCTCGGTCAAGGTACAGAGATGCCACCGTTCCTATAGGCCATGCATCAAGAATTCCCGCATAAGTATATCCCGAAGGTGTTGCTAAAGGTATATCTGTTGTTCCGTGATCTCCAATAGTAACCTTACCTTTATAAAACTTTTTGGTGATAATTGATGCGGTGCGATCTGTAAAAACCGCATTGCTTGGAACTGACTTATCAACGGTACAGCTACACTGACTTGGAACTCCATCTTTAAAGTAAACCGGACGGTTTGCCGCACCTACAGTTTTGATCAATTTGCCAGACAATGTAGTAATATCCTCATATCGTGTATGGGAAGCTGGCACCTTTGATATGATGAAGATACCATATCAGAGGAGGTACAAGGAATGAAGATGGAGCTGATTGACAGGGTAATGCAGCGGATGATGGGAACGCTGGATGAGAAGCAGATGCAGGAATTGAGAATGGCACTGGTCATTTCACTGGAAGGTTTTGTGGTGGAGCGGGAGAAAACGGAGTTGTCCACGGAGGTGATTGATAACTGGGAGTACGTCCGGAGATTTCTCCAGGCATTTCTTATGTCTGGGAAATCCCAGGAGACGGTGAAACAGTATCAGCTTCACCTCCGGATCCTGTTGGATGATCTCCGGAAGCCAGTTTGGGAAATCACGGAGTCCGATATTATGGAGCATTTGGCCAGACAGAAGTATTCTCGGAAGTTGAGCAACCGATACCTGAATTACAAGCGTGCAGTATTCGGGTCCTTTTTCTCTTGGCTACGGCGGAAACGGTATATCCGGGAGAATCCGGTAGAGCTGATCGAGCCGATCAAGTACGACAGTGTGATCAAAAAGCCGTTTACGGATGAGGAAAGGGAGAAACTTCGCTGCGCATGCCAGCATGAGCGTGATCTGGCTATCCTGGATTTCTTGTACAGCACCGCCGCCCGTGTCAGCGAGATGACGGCGCTTAACCGGCAGGATATTGACTGGGTGGGAGGCGAATGTATAGTTCATGGAAAGGGCGGCAAGGAGAGGCCTGTGTATTTGAATGCCTCTGCAGCATATCACCTGCAGAGATATCTGGAAGATCGTACAGATAGTAATCCGGCGCTGTTTGTCAGTTATTCAGAACCTCATAACCGTCTCAGCAAGGACGGAGTGGAAGCTTTGCTGCGGCGGATTGGAATTCAGACAGGGATTGAAAAGGTTCATCCTCACAGGTACCGCAGGACAGCAATTACCAATGCAGCCAACAGGGGCATGCCATTGCAGGATGCACAGGTGATGGCCGGACATGCAGATGCCAATACAACAATGGTCTATTTCTCATCAGACAAGTCGAAAGTGAAAGCAGAGCATAAGATGTACCTGGCATCATAGAGCTGGTGATTCATATGAAAATTTTACACCTGGCAGAGTCAGGTGCTTTTGTCATGGGGAGAACAATTTTGAAGAAGAAAAAGGCGGTGGTTGCTGGCTGGTTCGTAAAATGAGGATATCTCTACGCTTTCAGGGAAAATCTCGTCTTTTGACGGAACCAAGTCTGATATAGTGAGCAGCGGACTTGGTAAAGCAATCGGTCTCACATCATCCAGTACATGGGCAAATATCGTTAATGTAATTAATGGTATTGCAAATCGTGGAACAAATCAGTATGCCGGAGACGTTGGACAGGGTACAGACTACATTGCACTGAACAAAATTCCTGTAGGATACTATGGCCCTGCAAATGGTTCATGGTCTCCGGAGATCCGTACTCCTAAGAGTAATTTTGGTAGTGCCACAGCCGCTCAGGTATTGTCTGGTGCAACATTCACGTCTACTGCAGGACTGAAAGCAACCGGTACTATGAAAAACTGGTCGAAATCCATCCAAACAGCCACGACCAGTACAGCAGATCAGAGTAAAAGCTGTTACCGTATTAGTAATGGCAATATTGAAGTTGTCCCAGCAATTGGATACTGGGGTATGTGGGATTGGAACCAGAGCTGTATCAGAGTTCCAATCCAATCAGCTGTTAAATATGCAAAAACTACTTTAACCACGAGCAATAATGAGTACACATTTAAAAACGCAACAAATAATAATCCAGAACCACGGTATTTTACTTCTTGGGATTTGAATTTTTCTCATAAAATTCTTTCAGCAAAAATAACAATTGGCAATGAAGTAAACATGATGAGCGGTGACGGTTATTGCACCGCAGACGGGCCGATCGCTCTAGCTAAGACTCATCCATCCTGGAACACTGATAGATATTTTTATTTTCCATCCAGATTTGGAGGATATAAAGCGACCGTCGAAATCTGGTATATCTAATTACATATTTACGTAATATACAGTCACATCATATTTGGTATTCGGTTCCCAGCATGGAAACCATGGTTTTGAACTGGTTTTTACATCGGTTTGATTTTTGGTTAGATCAATAAAATATCCTGTGTTTATCAAGGAAACAATCATTCCGGGATTAACCACGGCATATTCCCATCCTCCACTTGAAACTCCGTGTTTGTTGTAACGCAAACCACACAGCATGTGATTCCCTATAGATGACAAAGGAATGTAAAACCAGTTGTAGTTTACAGTAGTAGTTCCGTCTCCTTCATAGAAAGGTGTGGTACTTGCATCCGATGTAACAGTCATTGACGTAACCTGGACTCCGTATTTATAAGTTCCAGTGAGCTTGATGCCATTCTGAGAAGTGAAGGTATATCCGCTCAAAACTCTGGATACATCAGCATTTCCCAGAAAATTTTTAAGCGTACCCCAGGGAACCTGCAGCCAATATTTATTAGAATACCAGCCGTCTTTAGGAATATACATCCATACACCGCTTGATGTATTGATACCCCATTTACCTTCTAATGCAGAACTATGTCCACCCTCAGTAAAGCCAGGCATAGTGCCAGTTACTTTAGTTCCGTTTTGAGATGTGAATGTCTTTCCTGTATATACATCTGCGGCTGTTGCCGTTCCCAAACTTGATTTAAGAGTGTCCCACGGAACGTTCAGGCAATGATCAATGGAGTAATATCCAGGAGTGGGAATATACACCCATGCTCCATATGTCGTATCAATTCCATATTTACCAGTTGTAGTAACAGACTGTTTTCCGGTTATAATTGTAGCAATTGCTTTAATTTTAGCCACAATATTTGTCCAAGTAGTATCCGTCGACATTCCTACTGCTTTACCAAGATCGCTGTCGACAATATCGTTCTTGGTTGACTCAAAAGACGTCATTTGCTCATTAATTTTAACAATATCCTCATATTATGAATGAAGTCATTCACATGCTTCTGACCATCAGGTCGGGATCGTATGAATGGCTTTTTTGATGTGCCATTGGAAAGGAGGAAAGACCATGGGTGATCCTATTACCAGAGAGGAACATGAGGAATTCAGCCGGAGGATCGAGGAAGAAGATCACCGGCAAAATCGAAGGATTGATCTTCTTGAAAAGTCAGTAGAGCAGTTCAATACGCTTGCCTCAGCAGTGCAGAAACTCGCATGCAACATGGAATCCATGCTTAAAGAGCAGGAACAGCAGGGAGAGCGACTGGAGAAGCTGGAAGGGCTTCGGGAAGAGAACTGGAAGAGATGGGCTGGGTATGGAGTAACATTTCTTCTAGGCCTTGCTTCGGCCATTGCGACAGCGTATGCAAAGAATCTGCTGGGATTGTGAGGTGAGATCTGATGGATGAGGCAGAAAAGAAACGGATCCGGACCATGGACGTCATTCTGATTGTGATCGCGGTGTTCCTTCTTATATTCATATCATTGCTGCTATGGATGTATTACAGAACAGGGGGAATCCCAGATACGTTGTGTACCTGTGTATTTGGTGTGTGCGGCGGAGAATGCGGAGTCATGGGATGGATCAAAACAACAAAGGATAAGCAGCAGGATCGGCAATATGAGCTGGAAGATCGCGCTGCTGGAAAGGAAGGAGAAGAAGATGACACTTGATATTTTTCTGATGCTGCTGTTGATGGTAAGCATCTGTACATCTCTGGCAACAGAGGGACTGAAAAAAGCACTGACAGAGCTTGGAAAGAAGTACTATTCCAACATTCTGGCAGGAGGGGTAGCAATTGTAATTTCTATCTTCGTATGGGCAATATATCTGATTCTGGTTAATGCGACATTGAATGCTCAGATGCTTGCTATTCTGATTGCACTTGTATTTTTTGGCTGGCTGTGTGCAATGATTGGATATGATAAGGTTATTCAGGCTATCGAACAGATTATTGGAGGTATGAAAAATGGCAATTATAATTGGCTCAGCAAGAATTGATGAGCGCGGGAAAGCATCCGGTGGTAAGGCTGGAGATCAGAAACAGATCTCCGGTACATACGACACTAAAGGTGAAGTGAGCATGCAGCCATTCTACGTACATAAGTACGGGTGGAATATTCTGCGGCCAAAGAGTGTTGAGCATGCAAACAAGATGGCTGAGCGTATGAAAGCTGCTTGCAATAACAAGAACGTTGGGTACGATCAGGGGAACCGGTTCGGCATTCTGTCTGCCGGAATCGATACACAGGTTCCCACGGAATGCGATTGCAGCAGCCTCGTCAGACAGGCCGTAAAAGAGGCTGCCAAGGTAGACCCAGGCAACTTTACAACTGCGGATGCAAAAGATAAGCTAACAGCTACAGGGTTATTCATGGAGCCAATTGCATTTGTATCTTTGAGTAAGACTCCAGTCTACAATGGAGATGTACTGGTAACAAAAACCAAAGCGCATATTGTGACAGTGGTTTCCGGTAATCCGCGTACAGTAGCAGGAAAAGGAGAGGAGTATAACATGAATACAATTGGTATTGGAAGCAGAGGAAAAGCGGTTAAGGTTTGGCAAGTCATTCTTGGATATACGGGGACCGAAATTGATGGCATCTTCGGAAAGGGCACGTTAGCTGATACGAAGGTACTGCAGAAAAAGCTTGGACTCAAAGAAGATGGTGTGGTAGGAAAGAATACTTGGAAAGCAGGTTTGGAATCTATCTAAATCGTGTTTCTAATTTGTTACTAAATATCGAGTTTTAGCATGATTTTTGGTAATTTGCAAAATTGAATTTTGTTGATTTTTAAAGATAAAATGCTATTTGCATCACACATAAAACGAGTTAAAATTAAGATTAATTAAGAATTTCAAAATCAAAAATATGGTATACTTTATATATTAAAATGCGCTCAAAAAAGAATAAAAGGAGGGCCTCGGGTGGAAGAAAAAAGGCAGCCTGTGATTCAGGTAAAAAACCTCTATAAAATATTCCGGGTGGGGGACGAGAAGGTCCGGGCACTAAACGGTGTGGATCTGACCATCTATAAAGGAGAGTTCTGTGCCATCGTCGGTACATCCGGTTCCGGAAAATCCACTATGCTGAATATGCTGGCGGGGTTGGAAAAACCGACCAAAGGAGAAGTCGTGGTGGCGGGACAGCATCTGGAAAATATGACGGAAAACCAGCTGGTCAAGTTCCGGAGGGAAAAGGTGGGATTTATTTTTCAGTCTTTCAATCTTCTGGGAACCATGAATGCCATTGAAAATGTGGCATTGCCGTTGACCTTCCGGGGAGTGGATAAGAAGGTCAGGGAAGCTAAGGCAGTGAAGATGCTGAAGCTGGTAGGACTGTCCAAACATATGCTGCACCGGCCAAACGAGATGTCCGGTGGACAGCAGCAAAGAGTCGGTGTGGCAAGAGCCCTTGTGCTGGATCCGGAGATTATCTTCGCGGATGAACCGACCGGCAATCTGGATTCCCATACATCCGCAGAAGTACTGGGACTGATGAGAAAAGTGGTACAGGAAAAGAATCAGACTATGGTGATGGTAACTCATGATAACCATCTGGCAGGATTTGCGGATCGGATATTCCATATCATAGATGGAAAAATTGTGAAAATCGAGACACGGAGTGAATATAAGGAGGACGAGCAATGAAGAAGTGGTGGATGAAAGGACTTGCAGTGGCCCTGTGTGCGGGAATGCTGGCACCGGCAGCAGCGGTGAGCGTGCCGGGAATAGGGATGACGGTGTATGCGGAAGAGCAGACGACTCCAACGCCTGGAACGGATAACACCAAAAAAGATGGAAATACAACAACTCCTACAGAAGATCCGGCAGCGGAACTGCAGAAAGCGAAAGATGGTGCCATGGGAAAACTTCAGGACTATCAGCGTTTAGTTGATCCTGACGGAAAAAATGCAACAAAGCTTAACGATATTGTGACCAAGGCATTAAATCAGATCGGTGCTATGACCACAGCAGACGGTGTCAATGATTATATTACCAAGGCAAAAGGGGATATGGATAAAGTAGTCAATCCACCCAAAGATGACAGCAATGACGATGATGACGACGATAAAGATACCGTTCCGGTAAATGCGGATCATTTTCTCATGGTAGGCGGTACCTGGGTAACTCCGGTAGCCAATGCAGGGCAGGAAGTCAGCATTGTTCTTCCGGTTGTCAATATGGGCAAGACCAATGTGACCAATGCAGTGGTTACACCGGTATTAAGCACCGATACAGCAACCTGGCCATTTGAGATTACTCAGTCCAGTTATTCCCAGAACATTGCGGATCTTCCCGGTACTGACACCGGAATGTCCGATATGGACCGGAGACGGGAACTTACCTGGAACCTGAAAACTAGAAGCGATGTGGGAAATGGCTATCAGAAGATTTCTTTCAATGTGCGGTATTTTGCATCTGATGGAAGCAGCCAGACGACCACCCTTGATACTTACATCCAGACCAGTGGTACAGCCGGTGTCAGCGCGGATGGAAAATCATCTGTGCCGCGGGTGATTGTAACCGGATTTGAGACCAATCCGGAGACGGTACATGCAGGTGAAAGTTTTATGCTGACCCTGCATCTGAAAAATACTTCCACAGCAACCAGTGTCAGCAATATGCTGTTTGAGTTTGATGCAGCAGTAGAGGGCAAGGATTCCGAGACGACCTATGAATCTTTCCTGCCGACCGCAGGTTCCAACACGATCTTTGTAGATAAGATGGCAAAAAATGGAACCAAAGATATCCAGATTGAAATGGAAGCAAGAGCCGATCTGGCACAGAAACCATATGCTATCGACGTTAACATGAGCTATGAGGATGAGCATGTCAACGCTTACACCAACAAAGCGAGTGTATCCATTCCAGTGAAACAGGCAGCCCGGGTTGACATGAGTGAGCCGGAGGTGAATCCTTCCAGTATTGAAGTGGGCAGTGAAGCAAATATTATGTTCAGTATCTACAATCTGGGAAAGACCAAGCTTTACAATGTGAAAGTGTCTGCAGACAGTGAATTCGTGAGCAGCGGTGATGCTTTTGTAGGTAATCTGGATTCCGGAGCAACCGGTTCCGTAGATATGTATGTGAATGGTCTGGCACCTACGACAGACGATGGAACGGTAAAACTTAATATTTCTTATGAGGATGAGACCGGAGAGGCAACTGTGATTGAGAAGACAGTTTCCTTATATGTCAGCGAACCTATGATGGATGACAGTATGGGAATGGACGATATGCCTGCGGATGATCAGACCGGAACCGGCGGCAGCGTTGGAAAGGCAGTTCCTGTGATTGTTGTCTTCCTGATTGCAGCAGGTGGTATTGCCATCATCATCAGTCTGAAGAAAAGGAAACTGAAAGAACAGAAAAAACTGGAAGAAGACCTCATTGATCTGGATGAAGAGGATGACGAGAAGGAGTAAAGCATGAAATTTCTGGATTTACTTCGAATGAGCAGTTCGAATCTGCTCAGAAGGAAGCTTCGTACGGCATTGACCGTACTTGGCGTTGTCATAGGAACGGCATCCATTGTAGTCATGATTTCTCTGGGCTTGGGACTTCAGAAAAGTTCACTTGAGCAGATAGAGCAGTATGGAGGGCTGACCACCATCAATGTCAATACATGGGGCAACTGGGACAGCTCTTCCTCAAATACGGAAGAACTCCGGATTGATGATGCATTGGTGGAAAAAATCGCAGCCATGCCTCATGTGGAAATTGCCTCGCCGATGCTGTCTGTTAATGTACTGGCGAAACAGGGGGCTTATATGGGAAACCTGCAGGTATATGGAATGACCCAGGAAGCTATGAAGTCCATGAATATGGAGGTGGGAGAAGGAACGCTTCCTCCTGCCAATGGAGGTCTGCAGTTTTTCTATGGCAATCAGGTCATTACGAATTTTTACAATGCCAAGACCAATGAATACTACTGGGATACAATGACAGTGCCGGATGTAGATTTGATGAAGGATCCAGTGTTTGTGATCTTTGACACGGATGCTTATTATAATTCCACCAGCGGTGGAGATGGCAGCGGTAAGGTGACGGCACCTCCGAAGAAGTATATTATTCCCACCAGCGGATTGATGGCGGGAACGGTAGATGATTACAGCGAGAACAGCTACAATGTGTATGCAGACATTGATCAGCTAAAGGCAATGCTGAAGAAGATTTTCAAGGGAAAAGCCATTCCCGGACAGCCGACGAACAAAGCGGGAAAACCCTATAAAGAGATCTATTATGATCAGGTCTATGTAAAAGTAGACAGCATGGAAAATGTACAGGAGATCCAGAAAGCAATTCAGGACATGGGATATGGAGCAAGCAGTAATGCAGAATGGATGCAGCAGACGAAAGACCAGATGAAAATGATTCAGCTGGTACTGGGCGGGATCGGCGCAGTATCTCTGTTTGTAGCAGCCATCGGTATTGCCAATACCATGATGATGTCCATTTATGAACGGACGAAGGAGATTGGTATTATTAAGGTACTGGGATGCGACATGAACAATATCCGTACGATGTTTTTGCTGGAGGCCGGATTTATTGGATTTTTCGGTGGACTGGTCGGACTGATACTCAGTGAAACGATATCTTTTGTTATTAATATGGTGGCAGCCGGGGCAGACGGAAGTGGATATTATTCCGGCATTTCCTATATACCTGTATGGCTTGTTCTGGCAGCACTGGTATTTGCCGTACTGGTCGGTATGGTGGCTGGTTTCTTCCCGGCACTTCGTGCCATGAAATTAAGCCCGCTGGCGGCCATTCGAAATGAATAAAGAAACAGGAAAAACGAGACAAAGCCCAGAGAAATGAGTTCTGTCTCGTTTTTTTAAAAAGGACATTGACTTCCTGAAAACCTGTGTTACGATAAAGAAAGCGAGGAAGTTAATGATGACAGACAGAAAATTGAACACAAGAGAAGAAGCCGATGCCCGCTACAAATGGGCCATCGAAGATTTATATAAGGATGATGAAGACTGGAAGAGAGATTATGAACTTCTGAAAAGCCGGATCCCAGAACTTACAAAGTTCCGTGGACGGCTTGGCGAGAGCGCAGAAGTTCTCTTATCCATGCAGAAATTAAGTGACGAACTGAACCAACTGCTGGAGAAAGTATATGTTTATGCAAATCAGCGTCTTCATGAAAATACAGACAACAGCACGTACCAGAATCTGGCAAGTCAGGCCCAGGGATTGTTAGTGGAACTCTCCGAGAGCCTGTCTTTTGTGGAGCCAGAGCTCATGGAGCTGCCGGACGGAATCATTGAGACATTCCTGGATGAAAATGAAGAGCTTTCGGTATACCGCCAGTATTTTGAAAATATAATAAGACAGAAAAAACATGTCCTGCCCACAGAACAGGAACAGCTTTTGGCGGCTATGGGAGAGGTGGCAGAAAGCCCGAAGGATATTTTCTCCATGTTTAACAATGCGGATATTCGCTTTCCGGAGATTACCGGGGAAGATGGGCATCCGGTGCAGGTGACCCATGGACGTTATATGTCTCTCATGCAGAGCCGGAACCGTCAGGTGCGAAAAGATGCCTTCGAAGCTATGTATGGAGTCTATGGTGACTGGAGAAATACGCTGGCTGCCATGTATCGTGCCAATGTGAAGCAGGAGGCATTTCTGGCGAAGGCACATAAGTATACATCTGACCTGGAAGCAGCTCTGGATGGAAGTCATATTCCGGTGAAAGTCTATGAGCAGCTTATTGAAGCTGTGCATGAATCCATGCCGCTGATGTACCGCTATATGAAGCTGCGGAAAAAACTTCTTGGCGTGGAAGAACTTCATATGTATGATCTCTATGTTCCCATGACAGAACAGGATCACAGTGAGATTCCATTTGAGCAGGCGAAGAAAACTGTATTAGAAGGACTCGCTCTCATGGGTGAAGAATATTTACATCTGCTCAGAGAAGGATTTGATCACGGATGGATAGATGTTTACGAGAATCAGGGTAAACGGACAGGTGCGTATTCCTGGGGAGCCTATGGAACCCATCCTTACGTGCTGCTCAACTATCAGGGAACGTTGCACGATGTCTTTACACTTGCCCATGAAATGGGGCATGCTCTGCATTCCTGGTATTCTGATGAGCATCAGCCCTATATTTATGCAGGCTACCGGATCTTCGTGGCAGAGGTGGCATCTACCTGCAACGAGGCATTGCTCATTCATTATCTGATGGAACAGAGTAAAAAGGCTGGAGACCAGAAGAAGACCATGTATCTTATAAACTATTTTCTGGAACAGTTCCGGACCACATTGTTCCGGCAGACGATGTTTGCAGAATTTGAGAAGATTACCCACGGACTGCAGGAACAGGGAGAGACATTGACGGCAGACCGGTTATGTGAGATTTATTATGATCTGAATAAGCTGTATTTTGGGGAAGAGATCTGTGTGGATCAGGAGATTGCCATGGAATGGGCCAGGATTCCACATTTCTATACACCATTTTATGTTTATCAGTATGCTACCGGATTTTCGGCAGCCATTGCTCTGTCCAAACAGATTCTGGAGCAGGGAGCGCCTGCGGTGGAACAGTATAAGAAATTCCTGAAGGGAGGAAGTTCCATGTATCCGCTGGAACTTCTGAAGGTGGCAGGAGTGGATATGGAGCAGAAAGCTCCGGTACAGGATGCACTTGCGGTATTTGCACAATATCTCGATGAGATGGAAAGGCTTGCAGACCATGACACTGTATGAAGCAATTTTTCGGAGAAAATCAATCAGAAAATACAGGGATACAGAGATTGATCCCAAACTGTTGGAGAAGATCGAACAGTATGGAGAGGATGCAGTCGGCATCCGCCCGGAGATCCGGACGAAATGGAAAATTTTAAAAGGCTCTGACAAACGTCTGGCAGGACTTTTTCTGGTGAAAGCACCCTATTATGTGGTGCTTTATTCGGAGATCTGTGAGGACTACCGGAAAAATGCAGGATGTCTTATGGAACAGCTGGTGCTGTATCTGCATACAAAGGGCATCGGCAGCTGTTATCAGGGCGGTGCCCGCGTGAAGCATGAGGATGAAAAAGAACTGGAGCCGGTCATGATCATGGCATTTGGTTACCCGGCAGAACCATTGGAGCGGGATCGGGAAGCATTCAAGCGGATGGAACTGAATCGGTTTGTGAAAGTCCATGGAAATTTTGGCAAAGTGCAGCGAAAACTTCTGGAAGCAGCAAGGGTGGCTCCTTCCGCCATGAACCTGCAGCCCTGGCGTTTTGTAGTGACCGATGGCAAAATTCATATGTTTGTGAAGAAGCCGGGAAAGATCGGCTATCAGATGCAGCAGGATTTTAATCTCTTTGATGCAGGTATTGCACTGGCACATATGCTGGTGACCGCAGAAGAGCAGTGGTTTGACCTGGAATACCAGAAACTGGACAGCATTCTGGAAAAAGATTTCCCAAACAATATGTATGTGGGCAGCCTGCTGATCCTGAATGAAAGTGAAAAGATCTGAAAGATAAAAAATATCTGTTGACAAATGTACCGTTTTCCGGTATCATATGTTTTGTCGCTGATACAGTGACAGCACAACAGATTTTGCACGAGTGGCTCAGTGGTGGAGTATCGCCTTGCCAAGGCGAGGGTCGCGGGTTCGAATCCCGTCTCGTGCTCTTAAAGGATTCAGAATTTATCTGGATCCTTTTTCTTTTGTCGGTCTTCCTACATTTATTAGTATAATTTATAACATAATTAACATATATTAAATTTACTAATCAGAAAAAGTGTGATATGATAACCTTAACAATGTGAACAACGGGGCAGGATTGTGGCTCCGTAAGATAGAACCATATGAGCTGATGGAGGTAGAGAAGCATGGTAAGACGCGTCTTTGTGGAAAAGAAACCTGAGTTTGCAGTAAAGGCAAAAGAGCTGCAGGAGGAGATCAGAAGTTATCTTGGTATCCAGACCGTGACAGGTGTCCGTGTCCTGATCCGTTATGACGTAGAGAATATTTCTGATGAGACTTTTGAAGAAGCATGCCATACGGTATTTGCAGAGCCGCCGGTAGATACTCTTTATCAGGAAAGCTTTGAGACCGCCAAAGGAGCCGCAGTATTCGGTGTTGAGTTCCTTCCGGGACAGTTCGACCAGAGAGCAGATTCCGCTGTACAGTGCGTACAGTTCTTGAATTCCGCTGAAAAGCCGGTGATCCGTACCGCTGTCATCTATGTAATTGAAGGAAATACGACAGAGGCAGAGCTTGCTTCCATCAAGGCATTTTGTATCAACCCGGTAGATTCCCGTGAAACTGTCATGGAGAAACCGGAGACTCTGGTAACTGTATTTGAGGATCCGGCTGATGTAAAGATTTTTGATGGATTTAAAAATATGCCGGAAGAAGAGCTGAAAGAACTTTACAGCTCCTTAAATCTGGCTATGACCTTCAAGGATTTCCAGCATATCCAGAACTACTTCAGAGGTGAGGAGAACCGTGACCCGTCCATGACCGAGATCCGCGTGCTGGATACGTATTGGTCCGATCACTGCCGCCATACCACCTTCTCTACGGAGCTTAAGGATGTAAAATTCGAAGACGGATATTATCGTGCACCCATTGAGAAAACCTATGAGCAGTACGTAGCTGACCATAAAGAGATTTTCAAAGGAAGAGACGATAAGTTCATCTGTCTTATGGATCTGGCGCTGATGGCTATGAGAAAGCTGAAAAAAGAAGGAAAACTCAAGGATCAGGAGGAATCTGACGAGATCAATGCCTGCTCCATCGTAGTTCCGGTCGAAATCGACGGGGAGACCGAGGAGTGGCTGGTTAATTTCAAGAATGAAACCCACAACCATCCGACAGAGATCGAGCCCTTCGGTGGTGCGGCTACCTGTCTGGGCGGAGCTATCCGTGACCCGCTGTCAGGCCGTACCTATGTATATCAGGCAATGCGTGTAACCGGCGCAGCTGACCCGACCGTTCCGGTATCTGAGACTCTGAAGGGCAAATTGCCCCAGAAAAAACTGGTGCGCGGTGCAGCCAGCGGCTACAGCTCTTATGGTAACCAGATTGGACTGGCTACTGGATATGTAAAAGAGATTTACCATCCGAACTATGTGGCAAAACGTATGGAGATTGGTGCTGTTATGGGTGCTGCTCCGAGAAAAGATGTGATCCGTGAGACTTCTGATCCGGGAGATATCATCATCCTGCTGGGCGGCCGTACCGGACGTGACGGCTGCGGTGGTGCGACTGGTTCTTCCAAAGTACATACCGAGGCTTCCATTGAGACCTGCGGTGCTGAGGTGCAGAAAGGTAATGCTCCGACAGAGCGTAAGATCCAGAGACTGTTCCGCCGTCCGGAAGTAACCCGTCTCATTAAAAAATGTAATGACTTCGGTGCAGGCGGTGTGTCTGTAGCAATCGGTGAGCTGGCAGACGGTCTGGTCGTAGATCTGGACAAGGTGCCGAAGAAATATGAAGGTCTTGATGGAACTGAGCTTGCCATCTCCGAATCCCAGGAGCGTATGGCGGTGGTTGTTGATCCGAAAGACGTCAAAGAATTTATGGGATATGCAGCAGAGGAGAACCTGGAATCTGTCTGCGTAGCGGAAGTAACTGAATCTCCGAGACTGGTGCTTACCTGGAGAGGAAAGAAGATCGTGGATATTTCTAGAGCTTTCCTCGATACTAACGGTGCTCATCAGGAGACTTCTGTCGCAGTGGACATGCCGTCCGAGACGGAGAAATATTTTGAAAGAAAAGAAGTCGGTGATATCCGTGAAAAATGGCTGGATACCCTGAAAGATTTAAATGTGTGCTCCCAGAAGGGCCTGGTGGAGATGTTCGACGGCTCCATCGGAGCAGGCAGCGTGCTGATGCCTTATGGCGGAAAATATCAGCTGACCGAGACCCAGGCAATGGTAGCCAAACTTCCGGTACTCAAAGGAAATACGGATACCGTTACTATGATGAGTTATGGATTTGATCCCTATCTGTCCAGCTGGTCTCCGTATCATGGTGCTGTTTACGCAGTGCTGGAGTCTGTGGCAAGAATCGTGGCAACCGGTGGTGATTACAGTAAGATCCGTTTCACCTTCCAGGAGTACTTCCGCAGAATGACTGAGGATCCTCATCGTTGGAGCCAGCCCTTCGCAGCCCTCCTCGGTGCTTACAGTGCGCAGCTGGGATTCGGACTGCCGTCCATCGGAGGAAAAGACAGTATGTCCGGCACCTTCAACGATATCGATGTACCGCCGACACTGGTATCTTTCGCAGTGGATATTGCAAGTTACAAACATATTATCACTCCGGAATTTAAGAAAGCCGGTAACAAGCTGGTTCTCTTAAAAGTCGACAGAGACGCTTACGATCTGCCGGATTATGAAAAGATCATGGATCAGTACGGCAAGTTCTTTGAGGATGTAAAGGCTGGAAAGATCGTTTCTGCTTATGCCCTAGATGGCAAGGGTGTGATTCCGGCAGTCAGCAAGATGGCATTTGGTAATAAACTCGGTGTCAAACTGGAGCACAATCTGGATCCGAGAGATGCATTTGCACCTGGATTCGGTTCTATCGTGGCAGAGGTTCCGGCAGGCAAAGTTGGCGAGCTTTCCATCACTTATACCGAGATCGGTGAAGTGACGGTAAGCGGCTTCTCCTACGGCAATGTTTCCATCAGTACCGAGGAAGCACTGGATGCATGGAAAGGAACACTGGAGAAAGTATTCCCGACCGTGGCAGAGAAGAATAAAGAAGTACTGGATACACCGATCTACAAGGCAGACAGCATTTATGTATGCAAACATCAGGTGGCAAAACCGACCGTATTTATCCCGGTATTCCCGGGTACCAACTGCGAGTACGACAGTACGAAAGCATTTGAGCGCGCAGGTGCGAATGTAGTAACCAAGGTATTTAAAAACTTAAGCGAAAGCGATATCAAAGAATCCGTAGATGCCTTCGAAAAAGCCATTAGCCAGGCACAGATCATCATGTTCCCGGGCGGCTTCTCCGCAGGTGACGAACCGGATGGATCTGCGAAATTCTTTGCAACCGCATTTGAAAATGAGAAGATCAAGGAAGCAGTAACAAAGCTTCTGAATGAGAGAGACGGACTGGCACTGGGTATCTGCAACGGTTTCCAGGCACTGATCAAGCTGGGACTGGTTCCCTACGGTGAGATCACTGGACAGCAGCCGGATTCCCCGACTCTGACCTTCAACACCATTAACCGCCATATCTCCAAGATGGTCTACACCAAGGTGGTCAGCAACAAGTCCCCGTGGCTGGCAGGTGCAGAGCTGGGCGGCGTCTATGTAAACCCGGCATCCCATGGTGAGGGACGTTTTGTAGCTCCGAAGGAGTGGATTGACAAACTGTTTGCTAACGGACAGGTGGCAACCCAGTATGTAGATCTGGCAGGCAACCCGACCATGGATGAAGAATGGAACGTCAATGGTTCCTATGCTTCCATCGAAGGTATCACAAGCCCGGACGGACGTGTCTTCGGTAAGATGGCACATTCCGAGAGACGCGGCACCGCAGTAGCGATCAATATCTACGGTGAGCAGGATCTGAAGATCTTTGAGTCTGGAGTGAAATATTTCAAATAAAAAAATAGGGAAAAGGTGGAATGCAGTACATGTGTTCCACCTTTTTTGCGTGCATATTTTTAAACGGTTTTTCCCATACTAAGGTGGTAATCATCAAAAGGAGGGAAAACCATGACAAGATTAGACTGTTCTGTTGTAAACTGTACCTACAATAAGGATGATTCCTGCTGCAAGGACAACATTCATGTGGGTGGGAAAAATGCGAAGGTGACGGATGAGACCAGCTGCGAGAGCTTCCGCGAGCGCAAATATGACGGCGCCAGCAATGCGGACAGCATTCCCAGCAAACCCACCGAGATTTCCTGCGATGCGGAATCCTGCTGCTACAACCATGCCTGTAAGTGCGCGGCTGATCAGGTGCGCGTAAGCGGAAGCAACGCCTGCAGCTGCAAGAATACGGAGTGTACAACTTTCGATTGCAAATGTTAATTGAATTTCTGATGTAAAAAGACCGTCCTGTCTGGAGCAAATGTTCTGAACAGGGCGGTTTTCTTTTTTATTTTTCTAACAACAGATACTGCCCGTTATCCGCCAGTATCTGACAGTTTTTCAGTTCCGGATGATCTGCAAGGAAGGGTACCGACAGAATGAGAAGCGCATCATCGGAATCAGCAAGGAAGCCTTCCGTGCCGCCATCCTGGCAGGTGAGGTCGCCTTCCATCATGCCAAGGAGCTGCATGTTCTGCTCCCATTTGGTTGTATTTGCATAGAGGAAGGGATCATAGGCATCGAGATAAACGGTTGAGCCGGTGTGAAGCCCGTTTCGGTCAAACTGTTCCATGACAAAGGTCTGCAGGTCATTGCTTCTGGCACCGCGGACGTTGTCCAGGTAATTGTTCCGAATAAACCATCCAGTTCCGACAGCGGCCACGCACAGACCGAGGCAGAGAATAAAAGCGGGCAGTTTTTTGTTCTGGAGAAAAGCACCCAGAAAAATGGCGGCCAACAGGCACAGGGGTACGATACAGGGGTAGACGTACCACATGAGCTTGGTGGACACGGTGGAAAATCCAAGAAACGGCACCAGAAACCACAGAAGCAGCCCGGTGAGATCTGTGTTGGAAAGGGGAAAATCTTTCACGCGGAATGGCCGGATCCACAGGCAGATCAGTCCCACAATCACAAGCAGGGTCAGCCAGCCGTAGATATAGTCAAAGTTCCAGAAGATGGAGGTCCAGTAAAAAGAAAATGGAAATCCATGGCCTTCCAGTCCTCCGGCAGCAGTTCGTCCTGCGATGTCGGCTTCGTACATATTCCGGAAGAAGGTAAAGCCGTCGTACTGGAAACGGCAGACTGCCCACAGGGCAGCAGGCAGCAGGGCGGAGCCAAGGAAGAGAAGAAATCTTCCCGGTTTCATTTTCCTTAATTCTCCGGTCAGCAGAAGAAAGAGTCCGCCGATGGCAGCGATCATGCCCGCATGGAAACTCTTGGTCAGAAATGCAAGAGAAAAACACAAGCCGCATACATAAAGCATACGTCCGTTTTCACGGATCTTTAACATGGCCAGCATAGCCAGCGTGAAGAACAGAAGATAGAGGCTGTCTGCGTCTCCGGCGCGGACCAGATGCGCCTTAAAGGGAAAATAGTTGGCGCACAGGAATGCCATAACCAGCAGAGAGGTGAGCTTTCCATATCTGCGGGCAAAGAGTCCGGTCACGACCGTGGTAATCAGATAGGCAAGGGCAGAGAAGAACCGAAGCCCCACTGATGTATAGCCAAACAGGGTGAAACCAGCCATAATGCTCCAGAAAGAAACGGGAGGTTTCACATTCCAGTAATCGGGTTCATTCAGGTAGGTATTTACCAGAAAATTTCCATTCTTCAACATTTCATAGGCGGAAATGCCATGGCGGGCCTCGTCCCAGGAGTCAATCGCCTTGATACCAAGACAGCGGAAGCAAAGAAAGGCGGTCATCAGTGTCAGAAATGTGAAAAAAAACGGATAGAGACGGTCAATCAGACGCAGAAGCCGTGTATAAAATGATTTCATAAAATAAATCCTCATAATCTAAATAGTTACAAAAAATATAGCATGGTCACGAAAAAAAGTAAACGCTTTATAAAGGCTTTACAAAGCTTCTGTATGATTGATAATATTGTAATAGAAAAGAAATTAAAGAGAGAAGAGTCATGAACAAAAGAAGAGGGATGTATCAGGACGGAATCCACGTGAAAAACAATTTTTCCATGAGCTCCGGAACTCTTTCTGTGGCAGCCGGAGACGATGCACTGGAGGCAGAGGCGCTGGTACGAATCAGTGGAGGATCTGTGTTTCTGGATGCAGAAGACTATCTGATTCACTGCGATGGAGAGCAGGAACTGACCAGGGGCTGTGTTTTTTATGAAAAACAGTGACAGACAGGGAAAATCATGCTATAATCAGACCAAATGCAGTGGGATCAAAGGGGGTACTCTGCCCTGACGGCTGCTGAAGAAAGAATAAAAGATTTTACATGGTGGAGGAAATTTCATGAGAACTTATCTCGTAACAGGCGGTGCCGGATTTATCGGCTCCAATTACATTCATTATATGTTCCGCAAATACGGCGAGGAGATCCGTATTATCAATGTGGACGTGCTGACCTATGCAGGTAATCTGGAGAACTTAAAAGATGTAGAGGACTATCCGAACTATACATTCGTAAGAGCAGACATCTGTGACAGCGAGGCAATTACCAAAATTTTCGAGGAGAATGATATTGACCGCGTGGTTCATTTCGCAGCAGAGAGCCATGTAGACCGCAGTATCAAGAATCCGGAAGTATTTGTTAAGACCAATGTACTGGGTACTCTGGTCATGCTGAATGCAGCAAAAGCAGCATGGGAGCTGCCGGACGGAAGCTTTAAGGAGAATAAGAAATTCCTGTATGTTTCCACTGACGAAGTATACGGTTCTCTGGATGACGGAGATAATTATTTCTATGAGACAACTCCGTTCTCTCCCCACAGCCCCTACTCTGCAAGCAAGGCAAGTGGAGACATGCTGACCAAGGCATATTTTGATACTTATAAATTCCCGTGCAACATTACCAGCTGCAGCAACAACTATGGCCCGTATCAGTTCCCGGAGAAACTGATTCCGCTGGTAATCAACAACGCACTGCAGGGCAAAGCGCTGCCGGTATATGGTGATGGTAAGAATGTTCGTGACTGGCTCTATGTAGATGACCATGCAAAGGCAATCGACATGGTTCAGGAAAAAGGAAAACTGGGCGAGCGTTACAACATCGGCGGACACAACGAGAAGCAGAACATTGAGATCATTCATATTATTCTGGATACTCTGCAGGAGATGCTTCCGGACAGTGATCCGAGAAAAGCACTGGTAAGCGAGAAGCTGATTACCTACGTAACTGATCGTAAGGGACATGACCGTCGTTATGCCATTGCACCGGACAAGATCAAAGCAGAGATCGGCTGGTATCCGGAGACCATGTTCGCCGAGGGCATCAAGAAGACCATTCAGTGGTTCTTCGAGCATGAGGACTGGATGAAGAATGTGACCAGCGGTGACTATCAGAAATACTATGAAGAAATGTACAAAAATAAATAAAAACTGGCTGGTACCGGCGCTGGGAGTGTTGCTCGCAGCGCTGGCTCTGGTATTTGGAAAGACCGGTATTTCCCAGAATGGATTTACGCTGAATCAGTACCACAATGCGGATGCCAAATTCATCGGTGATCACATTATCACCAGCGTGGATGAAGGAATCCGGATTCTGGATCTGGAAGGAAAGACGGTGGCTTCCTATGACGGGCTGGCTGCTTCCTGGATGTATGTGATGGAAGATGATGTGGAGTCGAGAGGGCCGGAAGATCACTGGTTCATCGCTTACAGTAATCATGCGGATGAAACCCATATTCTGGAGCTGACCGCTGATTTTCAGCTGGTGGAAGACCGGATTGCGGTGACCACCGATACGCTGGCTATTGATCCGATTCTGGTGAAGATGGAAGATGGCTGGCTCCTCACCAATACAGAGATTGACGGAACGATCAACAATCCGTCACCGGACGGGAACAACGGAATCTATTCTGTACAGCTCTACAGCTCCGCAGACCTGAAGACCTGGGAACCGCTGACCACCATCATCAGTAAAAAGCAGAATCTGGAAGACGGAGATATCCGGTATCTTGACGGGAGACTCTACTATTTCTTTGAGATGGAAGATTATGATAAAGGGCCTTCTAAGATCTGTGTCATGACGTCTGATGATCAGGGCGGAAGCTGGAGTGATCCGATAGTACTCCTGCCCAATGTGGCGGACAACGAGATGGCTTCCTGTGAACAGACCGACTATGGATGGCGGCTCTATGTGAGCAGTGACTATGCCTGTGTGGGGGAGAGCTATCAGGGTGCCAGTGTCTATTACAACGATTATAAAGAGGATTTTACTCCGATCAGTACCTATCAGCGGTCGGAGATGCCGGACAATGGATCTGTCCGGTTATATGAGGCAAAAGAAATTGACGGTCAGATGAATTTCCTGTTTGCAAGGAATTTTCTGACGGACTGTGATCTTCTGCTTCGCACTATGGAAAAGGGGGATGAGATGCAATGAAAGGAATTATTTTAGCAGGAGGATCAGGAACCCGACTGTATCCGCTGACTAAGGCAGTGTCCAAGCAGATTATGCCGGTATATGACAAACCGATGATCTACTATCCGCTGTCCATTCTTATGCTGGCAGGAATCCGGGAGGTGCTGATCATCTCCACACCGAGAGATCTTCCGGTATTTGAAGAGCTTTTAGGAGACGGAAGTCAGCTGGGCATGCGTTTTGAGTATGCGGTACAGGAGCAGCCAAGAGGACTGGCCGATGCCTTTATCATCGGCGCAGATTTTATCGGGAAAGACAGCGTAGCACTGATTCTTGGCGATAATATCTTCTACGGACAGAGTTTCTCTCAGGTTCTCAGAAGAGTAGCAGCCCAGGAGAGCGGAGCCACCATCTTCGGTTACTACGTAAGAGATCCGAGAGAGTACGGTGTGGTTGAGTTTGACGAAAATGGCATGGCGATCTCCATCGAGGAGAAACCGGAGCATCCGAAGTCAAATTATGCGGTACCGGGACTCTATTTCTATGACAATGATGTAGTGGAGATAGCAAAGAACGTAAAACCGTCTGCGAGAGGCGAGATTGAGATTACCAGCATCAACAACGAGTATTTGCGCAGAGGAACCCTTCATGTGGAGACACTGGGCAGAGGATTTGCATGGCTGGATACGGGTAATCATGATGCACTTCTGGATGCGGCTGACTTTGTGGCAGCATTCCAGAAACGCCAGGGACTTTATATTTCCTGCATTGAGGAAATTGCGTTCCGGAGAGGATTTATTGATAAAGAACAGCTGCTGAAGCTGGCGGAGCCGCTGATGAAGACCGCGTATGGCCGTTATCTGACGGAAGTAGCCGAAGGGCTGTAAATGAAAAATTCAGGCCCCGGAAGAGCGCATACCTGCGAAGTTCCGGGGTTTTATCAGATTTTAAAGAAGGATGGAGAAAAGAAATGGGAAAGATTACTGTAGAAACCTGTGATATTGAAGGATTGAAGATCATTACACCGACTGTATTCGGAGACGAGCGTGGATATTTTATGGAAACCTATAATTATAATGATTATAAGGCAGCAGGCATTGATATGGAGTTTGTACAGGACAACCAGTCCGCATCCAAGAAGGGCGTGTTAAGAGGTCTGCATTTCCAGATCAATTATCCCCAGGACAAGCTGGTTCGCGTGGTAAGTGGAGAAGTATTTGACGTAGCTGTTGACCTGCGTCCGGGTTCTAAGACCTACGGAAAATGGTTCGGTGTACTGCTTTCCGCAGAGAATAAAAAGCAGTTCTTTATTCCGAAGAACTTTGCACACGGATTCATCGTACTGTCTGATTACGCAGAGTTCGCTTACAAATGTACCGATTTCTATCATCCGAATGATGAGGGCGGTCTGGCATGGAACGACCCGGATATCGGAGTAGAATGGCCGATCCCGGAAGGCATGGAGCTGACGATTTCTGAGAAGGATCAGAAGTGGGGCGGCATTAAAGAACTGAAGAAATAAGGAGAGACCCTATGGTCCGTATGTGGAAAGATTTTTGGGCGAGCCGGAAACTGATCTGGAAGCTTGCCAGAAATGATTTTAAGACCCGTTACGCCGGCTCTTATTTTGGCGTTCTGTGGGCAATGGTACAGCCGGTCATTATTGTACTGGTGTACTGGTTTGTATTCCAGATCGGTTTAAACAATGCGACGGCAGAGTTAAAGCAGGGAATCAGCGTTCCCTTTGTGCTTTGGCTGGTCAGCGGTATTGTGCCGTGGTTCTATTTTTCCGAGAGCTTAAGCAACGGAACCAATGCGCTTCTGGAATATAATTATCTGGTAAAGAAAGTGGTCTTCAACATTGACATTCTGCCGTTGGTGAAGACCATTGCAGCACTGTTTATTCATGTATTTTTTGTGCTGTTCATGTTGTTTTTATTTGCACTGTATGGCTATTATCCGGGACTGCACACGCTGTGGGTCGTGTACTTCAGCGCATGTCTTCTGATCTTTGTGACCGGAGTCTGCATGCTGACCAGTTCTCTGGTGATTTTCTTCCGGGATCTGACCCAGATTATCAATATTTTTCTGCAGGTCGGCATCTGGATGACACCGATTATGTGGAGTCTGGAAGATTTACTTGCAAAATATCCGATTCTTATGGTGCTGAAGCTGAATCCCCTCTGCTATATCGTTTATGGCTATCGTGCAGTACTGTTTCAGACCGGTTCTGTGGCAAGCCTTGGCTGGATGAATATTTATTTCTGGGCAGTGACCATTCTGGTATGGCTGCTGGGAAGTCATGTGTTCCGGAAACTGAAAGTGCATTTTGCAGACGTACTGTAAAGGAGAACTATGAGCAGCGAAGCAATTAAACTTGAGCATATTACTAAAATTTATAAATTATACGGCCGGAACAGAGACCGCCTGAAGGATTCCCTGGGGCTTACGAAGAAGAAATGCTATACGGAGCATTATGCCCTCCGGGATGTGAGCATGGAGATTCATCAGGGCGAGACGGTGGGAATTATCGGTGTCAATGGATCCGGTAAATCTACGATTCTGAAGATTATCACCGGTGTTTTAAGCGCCACCAGCGGCACGATGGAGATTAATGGAAGAATCTCTGCCCTTCTGGAACTGGGAGCCGGATTTAATATGGAATACACCGGGCTTGAGAATGTGTACTTAAACGGTACCATGCTGGGATTTTCCGAGGAGGAGATCAATGAACGTCTGCAGGATATACTGGATTTTGCAGATATCGGAGAATTTATCCATCAGCCGGTGAAGACCTATTCCAGCGGTATGTTTGTGCGGCTGGCTTTTGCCGTGGCCATCAACATTGACCCGGAGATCCTTATTGTAGATGAGGCTCTGTCTGTGGGAGACGTGTTCTTCCAGGCAAAGTGTTATCATAAATTTGAAGAGTTCAAAAAGCTTGGTAAGACCATTCTGTTCGTCAGCCATGATCTGACCAGCATTGCAAAATACTGTGACCGTGTGATTCTGCTGAACAAGGGCGTGAAGCTGGCAGAGGGAACACCGAAGGACATGGTCAATATGTATAAGAAGCTTCTGGTGCATCAGCTGGATGAGGAAACACTGGAAGATGTCTGCGAGAAAAGTGATATTGTGGAGCACACGGCAGACGGAAAAGCATGGAAAGACCATTTTGAAACGAATCCGAAGCTTCTGGACTATGGCGAGAAGCAGGCGGAGATTGTGGATTTTGCCATCATTGACCAATATGGACAGTATTCCAGTATTATTGAGAAGGGTTCCACCTGTCAGGTCAAGGCGAAGCTTACATTCCACAGTCAGGTGAAGAATCCTATCTTCACTATTACCATCCGGAACAAGCAAGGAACGGATATTACGGGAACCAACACTATGTTTGAGCGTGTGGAGACCGGAACCGTGGAAGCTGGAGAGACAAGAATCGTCACCTATACCCAGCGGATTGACCTGCAGGGTGGAGATTATCTCATTTCCCTTGGATGTACCGGATATGTGGGAGATGAATTTAAAGTGTACCACAGACTCTATGATCTGGTGGGAATGACCGTACTTTCTGATAAGGATACGGTGGGCTTTTATGATATGAACTCCGTAATTACCGTGGAGAACCCGGCAGAGCGCCAGGGCTGATTCGGAAAAATTTTTGCAGCAGGCAGGAAGGAATGCATATGCAGGAACAGTTTGGCCATGTAACAGTGACATATGATGAGGAGACTGCTTTACTGCAGCAGCCCCGCCCGGAAGATCTTCTGGTGGAGCAGCTGCTGGAGGAAGGCTTTGACTGTAAGAGGGCACAGGCACCGTCCTTCCCTGTTCTTTATCATTTATCTCATCTTCGCGGAAATCTGACAGAATGGCTGCCGGTGAAAATGACAGATACAGTGCTGGAATTTGGCGCCGACAGCGGACAGCTGACGGGGGGACTTGCAAAGAAGGCAGAGAAAGTCATCTGTCTGGAGGAAAGTGTGAGTCGGTGCAGACTGTTGGCAAAACGGTGGCAGACGGTGGATAACATCTCCGTATTTGGCGGAAGTGTGTGGACAACGCTGGAAACCCTTCCGAGATTCGACTGGATTGTGGCCCCGGGTGTGCTGACGGAAACACATCGATATTTTACCGGAGAATATCCGGAACAACAGGCGCTGAACATTCTGAAACAGCATCTGAAGCCGGACGGTCATCTGGTGCTGGCGGCAGACAACCGGTTTGGTCTCAAATACTGGGCCGGGGCAAAGGAACCCCATACAGGTCAGTATTTTGACAGTCTGGAAGGAAAAGCCACTTCTTTTTCAAAGCGGGAGCTGGAAACGATTCTGACTGACAGCGGTCTTACGGATTATCAATTTTATTATCCCTATCCGGAACGATGGTTTCCTATGAGCATCTATTCAGATCAGTGGCTTCCGAAGAAAGGGGAATTAAATCAGAATCTCCGGAATTTTGAAGGGGAGCGCATGGTACTCTTTGATGAGGAACAAGTCTATGATGAACTGATCAAGGATGGCAGGTTCCCGGAGTTTTCCAATACCTATCTGATGATTGCAGGACCGGAAAGAAAGGACTGCCCGGTCTATGTAAAATATTCCAATGACCGTGCAGAGCGGTTCATGATTCGGACGGATATTCTGGGAGATGCTGCTCATCGGCAGGTACGGAAGGTGCCGGTGTCTGCAGAGGCAGTTTCCCATGTGAAGGAACTAAAACACTGGGAAGAGGTGCTGGATGTGCAGTACCGGGAGGCGGGACTTCGCGCCAACCGATGTGAATTAAAAGATGGTGCAGCCTATTTTGAATTCCTGCATGGGCGGACCTTTGAGGAGCTGCTGGATGAAAAGCGGCAGGAAAAAGATTATGCAGGGCTTGCAGCAGAGCTGCAGCGTTACCGGAAACTTCTGACAGCGGCACTTGCAAAAGAAATAAAGCCATTTGCAAAAAGCCAGGAATTCATAGAGATGTTCGGTAACCCTGACTTTACAAAAGCATACAGCGGTGCATCCATCAATAATCTGGACTGGATCTTCGGAAATCTCATGGAGACAAAGGATGGTACCCAGATCATTGATTATGAGTGGACATTCCCGGTACAGGTGCCGGTGGAATATCTGATCTGGAGAGCAGTATCTCTTTATCTTAACAGCCGGGAAGATGTAAAGCATCTGGGACTTATAGCGCAGATGGGAATCTCTGAGGCAGAAGAAGCGGTCTTTACAGAGATGGAACATCATTTCCAGTTGTGGCTCCTGGATGGAACGGTGACTATCGGGGCACAGTATCTCCATACGGCAGGACGGACGATTACGCGGGAAGAACTGTTACGTCAGGTGAAGAAGAACCGGATTCAGATTTATCCTGACTGCGGCAGCGGATTTTCGGAAGACACCAGTTACTGGGTGGAGACGGAAGCTGACAAGGAAGGAAATGTCCGGCTGGAGCTTCTGCTTCCGGCGGATATCCGCGGACTGAGACTTGATCCGGCAGAGACGCCCTGTCTGGTAAAGATAAAGCGTATTCTGGGAGAACTGGGCGGCAGTTACAATCCAGGCTGGAGCCATAATGGACGGGAACTGGAGCAGCAGGGAATCCTGTATACGACCACGGATCCGCAGATTGTGATCTCCGGTCTCGTGGAGGGAACCGGACGGCTCTATGTGGAACTGACCATTCAGGAACTGTATCCGGATACGGCCTATGCCTGCATGCATCTTCTGAACCGGGTGAGGGCAGCAGAACGGCTTACCAACAGTATGCCATTTAAGTTTCTTAAGAAACTTAAAAATATATTAAAGAGCAGATAAGTTTCAATAGAAGGAAATTCGTATGAGTAAAGAAAACAATCAGGCAGATCTGCCTGAACACAGAGACAAACGATTTGACGCAGTGAGAGATACATGGTACTGGAAACTATCCAAGCCAGTCCGCGTGGTGGTTCATTTTGTGATCCGTACCCGCAATGCTTACATCCATTATGGCGGCATCAAGGGAATGTACAAACGCTGGAAACAGAAAAAAGGTGAGGCAGCCAAACGGGTGGATTTTGGAACAAAGAGCTTTCCGAATGCAGAAGAGCGCCGGAGAGAAGAAGAGACTGTATTTCCAAGAGAGATCAAGATCAGCGTGCTGGTACCTCTTTACAATACCCCGGAAAAATTCCTGCGGGAGATGATTGAGTCCGTGCAGGCACAGACCTATAAAAACTGGGAACTCTGTCTGGCAGACGGCAGTGATGACAAACATCAGGATGTGGGTGAAATTTGTCTTGATTATCAGAAAAAGGACCAGAGAATCATCTACAAAAAGATTGAGAAGAATCTGGGAATTTCCGGAAATACCAATGTATGCTTTTCCATGGCAACGGGTAATTTCATTGGACTTTTTGACCATGATGATGTGATGCATCCGAGCCTGCTCTTTGAGTGTGTGAAGACAGTCTGTGAGAAGGATGCGGATTATGTCTATACAGATGAGGCAACCTTTACCTCCCCGAATCTTGACGATCTGATTGTCCTGCATTTTAAACCGGATTATTCCCCGGACAACCTGCGGGCCAACAACTATATCTGCCACTTCTCCATGTTTGATGCGGATCTTCTGAAGAAGACCGGGCTGTTCCGCTCCGAGTACGACGGAAGCCAAGATCATGATATGATCTTACGTCTGACGGAAGAGGCAAAGAATGTACAGCATATTCCGAAGATTCTCTACTACTGGAGATCTCATCCCCAGTCGGTGGCGGCAGATATCGGAGCAAAGACCTATGCGATTGATGCGGCAAAACGTGCGGTGCATGATCATATGCGGGATTACTATGGCATTGAAGTGGAAGTGGAGAGCACAAGAGCATTCCCGACTATTTTCCAGATCAAATATCCCATTACCGGAACGCCCCTTGTAAGCATTGTGATTCCCAATAAGGATCATGTGGAAGACTTAAGAAGATGTATTCAGTCCATCGTGAACAAATCTACCTGGACCAATTACGAGATCGTGGTTGTGGAGAATAACAGCAAGGAACAGAGCATCTTTGACTATTATAAAGAACTGGAAGCACTGCCTCAGGTACAGGTAGTGACCTACGAAGGCGAGTTTAACTACTCCAGGATCAACAACTTTGGTGTAAGTAAGACCAGGGGAGAGTATCTGCTTCTGTTAAATAATGATACAGAAGTCATTACTCCCGACTGGATGGAGCAGCTTCTTATGTATGCACAGCGAAAAGACGTGGGTGCAGCCGGAGCAAAGCTCTATTATGGAGATGATACGATCCAGCATGCGGGTGTGGTCATCGGTCTTGGAGCCCATCGTTCTGCAGGACATACCCATTATAAGATGCCAAGACAGCATCTGGGTTATATGGGACGCCTTTGTTATGCACAGGATGTGACAGCTGTCACGGGTGCATGCCTTATGGTGAGCAGAGCTGCTTACGATCAGGTGGGCGGCCTGGATGAAAGTTTTACGATTTCTCTCAACGACGTGGACTTCTGCTTGAAGCTCAGAGAAGCAGGATATTTAAATATTTTCACTCCATTTGCAGAGCTTTATCACTATGAATCCAAGACAAGAGGAATGGAAGAAGGCGAGAAGCTTCGCCGTTATGAAAGAGAATGCGCGCATTTCCGTGAAAAATGGAAAGCACAGCTGGATGCCGGAGATCCCTATTATAATCCGAATTTTTCATTGGATTATTCTGATTTTACCCTGCGCTTTTAGAGGTTGAGACATGAAGAGAATTGAACGGGAAAAAGTCATCAGAAATGCATACCGCAGTACGATACTGGCACTGACCATCTGCTGTATTTTTCTGGGAGCAGTGCTGGTAATCCATGAACTGGCAAGAGAATACGAAGTCAGCAAACTGAATAAGAAACTGGATGCAAAAGGAGTCGTGCAGAATGATGAAGGCCTGTACGCCAGCGTGCAGCTGTTTCTTCCTGAAAAAATATATGTGGCACAGGGCGTGACGCTGGAACTTTATAACAGTCAGGTCTCTTCTCTTGGAACCCGTATTGAGGATTATAATGTGAAATGGACCTGTGCAGTGGGAAAGAACATGCAGCGGAAGTTTTCGATTACGGGAACGGAGGAACTGCTGGGTGAGTATCCGCTGATCTTCACCATTTTTGATGATAATGGAACTCAGGTGGCAACGACATCGACCACGTTAAAGATTGTAGAAGACTTGGGAGAGCAGGAAAAAAGTTTTTCACTGCTGACCATCGGAGACAGCCTGTCCTGCAATACAGCAACTTATGAAGAACTGAATACGCTTACGGATAATCAGATTGTCTATATGGGAACCCGCGGTGTGGGCGGCTCTCTGACAGAGGCGAGAAGAGGCTTTTCGGCAGCCAACTATCTGACCGACAGTCCGTACACGATGGAAGACCCCCATGAAGAAGTGCATCCGTTCTATAATGAGGAAACCGGCAGTTTTGACTGGAATTATTATAAGAAAAAAACAGATTTTCACCCGGATGCGGTGGAATTGTTCCTGGGGACCAACGGACTGGATGTAGATCCGGTGGAAAATGGTGATAATATTATCAAAATTGTGAAGAAAATTCATGAAGATGAGCCGAAACTGCCGATTTATCTGGTGCATACCATCTATCCGGCCAATCAGGATGGTATCGGTTCCTGGAATAATAAGGGGTATGCTCTTTACAGTGACCGGTATAAATATGAGGAAGATCAGAAAGTTTTTCATCTGATGACCTATCTGGAAGAAACACTGAATGATGAAGATTATCTATATTTTGTTCCGGCAGCAATCTGTGTGGACAGTGCCAATAATTTTGACACGACGGAGGAACCGGTAAGTCCCCACTCGGATGTGATGCAGGAAGTTCCGACAGATGCGGTACATCCGGGAAGAGCAGCTTATGAACAGATTGCAGACTGTCTGTACAGTGTGATCTGCGGAACAAAAGCAGAATGGGAGTAAATATATGGTAAAATTAATTCAACAGATGATTAAATTTGGTTTTGTGGGAGTCTTATGTTTCTTTATTGATTATGGGATCATGGTTTTCCTGACGGAAGTGTTTGGAATCAATTATATGGTTTCCAGTACGGTTTCCTTCTCCGTATCCGTAACCGTCAATTATATCTTAAGCGTGGCCTTTGTTTTTGAGACTGACAAAGATAAAAATAAGATAAAAGAATTTATTGTGTTCGTGCTGTTGAGTATTGTAGGTCTTGGTGTCAACGAACTCTGCATGTGGCTGGGAACGGACCTCATGGGAATCCATTATATGATTACCAAGATTGGTGCGACGGCCATTGTAATGGTTTACAATTTTGTGACCAGAAAGATGTTTATTGAAAAGAAAAATTAAAAAGAATACAAAAACGGCTGTGCCACCTCGATGCTGGCGCAGCCGTTTTTTGCAGTGTCGGAAATTTATCCTACACTTTTATCAATTTCATAAGTATCAATGATTTCCCAGGTCTCTGCATCATAAGTCGTGAAAGTCAGGGAGTCAGGAGAAACCTGCACATCAGTCACCTGGGGGCTTTTCTGCTTTTCACTGACAGCCGCTTCGTCCTGGGCAGAAGGTTTGTGATAAAGACTTCCGCTGGAAGAACCAAGGGTCAGATATAGGGTGCCCTCCGGATCAACAGCAGGACTTTCGTAATCCTGCCAGGTTCCGTCTCCATTGATAAAATAACTTCTCATATAGCAGTGATTGTGTCCGCAAAGCACAGCGTCGATATCATAGTCGTCTGCAAACTTCAGAAAATAGGGGCGCATCTCCTGGCCTTTTTCCATATATTCCTCATAGGAATTATAGGGAGAATAGTGAGAGAAGACCAGCTTCCAGCGAATATCTGGATTGGCTTCACAGGCATCCGCGATAAATTCTTCATGGTCGCCCCATTTATTTTCATCCATTACATCCAGCACCATAAAAAGGGCATCTCCGCGTACGAACCAGTAATCTCCATCACCTTCGTCATCACAGGTACCAAGATTTGATTGATCCGGAAGAGTGAAGTGCTCGGAATACTCCGGACCACCCATGTCGTGATTTCCTTTGACAGGAGCCAGGGAAAGGCTGTAAAGTACCGGCTGGTTTAAAAAGGCGTCATACTGTTCCGTATCGTTATAATCGTTGACCTGATCACCAAGAGAGATCAGAAAACTGGAAGCCGGAAAATGATATTTGATTTTGTTCAGCACCTTTTTAAAAGTGGTTTTCTGGTTATCAAGCTCATCAACCGGTTTGCCAAGCTGAGGATCTCCGATAGCCGTAAAACGGAACGTATCAGAGAATGGCGGAGTGGTGTAGGAGTAGACCGGAGAATATCCTTCTTCATTTCCTACTTTATAAATATACTCTGTTTCCGGTGAAAGACCGCTTACCGCAGCGCGGTTTACATAATATCCGGAAGTGATCTCCGAAGCAGTGGGATCTGATGCCGGAAAGGACTGGGCATTCGCAAAATCCGTGTCATCAGCAGTAGTAAGAAGCACTTCACCTGAGACGGAAGAAGGGGAATACCAGGTCATATTGACATCTGACTCGGCTGCTCCTACGGTAACGGAAAGATATCGGATAGGAGTGGAGGTGATCAGCGTGGCAGAGTAGGAAGGTGCGGTGCTCCAGGTCTCTTCGCCGGGGGCCGGAGGGCTTACTTCTTCTTGAACAGCTTCCTCTGCGGCCGGCTGTTCTGTATTTTCTGAATCTGCTTTACCGCAGCCTGCCGCTGCAATTATCAGCAGGGCTGCAAGAAGCAATAGTCTTTTTTTCATCATTGCAGGATCTCCTTAACAGTTACTTAATATATTTGGTTTACCATAACACAGATTACCCGGAAAAGTAAAGGGATAAGGCATTGCGGAAACGTGAACAATTTCTTAACTTCTGTATCACAATGTCTGTTTGAGCGTGTAAAGAAAAAGTAAAGTTGCGTATCCACGGCAAAGCTGATATAATGAACTCTAAATAAAGTTGCGAAAAGATTTCGTATAAAATAGACAGGAGAGACAGAGTGGTAAAAAAGATGGCGCTGCTTTTCAGCGTACTGCTATTCATTGGCTCCCTCTTTTTTTTCGTACATGAATCTGAACATGCCGAAATCCAGGACACTTATGAGAGCGGTGCTCTGAAAGGTGAGGTTCATGAAGCGCGTAAACTGCAGAAACGCCTGGCGAAGACTCTTGACGGAACTTCCGTGCAGCTGTGTTTTAAAGGCGAACTGCTGGCATGTGACAGGGAAAGTCTGACATTCTATCTTCCGGTAGATATGGAAACGGATGCATGGGAAGCAGGAACCTTTGCCGACCAGAGTGGGGAATTTGGAATCCTTCCACTGGAAGATTATACGCGTCTTGAAAAAAAAGAGACGGTTTCATCCGGTTATGCAGTGCCGTTTCTGGCATGGAATGAAAAGGAAGGAACCTGTACGACAATCTATGTGGTATTCACCGGTTTGCCGGTGGTACGTATGGAGACAGATGCAAGCCTTGATGTGGATACGGTATTTGCCGGAAGCGTCGAGTTCTATGAAAACTGTGGAAAGGAAGACTGGACACTCAAATCAGTTTTTCAGGCACACGAGAGAGGTCAGACGACCAGAGCTTACCCGAAGAAGGGTTACCGGGTGGATCTGATCTCTGTCACATCCACAGGTGTAATCAATAAAAACAAAGAAAAGGTTCTGGGAATGAGGAAGTCCGATTCCTGGATCTTTTATGCCATATACAGTGACGGCACGAAAGTGCGGGATCAGTTCAACACCCGGATCTGGGACAGGCTTGGAGCATGGGATACACCTTATGACACCCGGTTTGGCACCAGCATGAAATATGTGGAGCTGGTGGTGAACGGAGAGTACAGAGGTCTTTACGGGATTTTTGAACCGATAGACAGCACGCAGCTGGAAATTTCAGATCAGGAATATCTCTATAAGAGGACTTACGGAAGAGAACTTCTGGCGGAGACCATGGATTCCGTTGCTCCGTCTGAATACCTGACAGTTCTCGGAATGGAACTGAAAGGACGAAATGGTCAGGGAAATGGAGAGGACTGGAAATGTTTCCGGACATTTGTGGAAATGTGCCAGTCTGACGATGAAACGTTTCGGGCAGAAGCGGAAAAGCTGCTTAATATGGACAACGTTGCAGACATCTGGCTGTATCTGCAGATGATGTATGCAGAAGACAATATTTATAAAAACATGTTCTTTGCTTTCAAAAAGGAATCCGACGGTTACCGGATGTATCTGGTGCCATGGGATACAGACCTGACCTGGGGAAATACCTATGTGGATGATGGGGAACAACTGTATGTGCAGTGGTCGCCGGAACATGCGCAGGATTATCTGGAATGGCCGTTTCTGGACCGGCTTTTAAAACTGGATGTGGGAAATATCTGGGAAAAAGTGGCGGCCAGATGGCAGAAACTCCGACAGGATGAGCTGTCAGATGAAAATCTTAAGAATATGCTGGATGACTGCATTCATGAGGTACAGGATTCCGGTGCATTTGCGAGAGACGCGGCACGTTGGCCGGACAGCCGGCATGACGGTGATTATGAAGGAATGGAATCCTATCTGAAAACGAGAATTGCATGGCTTGACAAAACTATGAAAAACATGGATGAACAGATAGAGAAGTGACACAATAATAAGATAGAAATGAGAGTGAATCTATGGAACCAAAAGTATTTGATCCGTCATTGATGGAGAACAGGTTCCGGCATGAGTTCAAGTATGAATGCTCCTATGCACAGCTGAAGAATCTTCAGTGCCGGCTGTCGGGGCTGATTCCGCTTGATCCCCATGCGGGAGAGGATGGCATCTATAACATCCGGAGCCTGTATTTTGATGATTACTATGATCGGTGTCTGATGGAAAATGAGGCAGGAACAGATCCAAGGGAAAAGTTCCGTATCCGGATCTATAATCACAGCGCAGAACGTATTTCTCTGGAACTGAAAAGAAAAGTCAGGGGAAAGACACAGAAAATATCCTGCCCGCTGACAGAGGAGCAGTGCAGAATGCTGATGGCGGGACAGACTCCTGAGATCACAAAAGGGACGCCGCCTCTTTTGAACAAGCTGGTGATGCTCATGAAGACAACGCTGATGCAGCCAAAGGTGATCGTAGAGTATGACCGCGTACCGTACATCTATCCCCTTGGCAATGTACGCGTGACGCTGGACGAAAACATCAGGGGAAGCTCCCGGGCGGATCTGTTCCTGGAAGACCAGATTCCATTAAGGCCGATCATGCCGGCGGGGCATCACATCCTGGAAGTAAAATATGACGAATATCTGCCGGATTACATTTATCAGGCCGCACAGCTTGATAATCTGAGACAGACCGCTTATTCCAAATATTATCTTTGTAGAAAATATCATCTTTAAATTATAAAAAAAGAAAAGGAGATTACATAAGATGGGATTTAAAGACGTATTTAAAAAATCATTTCTGGAAGGGTTCAATGGCATGGACATTACGACCGCAAAGATTGCGGCAACGCTGTTTGTGACCGCACTTCTGGCACTTTACATTTTTGCAATTTACCGATTGGTGACCAGAAAGGTGTTTTATTCCAAAAACTTTAATATTGCCCTGGCAGCTATGTCCCTGATCACTGCAGCCATCATTCTGGCTATGCAGTCCAACTTGGTGATTTCTCTTGGTATGGTCGGCGCACTGTCCATCGTACGTTTCCGTACCGCTATCAAAGATCCGATGGATCTTGTGTTCTTATTCTGGTCTATCAGTATCGGAATCATCTGTGGAGCAGGCCTGTATGAAGTGGCATTGGTTACTTCCGTAGCTGTTACGGTATTTATTCTGGTTCTGGATATGATCCCGGTCAGCAGAGCGCCGATGATGCTGGTTGTCAACAGTTCCAAAATGGATGATGAGCAGACCGTACTTGATGTGGTTGGAAAATATGCAAAATCTTACAAAGTAAAATCCAGAAACCTGTCCAAAGGACGTCTGGATATGGTGGTAGAGCTCCGCGTGAAAGATGAAAGCGGACTGGTATCTGAAGTAGCAGCTCTGGACGGAATGATCGGAGCATCTCTGATTGCACATGATGGCGAGGTTACCTTTTAATTTATGAAAGCTGATTACGCAAAACGTGGTTATCATTATATGAAAAACTACGGTCTGTCAAAACTGTATCTGAAAGCAAGAGATCGTCTGGAAAGGGATCGTCTGGAGAAAAATTATCAGGAGTTTCTGTTTGCAGGAAGACCTGTGGGAAGTGAGCTGCAGCTGCAGCGGGAGCATCGGTTTTCCTATGAACCGCTGATCAGTATTGTAGTGCCGGTTTATCGCACTCCAGAGGCTTTTTTAAGAGAGATGGTGGAGTCTGTTCTGGGACAGACCTACGCCAGTCTGGAACTGTGTCTTGCAGATGGAAGCGGAGATGACGACCATACGGAGCGCATATTAAAAGCCTATGCAGAGAAGGATCCAAGAGTCCGGTACGAGAAACTTCCGGAAAATCTGGGGATTGCCGGAAATACCAATGCGGCTCTTGATCTGGCATCAGGTGATTATGTGGCACTTCTGGATCATGATGATTTTCTGGAAAAACATGCCCTGTTTGAGATCGTACGTTTTCTTCAGAACCATCGGGATGCGGATATGCTTTACACAGATGAAGATAAGGTGACGTTTGACTCGAAGACTTATTTTCATCCTCATTACAAACCGGATTTCAGCCTGGATCTTTTAAGAAGCAACAACTATATCTGTCATTTCCTTGTGGTCGGAAAGAAGCTTCTTGAGAAAGCCGGAAGATACCGGGAATCATTTGACGGCGCGCAGGATTATGACTTTATTCTGCGCTGCAGTGAGCTGGCAGGTGAGATCGGACATATTCCGCAGGTGCTTTATCACTGGAGATGCCATCAGGCATCTACGGCAGGTAATCCGGACAGTAAAAGTTATGCCTATGAGGCAGGCAGAAAAGCGCTGGAAGAACATTTTGAAAGAACCGGTACGGATGCCCGCATTGAATGTATGGATAATCCGGGATTTTACCGGATTAAATATCCCGTAAAAGGAGATCCCAAAGTCAGCATTGTCGTTCTTGACCCACCGGACATGTCGTCAATGGGGCGTTTTGCGAGGGCGCTTTCCAGGGTGGAAAGTTATAGAAATGTTGAAATCCTAATCCTTCTGGATGCCCCCAAAAAAAATAAATTAATTCTGAATTTTATAAAAGAACATAGACAAACTTTAATAAAAGTAGTATATTGTACTAGTGCGTGTAATAAATTTGTAACATTTACCAGTCTGGCGGAAAAACTTGACAGCGATTATCTCCTCTTTCTGGACGGGAAAACCGGACGGATCACCAGAGGATATATGGAGCTGTTTCTTGGAAATGCGCAGAGACCGGAAGCCGGAGCAGTCGGCGGACGTGTCTACGACAGCAGCCACAGACTTTGTTATGGTGCAAAAGTTCTGGGACTCCACGGCATGGTGGGAGATGTGTTCCAGGGACTGAAAGCAGGACACAGCGGATATCTGCATAAAGTGATTCTGCAGCAGAATTATCACGCAGTCAGCGGAAAAGCCATGATGGTAAAGCGGGAACTGTTCCTGAAAGCCGGAGGCTTTTCAGAAGACGTAGAGGACCGGATGAAAGATGTGGATCTGTGTCTGAAACTCGAACAACTGGGTTACAGTAATATCTATGAGCCTGGTATCGCCTTGATTCTTCAGGATCATCGAAGAGGGAGAAAACTGGCAGTAAGACCGGCAGCACAGTTTATGAAAAAATGGAAAGAGCTTCTGGAAGTACCGGATGCCTTTTACAACTGTAATCTTTCTTTGGATGATACGGATTTTCGAATCCGGGAATAATCACTGAAAAAAGAGGATAGGATATGCCGGATGTAACGATTGTAATCCCGAATTATAATGGAATTGCCTACCTTGGCGCATGTCTTCGTTCTGTGGAAAAACAGGAAGGAGTATCGGCCGAGGTTTTAATAGTGGATAACGGTTCCACTGACGGGAGCCAGGAATATATCAGAACAGAGTTTCCTGCCTGCCGCCTGATCTGCCTGGAAAAGAATTATGGCTTCTGCCGGGCAGTGAATGAAGGTTTTCGGTATGCCGAGAGTGAATATGTGATTCTTCTGAATAATGACACGGAGATCAAGCCGGATTTTGCACTTCGGCTTCTTGCGTCTATCAAGAAGGACAGAAAGCGTTTTTCCTGTCAGGCATGTATGATACAGTACCATGATCACAGCAAAATGGATGATGCGGGAGATTTTTACTGCGTCCTTGGCTGGGGAATGGCCAGAGGCAAGGGACGTCCGGTGGAGAATTACCGTAGTGGACAGAAGATTTTTTCTTCCTGTGCAGGAGCGGCAATATACCGGAAGAGCCTGACAGAAAGACTGGGTGGATTTGATGAAGCCCATTTTGCCTATCTGGAAGATATGGATTTGTCCTACCGGGCAAAACTGGCGGGATATTATCACTGGTATGAACCGGAAGCAAAGGTTTACCATGTGGGAAGCGGCACCAGCGGTTCCCGCTACAATCATTTTAAAGTGGTGCACTCAGCGGGCAACAATCTTTACCTGATTTACAAAAATATGCCGCTGATTCAGATTATAGTGAATTCACCGCTGTTATTGGCGGGTTTTCTGATAAAGTATCTTTTTTTCGTGAAGAAAGGTCTGGGCAGGGATTACAGGGAAGGCCTCGTAAGAGGAATTCAGCTGTGCAGATCGAATCCGGACAGAAGAACATCTTTTGGAAAGCAGCATGTGATTCGCTGTCTGGCAATTGAGCTGGAATTACTGCGAAATCTGTTGCGGCTTGGAAAATAGACAGGATGTTCCTGACAGGATGCAGCGAAGGGGGAATTATAGGTGAGAAAATTTGATTAAGGATAACCAACGGTATTTTAATCGGATTCATGTTGTAATAGATGCCGCCGTCATTTGCGTATCATATTTTCTGGCCTGGGTCTATAAGTTTGTAATTCTGCGTGATCCACCTGGACTTGGGTTTGTCCTTTATATGGTGGCTCTGGCTGGAATTGTACCGTTGTATCTGATGCTGTATCTGGCATTTAACATGTATACGGCAAAGAGAGTACAGGGCCGCAGGCTTGAGATTGGTAATATTGTCAAGGCCAATGCATTTGGACTGCTGATTGTCATGGCTGTATTTTTCCTGTTGAGGGAATATAACGGTTATGCATATGAATATTCCAGAACCATGCTGTTCTACTTCTGTGTAGTCAACATTGTGATGGAGATTCTTGTCCGTAATCTGATTCGTATCTGTCTCAGAAAGATACGAAAGAGCGGATTTAACCTGCGCCACATTATTTTTGTAGGATACAGCAGTGCAGCAGAGGCATTCATCGACCGTATCTATGCGAATCCTCAGTGGGGATACCGTGTGTGCGGAATTCTGGATGATAACAAAGAGACGGGATATACTTACAAAAATGTGCCGGTCCTCGGAACAACGGAAGAACTGGAACAGATTCTGGAGAATAACCGCCTGGATGAGATTGCGATTACGCTTGCTCTCCGGGAATACTATAAATTGAAGCGGATCGTTGCGATCTGCGAGAAGTCCGGCGTGCATACAAAATTCGTTCCGGACTATAATGATATTATACCGACGAGACCCTATACAGAAGATCTTCTGGGGCTTCCGGTAGTGAATATCAGACATGTGCCGCTGACCAATACGTTTAACATGGTCTGCAAGCGGACAGTGGATATTGTGGGCGCAGTTGTTGCCATTATCCTTTTTTCACCAGTGATGCTGGTTACGGCCATTTTGGTAAAGACAACATCCAAAGGACCGTTGATATATAAACAGGAGCGAGTAGGACTCCATAACCAGACATTTCAGATGTATAAGTTCCGATCTATGGAAGTGCAGTCTGAGAAAAGCGAAAAGAAAGCCTGGACCGTGCGAAATGACCCCCGCGTAACAGCAGTGGGCAAAGTAATCCGGAGGACCAGCATCGATGAGCTTCCGCAGCTGTTCAACATTCTGAAAGGTGACATGAGCCTTGTAGGTCCAAGACCGGAACGGCCCTTCTTCGTGGAAAAATTCCGTGAAGAGATTCCTCGTTATATGATCAAACATCAGGTTCGCCCAGGACTCACCGGATGGGCGCAGGTGAATGGTTTCCGCGGGGATACATCTATTAAAAAGCGTATTGAATACGACCTGTATTACATTGAGAACTGGACTATGGGACTGGATTTTAAAATTCTGTTTCTTACGTTCTTCAAGGGCTTTGTAAATAAGAATGCTTATTAACAGGCGTAGAAAGGATGAACTATGGCAAAAGAAACGATGAAAAAGACGACTTCGAAAAAAGCTACGGCTCATAAGACATCTTCTGCGAAGACCGCGTCAGCGAAAGGAAGCAGAGGGGGAGCTAAGAAAAAAGCGGCCAGAAAGAAAAAGCGCATGATGATCTTCGGTATCGAGATCGCGGTAATTCTGATTCTGGTGCTTGGATTCTGGGTAGTAAGCAAGCTGGATAAGCTCCAGAAGCCGAAGGTAGACCCGGAAAAAGTAGAAGTGAATGACACAATTCAGGAATCTACCCTGGAGTCCATGAAGGGATATACAACGGTGGCACTTTTCGGCCTCGATACCCGTCAGGCAGGACAGCTGGGAAGCGGAAACAGAAGTGACACCGTCATTATTGCAAGTATCAATAATGATACCAAAGAAGTAAAACTGGTCAGTGTATACCGTGATACCTATCTTGATTTGACGAATGGAAAGTTCAACAAGTGTAATGGTGCATATTCCGCAGGTGGTCCGCAGCAGGCCATGAGCATGCTGAATAAGAACCTGGATCTGGATATCCAGTATTATATCAGTGTGGACTTTGCGGCAATGACCAAGGCAATTGATCTCCTGGGCGGCATTGACATTGACGTTGATGATGCTGAGATTGAGCATCTGAATAACTACATTGTAGAGACATCCGAGGTTACCGGCGTGAAGACTACTCCGTTGACAAAGACCGGACTTCAGACACTGGACGGTGTACAGGCAACTTCCTACTGCCGTATCCGTTATACTGCAGGTGATGACTTCAAGCGTACTGAGCGTCAGCGAGAAGTAATCATGCAGATTGTCAGCAAGGCAAAGACCATGGATATCAGCCAGGTAAATGATATTATCGATGCTGTATTCCCGCTGGCAGCTACCAATTATACCAACGATGAGCTTCTTGCAATGGCTCCGCAGCTTCTGACCTACGATATCGTGGATACCACCGGTTTCCCGTTTGACAAGGCGGCTGCTACTGTAAAGGGCAAAGGCTCCTGTGTAATTCCGGTAAATCTGGAAGAAAATGTAAAACAGCTTCATGAGTATCTGTTCGGTACAACGGATTATCAGCCGTCAGATGAAGTAAAAGCAATCTCCAGCCAGATTACAACAGAGACCGGATATTGATTTCAGACATCAGGCGAGGAAGAAAATACTTCCTCGCTTTTTTTATCAGAAAGAAAGTAAGAAAGAGACAGGTAAATGAAAAGAACGGCAGACGTACTGATCCCGGTATATCATCCGGGCAAAGAGCTGGAACAGCTGCTCTCCCTTCTGGAAGCGCAGGACTATCCGGTAAACAGAATCATACTGATGAATACGGAGGAGGCCTGTTTTCCGGCAGAGATTCTGAAAGACCATCCGAAAGCGGAAGTACATCATGTGACCAGGGCGGAGTTTGACCATGGCGGAACCAGAGACCAGGGAATCCGCATGTCAGACGCAGATGTAGTGATCTGCATGACGCAGGATGCCATTCCGGCGGATGAACATATGGCAGGGACACTTCTGAAGGCTTTTGATGATCCGGAAGTCTGGGCTGCCTATGCAAGACAGCTGCCAAAAGAGAACTGCAGGGAAGTGGAAAAATATACAAGAAGTTTTAACTATCCGGAGGAGAGCAGAATCAAGGGAAAAGAAGATCTTCCGATACTTGGAATCAAGACCTTTTTCTGTTCCAATGTGTGTGCGGCATGGAGGCGGGACAAATATCTGGAACTGGGTGGATTTGTGAAAAGGACCATTTTTAATGAGGATATGATCTATGCGGGAACTATTGTGAAAAAAGGCGGAAAGATCGCTTACTGCGCAGATGCGCAGGTGGTGCATTCTCATAATTACAGTGCCCTGGAACAGTTCCACCGGAATTTTGATCTGGCGGTATCCCAGACCATGCATCCGGAGATTTTTGGCGGTATTCGGTCAGAATCTGAGGGAATCCGTCTTGTAAAGAAAAGTCTTTCCTATTGTATCAGGATCGGAAAACCATGGCTGATGATTCAGGTGATGACACAGAGTGCCGGGAAGCTTCTGGGTTATAAGCTGGGACAGCAATATGAGCGGCTTCCGGAAAAAGTGATTCTGGCATGCACCATGAATCGGAAATTCTGGGAGAAGGAGGAAAACCTATGAGAAAGCATCGAATAACTGCAGTTATGGCTGCCATGTTCTGCATGATTCTGATGGCGGGCTGTGGAAACAGCAAGGCTGTACAGGAGCAGCAGATGACGCTTCGCTCCCAGGGTATGGAACAGGCAAAAGAAGGAGACTATGAAGCGGCAGTTGCTTCCTATGATGAAGCATTGGGACTTTCCGATATGTATGTGGGAAACCTGGAGATGGACATTGCAGCCTATAAAGCATCGGCACTGTATGCAGAAGGAAATACGGAGGATGCCATCACTGTCTGCAGTGCAGTTCTGGATGTAAAGAAAAGCCAGGAAATGTATCTGACCAGAGGACTGCTCTATCGGGCAGCAGAGAACAGGGAAGCTGCCAATGCGGATTTCGCCAGTGCCATGGGGATGACTTCGAAGAAAGATAAAATTATGCTGGGAAGACTCTCTTATTATATGGAAGATTATACCAATGCAAAGTCCTATTTGGAAACCGCAGTAAAAGAGGGAAATACGGAAGGAATCTACTGGCAGGCGCAGCTTTACAATGAGATGGGGAATCCGGAATATGCCATAACCCTTTATCAGAATTATCTGAACAGCGGGAATGTGAAACATCAGGATGCCTATGAAAAAGTAGCCTCCTGGCAGCTTGATAATCAGGATTACGATGGAGCTGCATCAACACTGGAAGCCGGTATTTCCATGGGAAATGGCGGATGCCTGCAGAAACTGCTGGCATCGGAGATCGCAGTGTATGAATATAAAGGGGATTTTACAACTGCTCTTCAGAAAATGGAAACCTATCTGGAAAGCTATCCGGATGATGGAGATGCGCAGAGAGAATATACCTTTCTGAAGACACGATCCGAAGACGGACAGTCTGGTGAGGACACAGAGGAAGAAACAGCAGAAGAAAGTACAGAAGAATAAATACGGAAACCATGTGGATGATTCAGTTTTCTACATGGTTTTTTCGTGTTCACAAAATCTCCACAAAAAAATAGAAAATACACTTGACAAAGCACTATAGGTGGTGCTATCTTAAGTTACAGGAAATGTTAGCACTCTTAAATGTTGAGTGCTAACAGGCAGAAGAAAGGAGAGAGTACCATGGAACTGGATGAAAGAAAGAAAAAGATTTTAAAAGTAATTATCCAGAATTACATGGAGACCGGAGAACCGGTAGGATCGAGAACCATATCGAAGGATCCGGACCTGAAGCTTTCCTCTGCTACCATCCGCAATGAAATGTCGGATCTGGAAGAGATGGGTTACATCATTCAACCCCACACTTCCGCCGGAAGAATTCCTTCCGATAAAGGATACCGGCTGTATGTGGATTACCTGATGCAGGAAAAAGACCGGGAAGTGACGGAACTTCAGGAACTGATGGTTCAGCGTACCGACCGGCTGGAAAGTGTGCTGAAGCAGGTGGTAAAGATTCTGGCAAATGATACCAATTATGCCACGATGGTTTCCACTCCACAGTATCATCAGAACAAACTGAAATTCATTCAGTTGTCCCGTGTGGATGCCAATCAGATCCTGGCGGTGATTGTAGCGGAAGGAAATGTGATCCGCAACAAACTCTTACCGGTCTGTGAGGAACTGAGTGATGAAAGTATTCTGAAGCTTAATATCCTGCTGAATACCATGCTGAATGGAAAGACCATTCAGGAAATCAATCTTCAGATGATTTCCAGCATGAAAGAACAGGCCGGTATTCACAGCAACATCGTCAGTGATGTGGTGGATGCAGTCGCCGAAGCGATTCATTCCGATGAGGGAATGGAGATCTACACCGGCGGGGCCACAAACATTTTCCGTTATCCGGAATTAAGTGAGAACGGAAAGGCCAGTGAACTGATACAGACACTGGAGGAGAAGCAGAACCTGGTAGATCTGGTTACAGACACACTGAACAAAGACGAAAAAGGAATTCAGGTATATATCGGTAATGAGACACCGGTAAAATCCATGAAGGACTGCAGTGTTGTCACTGCAACCTACGAACTGGGCGAAGGACTTCAGGGTACCATTGGAATCATTGGTCCCAAGAGAATGGATTACGAGAACGTTATGGGTAAGCTGAAAGCCATGATGGATCAGCTGGATGATGTTTTTCATAAATAGAAAGGCGGAACAACGGTGGAAGAAAACAAGACAATGGAACAGGAACCGGAGATTCAGGAGGAAGAAGTAAAAGCAGAAGATACTGCTGAAGCAGAAGCCACTGAGACGGCCGAGACAGAAGAAACAAAAGCCGATGCGGAACCTGACAAAAAAGGATTCTTCGGAAAGAAGAAAGAGAAAAAAGACAAGAAAGATGAGCAGATCGCAGAACTGACCGATAAAGTAAAACGTCAGCTTGCGGAGTTTGAAAACTTCAGAAACCGTACAGAAAAGGAGAAATCCCAGATGTACATGGTGGGAGCAAGAGATGTGATCGAGAAACTGCTTCCGGTAGTAGATAACTTTGAGCGAGGCTTGAAGAGTATTCCGGAAGATCAGAAAGACGGACCGGTAGCCAGCGGAATGGAAATGATTTATAAACAGCTGATCACGGTTCTTACAGATTTGGGCGTAACCCCCATCGAAGCGGTGGGTCAGGAATTTGATCCGAATTTCCATAATGCAGTGATGCATGCGGAGGATGAGGAACTTGGAGAAAATACAGTATCTGAGGAATTCCAGAAGGGTTACAAATATAAGGATGCAGTGCTTCGTCACAGCATGGTAAAAGTTGTCAATTAACTATTTTTCAGAGATATATTTTTCAGGAGGAAAAAGAAATGAGCAAGATTATTGGTATTGACTTAGGAACAACGAACTCTTGTGTAGCCGTAATGGAAGGTGGAAAACCTACGGTTGTTGCAAATACAGAAGGAGCAAGAACAACACCGTCTATCGTAGCATTTACAAAGACTGGTGAGCGTCTGGTAGGAGAGCCGGCAAAACGTCAGGCAGTTACTAACTCCGAGAAAACCATCTCTTCCATCAAGAGACATATGGGAACTGATTATAAAGTAGACATCGAAGGAAAGAAATATTCTCCGCAGGAGATTTCCGCTATGATCCTGCAGAAGTTGAAAGCAGATGCAGAGAACTATCTGGGCGAGAAAGTAACCGAGGCAGTTATCACTGTTCCGGCATACTTCAATGACGCACAGAGACAGGCAACCAAAGATGCAGGTAAGATCGCAGGACTGGATGTAAAACGTATCATCAATGAGCCGACCGCTGCAGCACTGGCATACGGCCTTGATAATGAGAAAGAGCAGAAGATCATGGTATACGACCTTGGCGGCGGTACCTTCGATGTTTCCATCATCGAGATCGGTGACGGCGTTATCGAGGTTCTGGCTACCGCAGGTGACAACCATCTGGGTGGTGATGACTTCGACCAGAAGATCACAGATTATATGATCTCTGAATTCAAGAAACAGTACGGTGTAGATCTTGGCAACGACAAGATGGCACTGCAGAGACTGAAAGAAGCAGCTGAGAAGGCTAAGAAAGAGTTGTCCGCTTCCACAACAACCAACATCAACCTTCCGTTCATCAGCATGAACGCAGACGGTCCGCTTCACTTTGATATGAACCTGACCAGAGCAAAATTTGATGAGCTGACTCACGATCTGGTAGAGCGTACTGCTAACCCGGTACAGGCAGCTCTCCGCGATGCAGGTATCAGCCCGTCTGAACTTGGTAAAGTTCTGCTGGTAGGTGGTTCCACACGTATCCCGGCAGTACAGGATAAAGTAAAACAGTTAACCGGACATGAGCCGAGCAAATCTCTGAACCCGGATGAGTGTGTGGCAATCGGTGCTTCCATTCAGGGTGGTAAACTTGCAGGAGATGCAGGTGCCGGTGATATCCTTCTTCTGGATGTTACTCCGCTGTCTCTGTCCATCGAGACCATGGGAGGTATCGCAACCCGTCTGATCGAGAGAAATACCACGATCCCGACCAAGAAGAGCCAGATCTTCTCCACCGCAGCTGATAACCAGACCGCTGTAGACATCAACGTAGTACAGGGTGAGAGACAGTTCGCGAAAGACAACAAATCCCTCGGCCAGTTCCGCCTGGATGGAATCCCGCCTGCAAGACGTGGAGTTCCGCAGATCGAGGTTACCTTTGATATTGATGCAAACGGTATCGTAAATGTATCCGCTAAGGATCTGGGTACCGGAAAAGAGCAGCACATCACCATTACCGCCGGTTCCAACATGTCTGATTCCGATATCGATAAGGCAGTCAAAGAAGCTGCTGAGTTCGAGGCACAGGATAAGAAACGGAAAGAGGCCATTGATGCAAGAAACGATGCAGATGCAATGGTATTCCAGACCGAGAAGGCAATGGAGGAAGCCGGAGACAAGATCGACGCTTCTGAGAAAGCAGCTGTTCAGGCGAAGATTGATTCTCTGAAAGCAGTTGTAGACAGAACTGCTAACCAGACTGATATTTCTGATGCAGACATCGATGCACTGAAATCCGGTAAAGAGGATCTGATGAATGCAGCACAGAAACTGTTCCAGAAGATGTATGAGCAGACTGCAGGTGCACAGGGTGCAGGTGCACAGGGTGCAGGTCAGCAGGGCGCAGGTCCGGATATGGGCGGCGCAGGACAGAGTACTTCCGGTCCGGCAGATGACGTGGTAGACGGAGATTACCGCGAGGTTTAATCCGGAACAGGATGAAAATAAAAATAAAGCAGTGGGGGAGCGATAAACTCCCCACTGTTTTTTGCGTGTGCAGATGAATTTCAGCTCACAGCAATTCGAAAGGGAAAAGTTATGGCAGAGACGAAGAGAGATTATTATGAGGTTCTTGGCGTAGACCGGAATGCGGATGACGCAGCCATCAAGAGTGCATATCGAAAACTGGCAAAGAAATATCATCCGGATATGAATCCGGGAGATAAAGAAGCAGAGCAGAAATTCAAAGAGGCTTCCGAGGCATATGCCGTATTAAGTGATGCAGACAAGAGAAGAAAGTACGATCAATTTGGACACGCAGCCTTTGAGCAGGGAGGCGGCGGAGCTGGTGGTTTTGGCGGCTTTGATTTTAATGGCGCTGACATGGGTGATATTTTCGGTGACATTTTTGGTGATATTTTCGGTGGCGGAAGAAGCAGAAGAAACAGCAATGGTCCCATGAGAGGTGCGGACTTACGGGCAAGTGTAAGAATTACGTTTGAAGAGTCTGTTACAGGTTGTGATAAAGAACTGGAGCTTACCTTAAAAGATGAGTGTGAGACCTGTCATGGTACCGGAGCAAAACCGGGTACTACACCGCAGACTTGCCCGAAATGCGGAGGAAAGGGCCAGGTGGTTTATACTCAGCAGTCTCTCTTTGGCATGGTGCAGAATGTACGTCCGTGTCCGGACTGTAACGGAACCGGTAAGATTATCAAAGACAAGTGCCCGAACTGCTACGGAACCGGTTATACGGCAAGCAAGAAGAAGATTGCTGTCACGATCCCGGCAGGTATCGACAATGGACAGAGTATCCGTATCAGAGGAAAGGGAGAGCCTGGTACCAACGGCGGTCCGCGGGGAGACCTGTTGGTAGAAGTGGTTGTATCCAGACATCCGATTTTCCAGAGACAGGATATTGATATCTTCTCCACAGTACCGATCAGTTTCCCGGTTGCAGCATTGGGAGGAACGATCCGTATCAAGACAGTGGACGGCGAAGTTGAATATGATGTGAAACCGGGAACTCAGACGGATACGAGAGTACGTCTTCGTGGAAAAGGTATGCCTTCTCTCCGAAACAAAAATGTCCGCGGTGATCACTATGTAACACTGGTTGTAGAAGTCCCGACTACCTTAAGCCATGGGGCAAAAGAGGCTCTGAAAGAATATGACCGTGAGAACGGAAATACGCTGAATCAGAAAACCGAGAGCGGAGCAAAGCCGAAGAAAAAAGGCTTTATGGATAAATTAAAAGAAAATCTGGAAGATCTGTAAGGAGAAGTTATGGAACGCAAAAACGCATGGAATACCTACGATGAAAATGCCATGAAAGAATTAGAACAGGTAACAGAGCAGTATCGCAGATTTATCTCCGAAGGAAAGACGGAGCGTGAGTGTGCGCAGCTGACGGTAGAAATGGCAAAGGAACACGGCTATATTTCTCTGGAGGAAGCAGTTGCATCTGGCAGGCAGCTGAAGGCCGGAGACAAAATATATGCTGTACACAAGAAAAAACTGGTGGTACTTTTCGAGATCGGTACAGAGCCAATGGAGAAAGGTATGAATATTCTGGGCGCCCATATTGATTCCCCGCGTCTGGATCTGAAACAGAATCCGTTATACGAGGATGGAGAGATGGCACTTCTGGATACCCATTACTATGGTGGCATCAAGAAATATCAGTGGGCATCCATTCCGCTGGCACTCCATGGTGTAGTGGTAAAGAAAGACGGAACTGTCATTGAACTTGCCATTGGCGAGAAGGCAGAAGATCCGGTTCTTGGAATTTCTGATCTTCTGATTCATCTGTCCGGTGAGCAGATGCAGAAGAAAGCGGCTGTTGTGGTAGAAGGCGAGAACCTTAACATCATCGTCGGAAGCCGTCCGTGGAAAGATCCGGAAGAAAAAGATGAGGAGAAGAAAGAACTTATCAAAAAGACGCTGTTGGAGTATCTGAAGAAAGAATACGGCATGGAAGAAGAGGATTTTCTCTCTGCAGAGCTGGAAGCAGTTCCGGCAGGTCCGGCCAGAGATTTTGGACTGGATCGCAGTATGATCCTCGGATACGGACAGGACGACAGAATCTGTGCGTTCACGTCTCTCCTGGCACAGCTGGAGGCAGATCATCCAACTCATACGGCTGTATGTCTTCTGACTGATAAAGAAGAGATCGGCAGCATGGGAGCGACCGGTATGCAGTCCCGTTATTTTGAAAATGTAGTGGCAGAGGTACTGAATCTGACCGGACAGTATTCCGATCTGGCACTGAGAAGGTGTCTGCAGCATTCTCATATGCTGTCTTCTGATGTAAGTGCGGCATTTGATCCGAACTATGCGTCTGCATTTGAAAAGAAAAATATCGCTTATCTGGGAAGAGGTATGGTATTCAACAAATATACTGGTTCCAGAGGAAAATCCGGTTCCAACGATGCCTGCGCAGAATATATCGGCGAACTGCGGAAAGTGATGGACGACAGTAATGTCTGCTGGCAGACTGCGGAGCTTGGAAAAGTGGATCAGGGCGGCGGAGGAACTATCGCCTATATTACTGCCAACTACGGTATGGATGTCATTGACAGCGGCGTGGCTCTTCTGAGCATGCACAGTCCGTGGGAGATCTCCAGCAAAGCAGATATTTATGAGGCATACAAAGGATATAAGGCATTCCAGAAAGCGGACTGGGAGAGGTAAAGCATATGACGGTCAAAGAGCGTGTACAGGCATTAAGAGAGAAAATGAAAGCATCCGGCGTGGCAATGTATGTGGTGCCGTCCACAGACTGCCATGAGTCGGAGTATGTCAGTGAGCATTTCCGGGCAAGAGCCTTTATTACCGGTTTTACCGGATCTGCCGGTACGGCAGTGATTGCACAGGATGATGCGGGGCTGTGGACTGACGGACGGTATTTCCTGCAGGCAGAGGCACAGCTTCAGGGGACGGGGATCCGCCTGTTCCGTATGGGAGAGCCGGGCGTGCCGACCGTAGAAGAATATATACAGGAACACCTGGAAAAAGGCGAGAAGCTGGGATTTGACGGAAGAGTCATGGGTGCATCCCGTGCCTTGGCATTTGCAAAGGCAGCAGAAGAAAATGGAGCTTCTCTTTTCACAGAAGAAGATCTGATCGGGGAGATCTGGGCGGACCGCCCGGAAGTACTGGATGCAGATCTCTTTGTGCTGGAAGAAAAATGGAGCGGAGAGACTACTGATAAGAAACTGGCCCGTGTACGGAAAGCCATGGAAGAAAAAGGCGCTGACCTTCACGTGCTGGCTTCCCTGTGTGATATTGCATGGCTTCTCAACATCCGCGGCGGGGACATTCCCTGCGTTCCGGTTGTATTATCCTTCCTGACCGTGACGAAGAAAGAATGCACCTGGTATGTGCGTCCGTCCGTCATTACCGAGAAAATCAGAAATTATGTGACAGACTTTGGTATTGCCATCAAAGGATACGATGAGATCTATGGGGATCTCAAAAAAGTTCCGGCCTGCAGTAAAGTACTGTTGGATCAGGGAACTGTGAACTACCGTCTGCTCACCAGCATTCCGGAGGAAGCAGAAGTGCTGAACTGTCCGAATCCGACGGAGCTTATGAAGGCTGTGAAAAATGAGACGGAGCAGAAGAATCTTCATCAGTCCCATTTAAAGGAAGGCGTGGCATTTACACGTTTCATGTATTGGCTGAAGACGAAAGTTGGCAAGGAGAAGATCACAGAGATCTCCGCAGCTGAACATCTGGCCGCTTTAAGAAGTGAGCAGAAAGATCTGGTGGAATTAAGCTTCTCACCGATCTGTGGATACGGTGAGCATGGGGCAATCGTTCACTATTCTGCGACAGAGGAATCCGATGTGGAGCTGAAGCCGGAGAGCTTCTTCCTGGTGGATGCAGGCGGACATTATCTGGATGGCACCACCGATACCACCCGTACCTTTGCCATGGGACCGCTGACGGATGAGCAGAAGAAGATGTATACGGCAGTGTTAAGAGGTAATCTGAATCTGTCCCATGCCAGATTTCTGAAAGGATGCTCTGGTTATAATCTGGATGTGATCTGCCGGACACCGCTGTGGCAGATTGGGATGGATTATAAGCATGGCACCGGTCATGGCGTCGGATATTTGCTCAACGTTCATGAAGGACCTAACACATTCCGCTGGAAACTTCCGGAGGGAGCCAATGCGGCAGAACTGGAGCCGGGTATGGTAACTACCGACGAACCGGGTATTTATCTGGAAGGAAAGTACGGTATCCGTCTGGAAAATGAACTTCTCTGTGTGGAAGGACCGAAGAATGAGTACGGTCAGTTCCTGGAGTTCGAGATCCTGACCCTGATTCCGTGGGATCTGGATGCAGTGGATCCTGCCCGGATGACCGAACAGGAGCGCACATGGCTCAATGAATATCATCACACCATATATGAGGCAATCGCGCCCCATCTTCCGAAGGAAGAGCAGGAGTGGCTGGCTCATGCGACGAGAGCAATCTAAATATATTTTTTCAAGTGCAGTCAGAAATGACTGCACTTTTTTCATACTAAGAGACTATGAAATGAATCAATTTCTCTTGACAGTAAGCATCAGATTTGCTAACATGTAGAAAATCAATTGAATCAAGTATCACTTTAAACCGATGAAGCGGAGATAACGGTGATGATGGACGCACAGAGAGCCCGGGAAGCTGAGAGCCGGACCGAACCCACATAATCAAATGGACCGCCGAGGGCGCAGGGAAAGGAATGGATTTCCGAGTATTCTGCGACGTGAGGGCATACGTCAGTTGCCGGGAATATGTTGGTATTCCGTAAGGGTGCGGAGATTTTTTAAGATCCGCAAAGCAAGGTGGCACCGCGGGAAATGTAGATGACTCGTCCTTGACAGATTTTACCAGAGATCTGTCAGGGACTTTTTTGTTGTGTGAAAGGAGAACACCATGAATGTCAGACCGAATTTTCAGGAAGCTTCCGTATTGGCAGTGCAAGGCCTTTACAAATGTATTCCGGTCAGCACGGAGCTGTACTCGGATCTTTATACTCCCATTGAAGTATTACGAAAACTGAAACGGGTCAGCAGACACTGCTATATGCTGGAATCCATTGAGGACAATCAAAAGTGGGGACGCTACACATTTCTTGGATATGACCCGAAGCTGGAGCTAACCTGTACGGATGGAAGGCTGACTGTTAAAAATGGAACGTCCATGGTGTTTGAGGCAAAGCATCCCGGCGAGTACATCCGGCAGATTGTAAAAGAAAATAAAAGTCCAAGGATTGAGGGGTTGCCGACCTTCACCGGCGGACTGGTAGGATATTTCTCCTACGATTACATGAAATATGCAGAATCGGCGCTGAAGCTTACTGCGAAGGATGAAGAAGGGTTTAAAGACGTGGATCTGATGCTGTTCGACAAGGTCATTGCCTTTGATCACTTCCGGCAGAAAGTGATCCTCATTGTCAACATCCGCTGCGAGAATCTGGAGACAGAGTATCACAAGGCAGAGGTGGAACTGGAGACCATGAGACGGCTTCTCTCCGATGGGGAGATGGCTCCTCTGGAACCGGGCCGCTGCACTTCCGATTTCCGGGCACTGTTCGACAAAGAGCGGTATTGCAGCATGGTGGAGAAAGCCAAGCACTACATCCGTGAGGGGGATATTTTTCAGGTGGTACTGTCAAACCGGCTGGAAGCAGACTATGAAGGAAGCCTTCTCAATACATACCGGGTCTTAAGAACGCTGAATCCTTCCCCCTATATGTTTTATTTCTCCAGTGACGATATGGAAATTGCCGGAGCTTCCCCGGAGACACTGGTGAAGCTGGAGAACCGGACTCTTCATACCTTTCCGTTGGCGGGCACCCGGCCGAGAGGAGCCACCGAGGAGGAAGATCAAAAACTGGAAGAAGAGCTGCTGACAGATGAAAAAGAGCGGGCAGAGCACAATATGCTGGTGGATCTGGGAAGAAATGACATCGGAAAGATCAGTGAGTTTGGTTCTGTCAAAGTAGAAAAATATATGAGTATGGAACGATTCTCCCATGTCATGCATATTGGTTCCACAGTGGCAGGCACCATCCGGGAAGACCTGGATGCAGCAGATGCCGTGGACGCCATCCTTCCTGCAGGGACCCTTTCCGGGGCACCGAAGATCCGGGCATGTGAGATCATCAATGAACTGGAAGACAATAAGAGAGGTATCTATGGGGGAGCCGTGGGATACATTGATTTCACCGGAAACCTGGACACCTGCATCGCCATCCGGCTGGCTTATAAGAAAAATGGAAAAGTTTTCGTGCGAAGCGGAGCCGGCATCGTGGCGGACAGTGTTTCGGAAAAAGAGTATGAAGAGTGTATCAACAAGGCAAAAGCCGTGAGAAGAGCATTGGAGATGGCACAGGAGGACATGGACTTATGATTTTACTCATTGATAATTACGACAGCTTTTCCTATAACCTGTATCAGCTCATCGGTTCCATTAACCCGGATATCAAAGTGGTAAGAAATGATCAGATGACGATAGATGAGATCCGGGCGTTAAAGCCGGAGCGTATCATTTTATCACCGGGTCCCGGATTTCCAAAGGACGCAGGCATCTGCATCGAAGCGGCAAAGGAACTGGGAAAAGAGATTCCCATCTTTGGCGTCTGCCTTGGTCATCAGGCCATCTGTGAAGCCTTTGGCGCGACGGTCTCCTATGCGTCGCAGCTCATGCACGGCAAGCAATCCATGGTGACGCTGGATACAGACTGTCCCATTTTTAAAGGAATGAAAAAGACCATTCCGGCAGCCAGATATCATTCCCTGGCAGCTGTTCGGGAGACCATTCCGGAAGAACTGAAAATCACGGCGGAGACCGAAGATGGCGAGATCATGGGAGTCATGCATCGGGATTATCCCATCTACGGCGTCCAGTTTCATCCGGAATCCATTCTGACACCGGACGGATATGGAATACTGAAAAATTTTTGCGGAGGATTAAAGAAATGATTAAAGAAGCAACTGCAGCACTCATTGACCATAATAATCTGACCTATGAACAGGCCAACGCAGTCGTAAACGAGATTATGAACGGAGAGACCTCCCAGGTACAGACCGCTGCATTTTTAGCAGCTTTGTCCGCGAAAGGAGAGACCATTGAAGAGATCAGTGCATGTGCGGCTGCCATGAGAGATCATGCACTTCCGGTAGAGTACGACGGAGACCTTCTGGAAATCGTGGGAACCGGTGGAGATGGTGCCGGATCCTTCAATATTTCCACTACTGCTTCTCTGGCCATTGCCGCAGGCGGAATCCCGGTGGCAAAGCATGGCAACCGGGCGGCATCCTCCAAAAGTGGTGCGGCAGACTGTCTGGAAGCACTGGGGGTCAACATCGATCTTTCCCCGGAGAAATGTGTGGAGCTTTTGAAAAAAATAGGCATCTGTTTCTTCTTCGCACAGAAATACCATACCTCCATGAAATACGTAGGACCGGTGAGAAAAGAGCTGGGGGTGCGGACAGTCTTTAATCTGTTAGGACCGCTGACCAATCCGGGACACGCCAACCTGCAGGTATTGGGGGTTTATTCCGAAGCACTGCTGGAGCCTATGGCAAAAGTACTGTGCCAGCTGGGCGTGAAAAAAGGGATGGTCGTCTATGGACAGGATAAGCTGGATGAGATTTCCGCCTGTGCGCCGACTTCCATCTGTGAATTTCAGGATGGTACATACCGTACCTATGTGATTCAGCCGGAAGATTTCGGTATGAAGACTGCAACCAGGGATGCATTGAAGGGCGGCACTCCACAGGAAAATGCACAGATTACCAGAGACATTCTGAATGGAGAGCAGGGAGCTAAACGAAATGCCGTTCTCTTAAATGCAGGCGCAGGTCTCTACATCGGCGGTAAGGCAGATACCTTCCGGGAGGGTGTGGAACTGGCCGCATCCCTCATTGACGGCGGCCAGGCAAAACAGAAACTGGAAGATTTTATAAAAGAATCCAACAAATAAGGAGCTGCAAGATGATATTAGACGAACTGGCTGCCTATGCAGCGTACCGGGTAGAGGAGGCCAAAAAGAAACTTTCACCGGAAGAAATCCGTACACAGGCGGAGCATCTTCCCAAAGGAGATTTCCGGTTTGAAAAGGCTTTGAAAAAGAAAGGCATGTCTTTTATCTGTGAGGTAAAGAAAGCATCCCCATCCAAGGGCGTGATTGCGGAAGAGTTCCCTTATACAGAGATTGCCAGAGCCTATGAAGCAGCAGGTGCGGACTGTGTGTCCGTACTTACGGAGCCAAAGTGGTTTTTGGGATCCGATGATATTTTCCGGGAAATCAGGGAGACGATTTCTCTTCCCATGATTCGGAAGGATTTTACCGTAGATCCCTATCAGATTTATGAGGCAAAACTTATGGGAGCGGACGCGGTGCTTCTGATCTGTGCACTGCTTCCTACAGAGAAGCTGAAGGAATACCTGGCCATCTGCGAGAAACTGGGGCTGACGGCATTGGTGGAGACCCATGACGAGGCGGAGATTGCATCGGCAGTGGAGGCGGGAGCGAGAGTCATCGGCGTTAATAACCGGAACTTGAAGAATTTTACCGTAGATTTTTCCAATTCCGCAAAACTTCGTTCCCTGATTCCGGAGGAGGCTGTCTTCGTGGCAGAATCCGGGGTGAAAGATGCATCGGATGTGGGAGCCCTTTCCGCCATCGGGGCAGATGCGGTACTGGTGGGAGAAGCGCTCATGAGGGCAGCAGATAAGCAGACAGAATTGGCACGGTTCCGGGAGGCAGCAGATGAGCAGAACCAGGATTAAGATCTGCGGATTATACCGGGAACAGCATGTGGATTATGTAAATGCTGCACGACCGGATTATGCAGGGTTTGTCTTTTATCCACCCAGTCACCGTTATGTGGACAGAGAAATGATGAAGCGGCTGCGGGAAAAGCTGAGCCATAAGATTCCGGCGGTGGGCGTCTTTGTCAATGTTCCCATGGAGGAGGTCGCTTCTTATATAGAAGAAGGACTGATTGAGATCGCACAGCTTCATGGAGCGGAGACCGAAGAAGACATCCGGAAACTTCGGATACTGGCACCGAAAGCCGAGATATGGAAAGCCTTTAAAATCCGCGATACGAAAACGCTGGAGAAGGCCCAGAGCAGTGGGGCAGACCGGATCCTTCTTGATAATGGTTACGGCACCGGCAGCTGCTTTGACTGGCAGCTTTTAAAAGAACAGGTTCCCGCAAGACCCTATCTTCTGGCAGGGGGATTACGGGCGGAAAATATAGAAGAAGCACTGGAACGATTTGCTCCCTGGGGAGTGGATGTAAGTTCCGGTGTGGAGACAGAGAAAGAAAAGGATTTTGGCAAAATCCGGGATATCATAGAAATCATAAGGAGCAGATAAGATGGAAAAGAATACACCAAGAGGACGTTTTGGAATTCACGGCGGACAGTATATCCCCGAAACCCTCATGAATGCAGTCATTGAGCTGGAAGAAGCCTATAATCATTATAAAGAGGATCCGCAGTTTCAGGCAGAGCTTAACGATCTTTTAAATAACTATGCAGGCAGACCGTCAAGACTTTACTATGCAAAGAAAATGACGGAAGATCTGGGCGGCGCGAAGATCTATTTAAAGAGGGAGGATCTCAATCACACCGGCGCCCACAAGATCAACAACGTACTGGGACAGGTGCTGCTGGCAAAGAAAATGGGCAAGACCAGAGTCATTGCAGAGACCGGAGCAGGACAGCACGGTGTGGCAACCGCCACAGCAGCAGCCCTCATGGGCATGGAATGCGAAGTGTTCATGGGGAAAGAAGACACGGAGCGCCAGGCACTGAACGTGTATAAAATGCGGCTGCTGGGTGCCAAAGTACACCCGGTATCCTCAGGAACGGGAACCTTAAAAGATGCGGTATCCGAGACGATGAGAGAGTGGACCAACCGGGTATCCGATACCCATTATGTGCTTGGGTCTGTCATGGGCCCTCATCCCTTCCCTACCATTGTCCGTGATTTTCAGGCAGTCATTTCCAAAGAAATCAAGGAACAGTGTCTGGAAGCAGAAGGAAAACTTCCGGATGCAGTGCTGGCCTGTGTGGGCGGCGGCTCCAATGCGATTGGAACTTTTTATCATTTTATTGAGGATCAAGATGTGCGTCTTATTGGCTGCGAGGCAGCAGGCCGGGGAATCGATACTTTCGAGACGGCAGCTACGATTGCTACCGGAAAACTCGGTATTTTCCACGGTATGAAATCCTATTTCTGTCAGGACAAATACGGACAGATTGCACCGGTATATTCCATTTCAGCGGGACTTGATTATCCGGGTATCGGACCGGAGCATGCATGGCTTCATGACACAGGAAGAGCAGAATACGTAGCCATCACCGACGATCAGGCAGTGGATGCCTTTGAATATTTAAGCAGAATGGAAGGGATTATTCCGGCCATTGAAAGTGCCCATGCAGTTGCCTATGCAAGAGAGCTGGCGCCGAAGATGGACAAAGACCAGGTGATGGTCATCACTATTTCCGGAAGAGGAGACAAAGACTGTGCGGCTATTGCCCGTTACAGAGGGGAGGATATCCATGAGTAGAATCAAAGAAGCATTTCAGAACGGAAAAGCATTTATCCCGTTTATCACCTGCGGAGATCCGGATCTGGGGACAACGAAGGAAATTGTAAGAGTCATGGTGGATAACGGAGCCGATCTTGTGGAACTTGGAATTCCATTTTCGGATCCGACGGCAGAAGGACCGGTGATCCAGGGAGCAAACTTACGTGCCTTGAAAGGCGGCGTGACCACCGATAAAATCTTTGATATGGTAGCAGAACTTCGAAAAGAAGTGACCGTTCCCATGGTATTTATGACCTATGCAAATGTCGTGTACTCTTATGGCATCGAGCGATTCGCAAAGCGGGCAGCGGAAGTGGGGATGGATGGTCTCATCCTGCCGGATGTGCCCTTTGAAGAAAAAGAAGAATTTGCTCCGGCATTCCGTGAGAAGGGTATGGATCTCATCTCCCTCATTGCGCCTACTTCCCATGAGCGCGTTGCCATGATTGCCAAAGAAGCGGAGGGCTTTGTTTACTGCGTCTCCTCGCTGGGAGTTACCGGTATGCGAAACGTCATCACTACCGATGTAGGAGCCATGGTAAAGCTGGTAAAAGAAGCCTCCGACATCCCGGCTGCTATTGGTTTTGGTATCTCCAACCCGGAGCAGGCAGCGAATATGGCCGAAAAATCAGATGGTGTCATTGTTGGTTCTGCAATTGTCAAATTGGTGGAAAAATACGGTAAAGAGGCGCCTTTCCATGTGGCAGAGTTTGTAAAAAGCATGAAGGATGCGGTTCGCGAAAAATAAATAAAAGCTGAAAAATCTGTGAAACTGGTTGACTTTCTTACCCGGACGAGATATCTTAATAATTACTAAACTTGGAATATTCGGAAAGAGAGAGTTCACATGAAAAATATAAAATTTAGTTTTGGAAAGACAGGCTGTCTGCTGCTCATGCTGCTCTGGTGTTTTGGCATGACGGCATTTGCGGCGCCTTCAGTAGAGGGAGACACGCAGCTGAAAGCGAAAAAAGACAGTATGGTATCTGCGCAGTATACGATTACGGCAGATGATACCATTGATTCCGTGAAACTGGTATTATCCTATGACAAGGATGTACTCACTTACATGTCAGGAAGCGGCGGTGACAATTTCTCCGGTAATGGCGGAAATGGAACTGTAGAGTTATCCAGCAAACCGGGAAGTGACAGCGCATCTTTTGAAGTAAAATTCAAAGGAAATACTGATGCGGATACGACCGTAACCATCAGCTCCTGTGTGATCGAGAGCAGCGGCGAGCAGATTGATGCACTGACCGGTGAGAACGTAAGCAGTGAGCAGACTGCGACAGATTCCGAAGAGGAAGACGAAGAGGATGATGGCAACCGTGCAAGTTTTGTGATTGATAACCGTACATTCTATGTGCATACACCTCATGCCATTGACGGGTTTTCCGGAACGAGAATTGACATTAATGGCATCAGCAGCAAAGCACTGAAGAGTGATACACTGGATCTTTATGTCATCCGTCTGAACAGTGACAATGGAACTTTCCGTGATGATTTTGTCTACAATCCGAATACCGGAAACATCGTTCCGTTTATACAGATGCAGAGCGGCAATGATACGGTCATTTTTATTGAGCCGGAGACAGACGGCTATGTGCCGACCAGATATACGTATGTAGATCTTGGATGGGGTCAGAAATACACGGTTCCGGCTTATAAGCATTACACCGTAGACGGAGTGGATCATATTCAGGATGACTCCAATCGTTATCTGGTCTATGGCATTAATCAGGACGGCGAGAAGAACTGGTATAATTTTGATTACGACAAGAATTCCCTGCAGCTGTTCGATGACGTGGCATATCAGGGAGAGCAGGATTACATCACTGAACTGGAGACCAAGGAAAACGGACTTCGGGATGATCTGGAATGGCAGGCAGAACGTTACAATCGTGATATGGGACGCAGACTTGTGGTGATCCTTGTAATGACGCTGCTGGTGATTGTCCTTGCCAACGTTGCAGCATTCCAGTATTTCCATATGAAGAAGATGGTAAAACCGGAAGAGGATGAGAATGATGACTACGAACCGGCAGTCATGAAAAGAAAGAGCAGTTCTCTGGTTGTAGGTAATCTGGAAGAAAACGAAACGGACTTTGAAGAGCCGGAAGATGAGGCAGATGAGGATGATGAAAACAGTGATGATGAACTGGAAATCATTGACCTCGATGATGACGATAAATAGAGAAAATGTTCAAGAGGGACTGTACGAAAAAAGATGCAGTCCCTTTTTTATACCGAAAACTTGACCGAAACGCATAAGATTGTTATACTGTCTGTATAACAAAAAGAGTTGTACAGATGAAAAGGACGGGAGACAACATGTATCTGGAAATAGACTTTAACAGTGATGAAGCATTTTATGTACAGCTGTGTAATCAGATTATTATTGGAATTGCTACATCAAAGCTGCAGGAAGGGGATGCGCTTCCCAGTGTACGTCAGCTGGCAGATGAGATTGGTATCAATATGCATACGGTAAATAAGGCATATGCCCTGCTCCGTCAGGAAGGTTATATCCGGCTGGATCGGAGAACAGGAGCGGTGATTGCCGTGGATGCGGATAAGATCAAGGCTATGGAAGAGATGAAACGGGAACTTCTGATGACGCTTGCAAAAGGAAGCTGCAGAAATATTACCCGAGAAGAAGTACATCAGCTGATTGATGAGATTTATGAGGAATACGGGGAATAAGGAGGATTGCTGACCAATGGGTATTTATACAGACAAGGCGGAGTCTGCGCTGAAAAAAGCGCAGCGTTTTTCTGCAAGAATGCATCATCCCTATACGGGAACAGAACATATACTGATGGGACTGCTGGATGAGCCGGACAGCACGGCAGGGCAGGTTCTTGCAGGAGCCGGAGTGACACCGAAGGGACTGGCGGAGATGATAGATCAGCTGATAGCCCCGGAAGGAATGGTCCTGACGGAGGAACGGAGAGGATATACACCGAGAGCCCGCAAGATACTGGATGACGCTGTGGTGGAAGCCAGACGGTTCCATGAGGAAGAGACCGGTACGGAGCACATTTTGATTGCCATGTTAAAAGACGGAGAATGTGTAGCATCAAGACTTCTGACCACCATGAATGTGCGGCTTCGGGATCTTTATAAAATGCTGGTGAGCGCTATGGGCGAGAAGGCATCTGAGTACAAAGAGGAAATTCAGCAGAGCGGCGGAACTCAGACACTGGAACAGTACAGCCGGGATCTGACAGCTCTTGCAGAGGAAGGAAAGATGGATCCGGTGGTCGGCCGCGAGGAAGAAATTCATCGGGTGATTCAGGTTTTAAGCCGCAGAACGAAGAATAATCCGTGTCTGATCGGAGAACCGGGCGTTGGTAAAACTGCTATTGTGGAAGGACTGGCAGCACGGATTGCATCCGGAAAGGTGCCGGAGACCATCCGCGGTAAGAGACTGTACATTCTTGATCTGACTGCCATGGTGGCAGGTTCCAAGTACCGTGGAGAATTTGAAGAGCGGATTAAAAATGTGATTGACGAAGTAAGACATGACGGACAGATTCTTCTGTTTATTGATGAGCTGCATACGATCATCGGCGCAGGCGGGGCAGAAGGAGCTATGGATGCGTCCAACATCCTGAAACCGGCCATGGCAAGGGGCGAGATCCAGATCATCGGTGCGACGACACTGGAAGAGTACCGGAAGCATATTGAGAAGGACGCGGCACTGGAGCGCCGGTTCCAGCCAATTACGGTGGAAGAGACGACAGTAGAACAGACGGTGGAGATACTGAAGGGACTTCGGCCCTACTATGAGAAACATCATCAGGTACAGATCACGGATGAGGCGCTGGAAGCGGCTGCAAAGCTTTCGGCCCGCTATGTGAATGACCGGTTTCTGCCGGACAAAGCCATTGACCTGATGGATGAGGCAGCAGCCGGACTGAAGCTGGAACAGTATGTCAAAGACCAGAACCGCGCGGCAGAGGAGAAGAATGGACTCCCGGAAGTGAAGCAGGCACTGGATCAGGCATTGATCGACGGCGATCTGGAGAAAGCCAAAGAGTTACGAATCCGGATGGAACAGCTGGAAAAAGAAGCATCCGGCGGAAAGGCACGCAGAGGGCGAAAGACTAATGTACTGACAGAAGCACAGATTGCGGTGACGGTTTCCCGCTGGACGAAGATACCGTTGCAGCGGCTGGCGGAGGCAGAGTCACAAAGACTCCTTCATCTGGAACAGACTCTTCATAAGCGGGTGATTGGTCAGGATGAAGCGGTGACGGCAGTAGCAAAAGCAGTAAAAAGAGGCCGGGTGGGCTTAAAGGATCCGAAACGGCCAATTGGCTCCTTCCTGTTTCTCGGACCGACAGGAGTAGGTAAGACGGAACTTTCCAAAGCACTGGCGGAAGTGTTGTTTGGCAGAGAAGACGCCATGATCCGGGTTGACATGTCCGAGTACATGGAGAAGCACAGCGTGGCTAAGATTATCGGAGCGCCTCCCGGATATGTGGGACACGATGATGGCGGACAGCTGAGTGAAAAAGTACGCAGAAATCCCTATGCGGTTATTCTGTTTGATGAGATAGAAAAGGCACATCCGGATGTATTCAATATTCTGCTGCAGGTACTGGATGACGGACATATTACAGACTCTCAGGGACGGAAAGTAGATTTTAAAAATACTGTGATTATCATGACTTCCAATGCAGGAGCAGGAGCAATTGTATCACCGAAGAAGCTTGGATTTTCATCTGCAGAGGATGCGAAGCATGATTATGAATTTATGAAAAATGGCGTTATGAATGAGGTAAAACAGATCTTCAAACCGGAGTTCCTGAACCGTATTGATGAGACGCTCGTTTTCCATACACTCCAGAAGGATGAGATCATGAAAATTGCAGGCATTCTGTTGGATGAACTGACAAAACGCTGTAAAGAACAGTTGTCCATAGATGTATCTTTTAAGAATTCTGTGACGAAATGGCTGGCAGAGACCGGATATGACGTCAAATACGGAGCAAGGCCGTTGAAACGTGCCATTCAGAACAAACTGGAGGATCCTATGGCGGATGAGATTCTGGAAGGAAAGATTCATGAAGGGGATCATGTGGATGTGAAGGTGGTCAACGGAAAAGTGAAGATGCAGGTGAAGGAGTACAGATCATGAAAAAGAATGCTTCCGTTTTCTTCTGTCAGGAGTGTGGATATGAATCGGCAAAATGGCTGGGACAGTGTCCGGCCTGCCATGAATGGAACACTTTTGCGGAAGAGCCGAAAGTAAGTACCTCAAGAGGGAAAATGGCTTCTTCCGGCCGACGGTCGGAGGCAAAGGAACCGGTTTCTTTAAAACACATTGATTCCGACAGCCAGGATCGGATCTCCACAGGTATGGCAGAACTTGATCAGGTGCTGGGAGGCGGCATTGTTCCTGGATCTCTGGTACTGGTGGGTGGTGACCCGGGGATCGGAAAGTCGACCCTTTTGCTGCAGGTGTGCCGGAATCTGGCAGATCGTCTTGAGCAGGTGCTGTACATTTCCGGTGAGGAATCCCTGCAGCAGATCAAACTTCGTGCCGTGCGTATCGGAGAGTTTTCCGACTCTCTGAAGCTGCTCTGCGAGACGAATCTTTCGGATATCGAAGCGGTTGTCCTGAAAAACAGGCCGCAGGTGGTGATTATAGACTCTATCCAGACCATGTTCCAGGAAGAGATTTCTTCGGCACCCGGAAGTGTCTCACAGGTGCGTGAGGCCACGGGAGTGCTTATGCGCCTGGCAAAAGAACAGAACATTGCCATTTTTATTGTGGGTCATGTGACCAAGGAAGGAACGGTTGCTGGTCCCAGAGTATTGGAACATATGGTGGATACGGTGCTTTACTTTGAGGGAGACCGTCATGCATCCTACAGGATTCTGCGCGGCGTAAAAAATCGCTTCGGTTCCACCAATGAAATCGGAGTATTTGAGATGACGGATACCGGTCTCAGGGAAGTAGCCAATCCGTCAGAATATATGCTGAGCGGTAAGCCGGAAGGGGCATCCGGGTCTGTGGTTGTCTGCATGATGGAAGGAACGAGACCCATGCTTCTGGAAGTACAGGCACTGGTGTGCAGGACGAATTTCGGCCTTCCGAGAAGAACGGCAGCAGGCATGGATTATAATCGTCTGAACCTTCTGATGGCAGTTCTGGAGAAACGCCTGAATCTTCCGTTATCCTCCTATGATGCCTATGTGAATATTGCAGGAGGTGTCCGATTAAGTGAACCGGCGCTGGATCTGGGACTTGTGCTTGCTATTATCTCCAGTTATCGGGATGTGCCGATTCCGGATAAGACACTTGTATTCGGAGAAGTAGGTTTAAGCGGTGAAGTGCGAGCGGTCGGTATGTCACAGCAGCGTGTCCAGGAGGCGAAGAGGCTGGGCTTTGACCGGATCATCCTGCCGAAGAGCAGCCTGTCCCAGATGAAGAGCATAACTGGCATCCGGCTTGAGGGGGTGTCCACGGTTCGTGATGCTATGGAAGTGTTGGGATAAAGATTTGAAAAAAGTTTAAAAATATCATTGACACATGTCGATGATTGTGATATATTATCGAAGTGTCAGTGATACACAGGGATATAGTTCAGTTGGTAGAACGTTGGTCTCCAAAACCAAATGTCGAGGGTTCGAGTCCTTCTGTCCCTGCTGTGGCTTCGGAAAATATTTTCCGGAGCCATTTTTGTTATACAGAAAAAGACAGGAGAGGAATTAGGACAGATGAAGAAAATAGTAAGTCTGCTGACAGCAGGATTTATGATAATGTCCATGACAGGATGCGGGAGTGCGGCGGCAGCTTCCGCAGAGAGTGAAGCAGTGGAAGAAGAGAATGTACAGCCGGTTACGCAGGAGAGCGAGCTGCCGGTGCGGACAAAAGACGGAGCTAGGCTGGATGAGATTAAAAGTTCCGGAAAGCTTCTCATTGGCGTTTCACCGGATTATGCACCGTTTGCATTTCTGACGGAAGAAGATGGAACTAAAGTCTGTGCAGGGTCTGATATCGAACTTGGAAAATATTTTGCAGAAGAGCTTGGGGTGGAGCCTCAATTCGTGGAGATGGATTTCGAGGAATGTCTGAAAACAGCGAAAGAGAAAAAAGTGGATCTGGTGCTGCTCGGTATGCTGCCGGAGAAAGACCGGGAGAGCAGCGTGGATTTTTCCGATGCTTATTATGAACCGGGAAAACAGGTGCTGGTGGCAAGAAAGAGCCAGAGTGACAAATATCTGACACTGGATGATTTTAAAGATAAAACAGTTGAAGCACAGTATGGATCCCTTCAGGCACAGCTTGTGACGGAACAGATGCCGGAGAGCAGCCTGGAACTTTCCGGAACAGCGGAAGAAGGTGTGTTCCAGGTGCGGATCGGAAAAGCAGATGCCATTGCACTGGATGAAAATCTGGCGGATGTGTTCTTGAAAGAGCATGATGATCTGGCACAGACAAAAGTGGAACTTTCTTATGAACCACAGGGAGTTGTGGCCGGTGTGGTTAAAGGCGAAGAGGATCTTCTTGCGGAGATTAACCGCATGATTGCAGAAGTGACAGAACAAAAGCTTTATGTGCAGTGGCTGGATGCGGCAACTTTGCAGGCGGTGAAACTGGAGGCAGACAGTATTGATTAACTATACAATTCACGTGATTCATGGTATAGTAGAGGATAAGTGCAGGAAAGGAAGTGAAGGTCATGAGGGAGATCAGGACCGGACAGTTTTACAGACATTTTAAGGGAGGCCTCTATCAGATCGTAGGGGTGGCAGAACATACTGAGACAGGGGAAAAGCTGGTAATCTATCAGGCACTTTACGGAAACTATAAGATCTATGCGCGGCCTTATGAGATGTTTGCAGGGGAGACTGATCATGAAAAGTACCCGGAAGTGACACAGAAGTACCGGTTTGAACTGACCGTACCGGGAGAAACGATTACGGAAGAACCTGAGAAGAAAGAACCGGTATCTGCAGCAGAAGAGCAGAAAGAAGAACCGCCGGTGAGGACGGCAGAAGCGGAACCGGCAGACGCTGGTGTGAATCCGATTCTTCTGGAATTTCTGGATGCGGATACTTTGGAGGAGAAGATTCATATTCTCACACGTTACAGAAACCAGATGGATGAAGGACTGCTGAACAGCATTGCGATCTCTCTGGATCTGGTAGTAGAGAAGAAAAATCTTCAGGAAAAATATGATGAGATCATGAACTGCATTTCGATGATGAAACATTTTGAATGCAACAGACTCAGATAAAAATACAAAATAAAGGAGAACAAGCAAATGGCAGAATGTAAAAAAGAGAGCTGCGAAGGATGTCCAAGTGCGTCCAGCTGCGGACAGAAACCAGCAAGTATGCTTGCACCGGCAAATCCGGCTTCCCATATTCATAAGGTAGTAGGAATTGTCAGCGGTAAAGGCGGAGTTGGAAAATCCATGGTGACTGCATCTCTTGCAAACCTGATGGCAGCACAGGGATATAAGGTAGGCATTTTGGATGCAGATATTACCGGTCCGTCCATCCCCAAAATGTATGGAGTACATGGTCCGGCGGAAATGGATGGAGACTATATCAAACCGGTAGAGACGAAGAATGGAATCAAGACCATGTCCATTAACCTTCTCCTTCCGGATGAGGAATCTCCGGTAATCTGGAGAGGTCCGATCCTTGCCAATATGGTAAAACAGTTCTGGAGTGATGTTATCTGGGGAGAACTTGATTTTCTCTTTGTAGATATGCCGCCAGGAACCGGTGATGTGCCGCTGACTGTCTTCCAGTCCATTCCGGTGGATGGAATTGTGGTTGTGACATCCCCGCAGGATCTGGTAAGCCTGATTGTGAAGAAAGCACTGCACATGGCAGAGAGCATGCACATTCCGGTACTTGGAGTTGTAGAGAACTACAGCTATGTAGTCTGTCCGGACTGCGGAAAAGAATTTAAGATCTTTGGAGAGAGCGGTCTTGACAAGCTTGCCGAAGAGATGAATCTTCCCATTCTTGGACGGATGCCCATCGAGCCGAAGCTGGCAGAGCTGGCAGATGGACATTTCGATGAAGCAAACAACCATTATCTGGCAATGGCAGAGAGTCTCCTGATGGCTCTGGAAGGCTAAAGAAGCCAGAAATCTTTTACAACTGCAAAGAATTCCCGCAGCAGGTTTGCCGGCTGGGTGATAAGATCACTTTTTGCCGGAATGCCTGCTGCGTTTTTGTATCCCAGTACCTTTGCAAGGTGCAGGGCACGACAGATATGAAAGCCGTTGCTTACGATACCGACGGAAGCATTGTCCGGTATCAGCTGCGCGGAGAAGATCAGATTTTCCCGGGTATTTGTGGACTGATCTTCCATGAGAATCTGATTTTCAGAGAGGCCTTTATCCATGAGATATTGTTTCATGGAAGACGCTTCCGTGCATGGTTCATTGCTGCCCTGACCGCCGGAGACAATGAGGACAGCATCTGGATTTTCAAGGGCATATGTGTATGCACGGTCGAGACGGAGTGCCAGCGCGCGGCTGGGACCAGTGGGACGTACGTGCGCGCCAAGTACGATGACGTAGTTAAGACCGGCTGCCGGAGCCTGAATGGCCCCTTTTATAATCATTCCTTCCACACCGGCAAAGAAAAGAAAAGAAGCGGCGCAGAGAATCATCAGCCCTGTTCGTACTGCACCGGGAAGATGGGCGAAGAAACCATGGTGAAATAAAAAACCAAGGATCAGAAATCCGATGGTCATGGCAGGCCAGATCAGGTAAAAAGCGGAAGTGAAGCCGCTGTATAAAAGCAGAATGATAAAATACAGAAGGCAGATCATGCCTGCCGCAAAACAGATGATATGCATAATGGTATCCCTTTCCTGTAAGTCCGTATAGTTATAGTCTATCACAGGTATGGGACAAAGGAAAGTCTGTCTCGACAAGGGCAAGCTGGAATGATACAATAAAAAAAGTTACTAATAATGGGAAAATCAGGAGGATTATTACCTTTCATGAAAGCATTGATATTAAATTCCGGACTGGGACGAAGAATGGGTGTGCTGACGTCCGAGCATCCGAAATGCATGACGGAAGTTTCCGGTCGGGAGACAATCTTAAGCAGGCAGCTGACTCAGCTGGCTGAAAAAGGAATCGAAGAAGTGGTGATGACAACAGGCCTGTTTGATACGGTGCTGGAAGAGTACTGCAAAAGTCTGGAACTGCCGCTTACTATTACGTTTGTAAAAAATCCGGTTTATGATAAAACCAATTATATTTATTCTATCTATTGCGCCAGAGAATACCTGGAAGATCAGGATGTTCTGCTGATGCACGGTGATCTGGTATTTGAAAACACCGTTCTTGATGATGTGATGGAGAGCCAGGAGAGCTGCATGACCGTCAGTTCCACGCTTCCGCTTCCGGAAAAGGATTTTAAGGCAGTCATCCATAAAAACCGTATCGAAAAAGTCGGTATCGAATTTTTTGAAGATGCACTTGCCGCACAGCCTCTTTACAAACTGAACAAAGAGGACTGGAATGTATGGCTTGCACGCATCGAAGAGTTCTGTGAAAAAGAAAAGGTATCATGTTATGCGGAAAATGCGTTTAACGAAGTATCCGATCAGTGTCTGATCCGTCCGTTGGATGTACAGGACAGGCTTTGTGCCGAGATTGATAATCCGGAAGATCTGAAGCAGGTGTCCGGAATGCTCAAAGAAGTAGAAAACAGAACTGTGTATATGTGTTTTTCTGCAGATATGCTGCACAGTGGTCATATTGCAATTATCAGAAAGGCAGCAAGATTGGGACGTCTGATCATCGGTGTGCTTTCTGATGAAGCGGTGATCAGTTATAAGAGATACCCGCTGCTGCCGTATGCGGAGAGAAAGGCACTCTTTGAAAATATCCGTGGTGTCAGCCGTGTAGTGGAACAAAAAACATTAAGTTATAAAGAAAATCTTGAGAAATATCATCCGGATTATGTAGTGCATGGAGATGACTGGGTGAGTGGATTCCAGAAACCAGTCCGTCAGGAGGTACTGAATACACTGAAAGCATATGGAGGAACCCTGGTAGAGTTTCCATATTCCAGAGATGAAAAATACAAAGCACTGGAGAACCGGGCAAGAGCAGATCTGTCACTTCCGGATATGCGCCGTGCAAGATTAAGAAAAGCCATAGAGATGAAGGGAACGGTAAGTGCCATGGAGGCTCACAGTGGACTGACCGGCCTTATTGTGGAAAATACAGTTGTCTATCAGAATGGGGAAGCAAGACAGTTTGATGCCATGTGGATCAGCTCTCTGTGCGATTCTACCGCCAAGGGAAAACCGGATATTGAGCTGGTAGATATGACATCCCGTTTCCGTACGATTGACGATATTATGGAAGTTACGACGAAGCCGATTATTTTTGACGGGGATACCGGCGGAATGATTGAGCATTTTGTCTATACAGTCCGTACATTGGAACGTATGGGCGTGTCTGCGGTCATTATTGAGGACAAGACGGGACTGAAGAAAAATTCTCTGTTTGGTACCGAGGTTGAGCAGACACAGGATTCTGTTGAGCATTTCAGTGAGAAGATCCGGGCGGGCAAGCGTGCTCAGAAGACAAAAGAATTTATGGTCATTGCCCGGATTGAGAGTCTGATTCTGGAGCGTGGCATGGAGGATGCGCTGGAGCGTGCCTTTGCTTTTGTGGGAGCAGGAGCCGACGGTATCATGATTCACAGTCGGAAACCGGAACCGGATGAGATCTTTGAGTTTGTAGAGAAGTTCAGAAGCAAAGATCAGGTGACTCCGATTGTGGTAGTGCCGACCTCATTTAACCAGGTGACAGAAGAGGAGTTCAAGGCGCGCGGCGTAAATATTGTGATCTATGCAAACCAGCTGACCAGAACAGGTTTCCCGGCTATGCAGAATGCGGCAAAGATGATTCTGGAACATCATCGTGCAAAAGAGTGTGATGAGATTTGTATGCCATTTAAAGAAATTATCCGGCTGATTCCGGAGGAGGATTAGAAACATTCATGGAACAGAAAATCATTAAGTCAGAAGAGCTGGAAAGCTGTCTCGCAGCGATAAAAAAAGAGCGGAACGTTCATCATGCTCTGCTGGTGTGTGGAAATTCCTTCCGGAAACAGGGACTGTATCAGCAGCTTGAAGATGCATTAAAAAAAGAAGGAATGGAACTTACTGAGTTCTCTGATTTTGAGCCGAACCCGAAATATGAGTCTGTCATCAGTGGGATTAAGACATATCGCCAGAAAGGCTGCGATCTGATCCTGGCAGCAGGCGGCGGCAGTGCCATGGATGTGGCAAAATGTATCAAATTGTTTAACTGTATGAACGTGGAAGAAAACTGTCTGAAACAGGAGATCATTTCCAATGAGATTCCATTTCTGGCCATTCCGACAACTGCAGGTACCGGAAGCGAGGCGACTCGTTTTGCAGTGATCTATTATGAAGGAAACAAACAGTCCGTAAGCCATGAGAGTGGTATTCCGGAATATGTTCTTATGGATCCGGAACTTCTCCGAACACTTCCGGAATACCAGAGAAAAGCGACCATGCTGGATGCACTTTGTCATGCGGTGGAATCATTCTGGTCTGTCAACGCAGGAAAGGAAAGCCAGAAGGTAGCTGCAGAAGCAATCCGTATGGTGCTTGCATACGAAGACGCTTATCTTGCCAATCAGCCGGAAGGAAATGAGAAGATGCTTCTGGCAGCCAATCTTGCAGGAAAAGCAATCAACTATACAAAGACAACGGCAGGTCATGCCATGGCATATAAGCTGACAACACTTTATGGACTGGCTCACGGTCATGCAGTGGCACTCTGTGTGGATGCGCTCTGGCCGTATATGATAGGACATACAGAAGATGCCATGGATGTGAGAGGAAAGGCATACCTTGACGATATGTTTCTTCGGCTGGCACAGGTGATGGGCTGTGCTTCTTCCATGGATGCAGCAGTCAAATATCATGAGATGCTGGAACAGCTGCACCTTTCCAGACCGGAAGTGAAGTCGGTAGAAGAGTTGGAGCTGCTTGCGGGTTCCGTAAATCCGGAGCGTCTTGGCAACAATCCGGTGTGTCTTAAAAAAGAAGTACTTCGCAGTCTGTATGCACGGATTGCGAAATAGAGGAGCTGTTTTATGAAAGCGGAGAAATTTACAGAAATTCTGGGAGCGGATTTTTATACAGGAGTTCCGGATTCCCAGCTGAAAGCGCTGTGCAATTATCTGATGAATACGTATGGAATTGATCCGAAGCATCATGTGATTGCAGCAAATGAAGGAAACTGTACGGCACTGGCAGCTGGATACCATCTGGCTACCGGAAAAGTGCCGGTAGTCTATATGCAGAATTCCGGGGAAGGAAATATAATTAACCCTGTGGCATCTCTTTTGAATGACAAGGTTTATGCCATCCCGGTGATGTTTGTCATTGGATGGAGAGGAGAACCAGGAATCCATGATGAACCACAGCATATTTATCAGGGAGAAGTGACAGTCCGGCTTCTGGAAGATATGGGAATTAAAACATATATTCTTGGAAAAGAGACGACGGAAGAAGAACTCCGGGAAGCCATGAAAGATTTTGAAAGTGTACTGGCAGAAGGAAAAGATGTTGCGTTTGTCATCCGGAAAGGCGCACTGACCTACGACGGAAAAGTCGTTTATAAAAATGACAATGAGATGAAGCGGGAAGAGATCATCCGTCATATTATTCAGGTATCTGGGGAAGATCCGGTAGTATCTACAACTGGAAAGGCAAGCCGGGAGCTGTTTGAGCTAAGAGAAGCGTTCGGACAGAGCCATAAATATGATTTTCTGACCGTTGGTTCTATGGGACACAGTTCTTCCATTGCACTTGGAATTGCGGCACAGAAACCGGATACAAAGATATGGTGTATTGATGGAGACGGTGCTGTACTGATGCATATGGGAGCCATGGCGGTACTTGGTTCCGAGCATCCCGGGAATATGATACATATTGTCATTAATAACGGAGCCCATGAAACCGTAGGTGGAATGCCGACAGTGGCAGCAGGAGTCGATCTTCCGGCTGTAGCAAAAGCATGCGGATATCCATTTGCTGTCAGTGTGGACAGCTTTGAAAGTCTGGATTCTGAATTAAAAGCAGCCAAGGCGAGACATGCACTTACTTTGATTGAAGTAAAATGTGCCATCGGTGCAAGAGATGATCTGGGAAGACCGACGACAACCGCAAAAGAAAATAAAGAAAACTTTATGGAGTACTTGAAAGAACGATCATGAAAGCAAAAGAGATGGACATGCTGCATGGAGGCCTGGCCGGAAAGCTGATTTTGTTTGCAATTCCACTGGCATTCAGCAGTATTCTGCAGCAGCTGTTTAACTCAGCAGATGTGGCAGTTGTGGGAAGATTTGCAGGTTCAGCGGCACTGGCGGCGGTAGGAAGCTGTGTGGCACTGGTTGGCATTTTTGTGAATCTCATCGTAGGACTTTCCGTAGGACCGAATGCAGCACTTGCCAATCTGATTGGTCAGGGGCAGAGAGAACGGATCAGTGGAATGGTGCACACGATATTGACCTTTGGTATTGCTCTTGGAGTGGTTTTGATGGGACTGGGATTTCTGACAGCCAGAACCGTGCTGGAAGCATCCGGAACGCCGGAGAGTGTGATCAATGAAGCACTTCTCTATATCAGGATTTATTTTATCGGCGTTCCGTTTATGACTATTTACAATTTCGGAGCGGCAATTCTTCGAAGTTATGGGGATACCAAAAGACCGATGTGTTATCTGATCATTTCCGGTACCGTAAATGTGGTTCTGAACCTGATTTTCGTAATCGGTTTTGGCCTCGGTGTAGAAGGTGTTGCCATTTCAACGTCTGTTTCCAATATGCTCAGTACAGCCATGGTGTTGACTCATCTGTACCGTAAAGAAGACGAATTTCAGTTCCGTTTCCATAAAATGTGTGTGCTATGGAAGGATCTGAAAAGAATTTTGATGATTGGAATTCCGGCCGGAATTCAGGGCGCCATCTTTTCTGTCTCCAATGTATTTATCCAGAGCGGAATTAATACATTTGGGGAGGATGCGATTGCAGGTTCCTCGCTGGCACTGAATTTTGAGTATTTTACCTATGATATTGGCAGTGCCTTTGCACAGGCGGCAGTCACATTTACGAGTCAGAACTTTGGAGCTGGAAACCTGAAAAGATGCAAGAAAATATTCTGGCTCTGCCTGATCTTCGGGGTGGGATTTACAGAGATCCTGAGTATTATATTTATGATCTGGGATGATTTCTTTGTCAGCATTTATACGATCAGTGATGCAGTCGCAGTCTATGGTCTGATCCGTATGCACCATGTATGTTCCATGGAAGGACTGACAGCAACTTATGAAGTGGAAAGTGCTGCTTTGCGAGGCTTGGAAAAATCACTGGAACCTTCCATTATCACCATTCTTGGAACGGTTGTATTTCGTATGATCTGGATGGCAACGGTATTTAAGTGGATACCAACCTACGAAATGCTCATGAATGTGTATATCTCTTCCTGGGTATTTACAGGTGGTCTGATATTCATCGTGTATGTATTGCATATGAGAAAACTGGAAAAAGAATTTGCGGAGAAAGCCGCATAGAAAAAGAAGATGCCGTGCAGTCAGCAAAAACAGAGGAAAAGAGGAATACATCATGGATTTAATAAAAACAGCAAAAGAACTGGGATTTTCAGATGCAGCGATCATGGATACGAAAGATCTGGTATTCAAGCCGGAATACCGTGTCTTCTGCGAGGAGAATCGGTGCGGAAATTATGATCTGAATCCTGCATGTCCACCGGAGAGCGGAACGGTGGAAGAAATGAAGAAACATGCAATGAAGTATGAAAAAGCACTGGTGCTTCAGACCATGCAGGAGTATTCCATGGATTTTAAGAAAGCTAAAGTGGCACATAACAAACTGACAGAAGCGCTGGCAGAGAGGATGAAAGAAGACGGAAAGACAGATTTGCTGCTCATGACAGCAGGTCCCTATAAGCATAATTCCTGTATGTCGGCTTACTGTGTAGATGCGCAGATGATGGCAGATGCTGTGGGCATGACCTGCTGGGCGAATGACGACAAGGTCCGTTATTTCTCGCAGATTCTATTTCATGATTGATTCAAACCAGGTTTCATACATACAATATTCGTAACTATTCAGAACCCCATTCGCAAAATCGCTTCTTCGAAGCTTTCCTTTTGCTCATGTGGTTACTTCGCCATATAAAACTGCTTATCTGCCTGAATGCAAGCATTCGCAGAACGCAGTTTTGCATGGCTCTGAATAGTTACAAATATTCTTAATACAATCTTAATATCAAATCGAATATTCTTACACGATCTTTGATTTCCGGCATATATAATATATAATGGAAGAAAAAAGAAAGAGAGAATATATGATATATGTCGGAAAATCTACACAAAATACATCTGACGTCTTTCCAGGTTATTATTTTAGGTTTCGCAGGCGTGATCCTGTCTGGTGCACTCCTTTTAATGTTGCCGTGGGCTTCGGTGAAAGGAGCAGTGACTCCTTTTCATGAAGCGCTCTTTACGGCAACCTCGGCAGTGTGTGTGACCGGACTGGTAGTACAGGATACCGGAAGTTACTGGTCTTCCTTTGGACAGGCAGTCATTCTTCTTCTGATACAGACAGGCGGATTTGGCGTGGTAACGGTTGCTGCTGCAGTGTCCATGATGTCAGGAAGAAAAATCTCACTGATGCAGCGCAGCACCATGCAGAATGCAATCTCGGCTCCCAAGGTAGGGGGCATTGTCCGTCTGACAAAATTCATTTTGAAAGGGACATTTCTTATAGAAGGAATGGGAGCACTTCTGCTGTTACCGGTTTTTTGCCATGATTTTGGCTGGAAAGGAATCTGGATGGCAGTCTTCCATTCTGTATCAGCTTTCTGCAATGCCGGATTCGATATCCTGGGCAGGGAAGGACATTTGTATCCGTCAATTGTGGGATATGCTGACAATATTCTGGTCAATGGGGTCATTATAGGACTGATTATCATTGGTGGAATTGGGTTTCTCACCTGGGAGGATATTTGTGAATATAAATGGAAATTTAAAAGTTACAGGATGCAGAGCAAGCTGATTCTTGCGACTACTGTATGTCTGATTATCTTCCCTGCATGCTTTTTCTTTTTTGCTGATTTTCAACATTTGCCAGTAAAAAGCCGCTTTCTGGCTTCTGTTTTTCAGTCTGTCACACCAAGAACAGCTGGATTCAATACGGTGGATATCACGATGATGACGGAGGCTTCCAAAGTGGTCATGATACTTCTGATGTTAATTGGAGGATCTCCCGGTTCTACCGCTGGCGGTATGAAAACGACTACATTTGCGGTACTTCTTCTGAATGCAGTGGCGACCTTTAAAAGCCAGGAACATGCAGGTGCATTTGGACGGAGAATTGATGATCAGGTAATTAAAAATGCGGCATCAATTGCTATGTTATATTTTATGATGTTTCTTGCAGGGGGCATCGTGATAAGCACCGCCGAAGGACTGCCGATACTGGGCAGCCTTTTTGAAGCGGCATCGGCCATGGGAACTGTCGGACTGACACTCGGAATCACACCTTCCTTGCACAAAATCTCCCTGTATGTTCTGATACTGCTGATGTATATGGGACGCGTGGGAGGACTGACATTGATATACGCGGTGTTCTCCGGAAAAAATAAAGCAAATGCAAGATTCCCGATGGAAAAAGTAATGATCGGATGACAACAGAGAAAAGAGGAATGATGGATAATGAAAAATGTATTACTGATCGGTCTTGGACGGTTTGGAAGCCATATTGCAAAGCAGTTACACTCATTAGGACATGAGATCATGGCGGTAGATGTGAATGAAGAAAGGGTAAATAAAATTCTTCCCTTTGTCACGAACGCACAGATTGGAGACAGTACAGATGCAGAATTTCTGGAATCTCTTGGAGTGGGAAATTATGATATTTGTTTTGTTACCATCGGAGACAGCTTTCAGAATTCTCTGGAAACGACGTCTCTGTTAAAAGAGCTGGGAGCCAAATTAGTGATTTCCCGGGCGGAACGGGATGTACAGGAAAAATTTCTTCTGCGAAACGGCGCTGACAAAGTCGTTTATCCGGAAAAGCAGGTGGCAAAATGGGCATCTATCCGTTATACAGATGACCATATTCTTGATTACATGGAAGTGGATTCGTCCCATGCAATTTTTGAGGTAGAGGTTCCGAAAGAATGGATAGGAAAAACAGTCGGAGAGCTTGATATCCGGAAAAAATACAGGATTAATATTATTGCAGTGAAAAACGGCAGAGAAATGAATATGACGATTACTCCGGACACACTGTTGGAAAATCATGTTTCGTTGCTGGTGCTTGGGGAATATAAAGCAATCCAGAAATGTTTTCACATCTGAGATCAGAAGAGATGAAAGATTTTGACCACAAATTGGTCTCATGATATACTTTTTTCAAAACAGGAAAAGGCGGCAGAAGTGATGGGTACAATAGTGGGAAAAAAAGATGAGCATATTCTTGTCTGTCTGTCATCATCACCGACGAATAAAAAAATCATATCTACAGCGGCAAAGATGGCGGGCGTATTTCATGCCCGCTTTACCGCTTTATATGTACAGACAGGGGCAGAAACCATATCAGCCGATAAGGAGAGACTGGAAGCTCATATCCGGTATGCGGAAGAATCCGGTGCGGAAATCGTGATGACCCATGGGGAGGATGTGGCATTACAAATTGCGGAGTACGCACATTTATCAGGGGTAACAAAAATTGTGATAGGGCAAAGCAGCGTAATAAAAAGTCACTTTTTCAGCAGACGTACTCTGACAGAGAAACTGATTGAACTTGTGCCGGATATCGATATCCATATCATTCCGGATACTGTTCAGGCAGAAAATTATCGAAAAAGGCATTATGAGATACACTGGAAACATCCATCCGCCAGAGATCTTTTGCTGACACTGCTTATTTTTACTGCCTGTACGGTGATTGGTCTTTTGTTCGAAAAACTTCATTTTACAGATACGAATGTGGTGACCATCTATATTCTTGGAGTGCTGCTTACTTCTGTTCTTACGGATGGATATTTCTGCAGTCTGGCAGGATCGTTTTTAAGTGTGTTTCTTTTCTGCTTTTTTCTGACAGAACCAAGGATGTCATTTCAAACTTATGCAGTGGGATATCCGGTTACCCTTGCCATTATGCTGCTTTCCTCCGTGATAGCCGGAACACTGGCTGCAAAATTGAAAACACATGCAAAGATTTCAGCGCAGCAGGCTTTTCGCACCCAGATTCTGTTTGATACCGACCGTCAGCTGCAGCAGGCAAAAAGCAAAGATGAAATGCTGGACATTACCTGCACACAGCTGACCAGGCTGATGGAGTGCGGCATTGTGACCTATGTGGCGGAGAATGGAATTTTGTCGGAAGGGACTCTTTTTTCGGAGCAGGGAACTTCTTCTGAAAAAGAGCTTTTGAATGAAGAGGAACAGAAAGTGGCTCACTGGGTATATGAAAAGGGAAAACGTGCCGGTGCAACGACGCATCATTTCAGTGAGGCCAGATGTCTGTATCTGGCAATTCGCATGGGAAATTATGTATATGGTGTGATTGGGATTTCCATGGGGAAAGAGGAGCTGGATTCCTTTGCATACAGCATTGTACTTTCTGTCATCAATGAATGTGCCCTTGCCATGGAAAATATCAGAAATGCGGAGGAGAAAGAGAAGAACGCCATTATGGCAAAGAATGAGCAGCTGCGGGCAGATTTGCTGCGGGCCATTTCTCATGATCTTCGGACTCCGCTTTGCTCTATCTCCGGAAATGCAGATATGCTTCTTCATAATGGGAAAAGCCTGGATGATAGAATGAAACAGCAGATTTATTCTGATATTTATGATGATGCAGAGTGGCTGACTGCAGTGGTGGAAAATCTCCTGTCCATTACAAGAATTCATGATGGAAGGTTAAAATTCAAATTCACAGATCAGCTTCTGGATGAAGTTATTATGGAGGCACTAAAGCATATCAGCCGTAAGCATGATGAATACCAGATCATTCCAGAATGTGAGGATCTGATTCTTGCCCGGATGGATGTGAAGCTGGTGATTCAGGTGTTGGTTAATCTGATAGATAATGCCATCAAATATACACCGCCAGGATCGACCATCTGGATTTGCGGATGCAGGGAAGATGGAAAGGCAAAGATCAGTGTTACGGATGATGGACCGGGAATTGATGATGAAATGAAGCCGCATATTTTTGAAATGTTTTATACTGGAAAGAATACCATAGCGGACAGCCATCGAAGTCTGGGGCTGGGACTTGCATTGTGCCGTACGATTGTGGAAGCCCATGGGGGAAAGCTTATGCTGACAGACCATATGCCCCATGGATGTACATTTACCTTTACGTTACCGTTGAGTGAGGTGATATTAAATGAATAAAATATTAATTCTGGTTGTCGAGGATGACCGTCCTGTGCGGAATCTGATTGTGACAACATTAAAAACACATGACTATAAATATCTTACTGCGGAAAATGGTACCACTGCAATTATGGAAGCATCCTCCCATCAGCCAGATATTATTCTGTTGGACCTGGGATTGCCGGACATGGAAGGCGTAGATGTGATCAAAAAAATCCGTACCTGGTCCAACGTGCCGATCATCGTGATCAGTGCGAGAAACGAAGATACGGATAAGATCGAAGCGTTGGACGCAGGTGCGGATGATTATATTACCAAGCCTTTTTCCGTAGAAGAATTGCTTGCAAGAATCCGTGTAACGATAAGGCGTCTTGCCATGCTTGGTATGGGAGAAATGCAGGATACGTCCGTTTTTGAAAATGGAGACCTGAAGATCGACTACACGGCAGGATGCACTTACCTGAAGGAAGAGGAACTGCATCTTACTCCAATTGAATATAAGTTATTATGTCTGCTGGCCAGAAATGTCGGGAAGGTATTGACACATACCTACATTACTCAGCAGATCTGGGGAAGCAGTTCGGAAAATGATATTGCATCCCTTCGCGTTTTTATGGCAACTCTGCGAAGAAAACTGGAACCGGATAAAAACGGAACTGCTTATATACAGACACATATCGGAATTGGGTATCGGATGCTTAAAGTTTGATTTCCGGATGCTCCTCGATCTCTTCTTTGATAAACATGAGCAGGAAGCTGACGAGGAGGAGCAGGCAGGACAGCCAGATCGTGCGCATGCCAAAACGCGGAAGCAGATGTCCGCCAATTCCGGCACCAAAAGCAAACAGTAAAATAACACCAAAATAGTGCATTGATTTTATCAGCACATCTTTGTTGCGGGTCTTAAAATAGGCACACAGGGATTCCATGCCGCTGCGGAGATTACCGATGCACATGGTGCTGGCAAAAGCATAGCTGTTCACTTTACGGAATGCCTGTACCTGCATGGCGCAGGAGAAGGATACCATGGAATTGGCAATCAGGTTCCAGGAGTCGGGGAGAAATCCGACAGCAAACAGGAGCAGGATTTCAATCGCTAATACTAACTGCCTCCAGTGGATGCGTTGTGCCTGCTGGTAGCATTGGTGAATGATTTCAGCAGCAGCAACACCCAATGCAAAAAAGGACAGAGGAATCAGATAGTGAATAGTAGAAGCAAGGTCTCCATCCGCAATATGCTGGCTTAAGAGAACGATGTTTCCGGTCTGGGCATTGGCAAATACATTTCCTCTGGCAAGATAGGTATAGGCATCCTGGAGACCGCCTGATATGGACAGAAAAGCAGCCGTCAGGAAGGCCTCGGACATTTGTTTATGGGCTTTGTGATGCATAAAATTTAAATCTCCTTCATCAGATACTGGTCACGGCGCGCGCCCACGGAGATCATCTGGATTTTGTGATTCAGAAGGCGTTCCAATGTTTCGATATAGTTTTTGGCATTTTTCGGAAGTTCTTCATAAGTACGGCAGCCGGAAATATCTTCCTGCCATCCGGGTACCATTTCGATGACCGGGATGCAGTTGTCCATATCTTCCGTAGGATCAAATTCGGTGATTTTCTCAGCACCTTTCTGATAAGCAATAATCAGCGGAATTTCCTTTAAAGAACTTAATACATCCAGCTTGGTCAGAGCAATCTGATCCGCATTCTGGCATTTCAGACCGTAACGGCTGGCCACTGCATCAAAGGGTCCTACACGGCGCGGCCGTCCGGTAGCGGCTCCATATTCTCCACCGGCCTGACGAAGTTCTTCCCGCCAGGATTCGGACATGCCCTTTTCTGCAACAAAGGGTCCTGCACCTACGCAGGTGGAGTAAGCTTTCAGGACACCAACAATGTGGTCCAGAGAAGTCCCTGGGATTCCGGCACCAATAGGTCCGTATGCAGCAATGGTGGAAGAACTGGAGGTATATGGGAAAATACCATAGTCAATGTCACGCATAGCGCCGAGCTGTGCTTCCAGAACGACTTTTTTGCCCTCTAAGAGCGCCTGGCTGAGATAACTTCCGGTATCGCAGATATAGGGTGCAAAGAGCTCAGCCTGTTTCTCACACCAGGCAAGCAGTGCCGGGTAGGACATGGGCTCCTGATGATAGCAGCCTGCCAGCTCCAGATTTTTTGCATCCAGCATCGTCTTCAGACGGGAACGTACAGGCTCCTCATCCAGATGGAGAAGATCTCCCAGACGGAGTGTTTTCTTTCTGTATTTATCACTGTAGGCATAGGCGATTCCGCGGCGGGTAGAACCGAAGGCGGAACCGGTCTTGGCAAGACGATCTTCTTCCAGTTCATCTTGAATCCGATGCCATGGCATGGAAATGGTAGCCAGGCGGGACAGCTTTAGATGTTCCGGTGTGACCGTGATTCCTTTTTCGCGGATCTGCTGGATTTCCCCGGCAAGATGTTCAAGATCGATGACCATGCCGCCACCTAAGATACATACGACATTGGAGTGAAGGATACCGGAGGGAAGAAGGTTCAGTACGAACTTACCCTGGTCGGTAACAACGGTGTGCCCGGCGTTATTACCGCCCTGATACCGTGCAACTACATCAGCCTGCTCTGCGAGCAGATCAATGACACGACCTTTTCCTTCATCTCCCCAGTTAATACCTGTAACTGCTGTTAACATATCAATGATCCCCTTTCGGTTGTTGTTTTTTGAAACGAATTCCATTATACTGAGAGAAGAGAAATATGTAAAAACTATTATTGATATGATAATCATCAGAAAATGATATGGCAGGAGAAGAAACATGAATGTCAACATGGACTACTACCGAATTTTCTATTACGTTGCAAAGTATGGAAATTTTACGAAGGCGGCAAGAACATTAGGGAACAGTCAGCCTAATGTGACGAGGGCCATGAACTGTCTGGAACAACAGCTACAGTGCAGCCTTTTTATCCGCACCAACAGAGGTGTTCAGCTGACACCGGAGGGAGAGCGGCTATATGTCCGTGTTTCTGCCGCGATGACACAGCTCTTTGCGGCTGAAGAAGAATTAGGAGACAGTGGGGGACTTTCTCGTGGAAGTATTTCCATAGGAGCAACCGAGACTGCCTTAAATATTTTCCTGCTTGAGAAATTGAAAAGTTTCCATATGGAATATCCGGGAATCCGCCTGAAACTGTATAACCATTCCACACCTCAGGCTGTTGAGGCAGTAAAGAGCGGAAAGATTGAGTTTGCGGTGGTGACCACTCCAGTAGAAATGAAACCTCCGCTGAAAAAGATAGTTCTGCAATCGTTTCGGGAAATTCTGGTAGGGGGGAAGACCTTTACCGCCTTGGGCAGCCAGGTGCTTTCTCTGGCAGAGGTGAAGAACTATCCCATGATCTGCCTTGGACGGGAAACGATGACCTATCAGTTTTACAGCCAGTTTTTTCTGAAACATTGTCTGGAGCTGACACCGGATACGGAGGTGGCGACAACAGATCAGATTCTGCCTCTTGTGAAAAATGAACTGGGACTTGCCTTTTTGCCGGAGAAGATAGCAGAAGAAGCTATCGCACGTCATGAAATTGTGCAGATTGCGCTGCAGGACCCTGTTCCGGAACGGCAGATCTGTATGGTATATGATGTGGAACATTCTCTGAATGCACCGACAAGGCAGCTTAAAAATCTGATTTTGGGAGGCAGCGCAGAACCGGAGAAATCTGTTGACATACGTGTATACAAAAAGTAAAATTAATAAATAAAATCGGACAATATATAAGGAGATAGAATTATGAGAATTGGTATTTTAGGATATGGAAACCTCGGAAGAGGTGTTGAGTGTGCCATCAAGCAGAACCCGGACATGGAGCTGGTGGCCGTATTTACAAGACGTGCACCGGAGACGGTATCTGTACTGACAGAGACTGCGGCCGTTTGCTCCGTGGCAGATGTGGAACAGTGGAAAGACAAGATTGATGTAATGATTCTCTGCGGCGGAAGTGCGACAGATCTTCCGGTACAGACCCCGAAATATGCAGAATTTTTCAATGTTGTAGACAGCTTCGACACCCATGCAAGAATTCCGGAGCATTTTGATGATGTAGATGAAGCAGCAAAGAAGAGCGGCCACGTGGGCATCATTTCCGTGGGCTGGGATCCGGGTATGTTCTCACTGAACCGTATGTATGCAAATGCGATTCTTCCGGAAGGCCATGACTATACTTTCTGGGGAAAAGGTGTCAGCCAGGGACATTCAGATGCCATTCGCCGGGTAGAGGGTGTCAAAGATGGCAAGCAGTACACCATTCCAGTGGAGTCTGCACTGAAATCAGTAAGAAATGGTGAGAATCCGGAACTGACTGCAAGACAGAAACATACCAGAGAGTGCTTCGTCGTACTGGAAGAAGGCGCTGATGCTGCAAAGGTAGAAGAAACCATTAAAAATATGCCGAACTATTTTTCTGATTACGATACGACGGTTCATTTTATCAGCGAAGAAGAGTTAAAGAGAGATCATAGCGGAATCCCTCACGGTGGATTTGTGATCCGTTCCGGAAAGACCGGTTGGAACCTGGAAAATAACCATGTAATCGAATACAGCCTGAAACTGGATTCCAATCCGGAGTTCACTTCCAGTGTGATCGTAGCTTATGCAAGAGCTGCTTATCGTCTCTACAAAGAGGGACAGACCGGCTGCAAGACCGTATTTGACATTGCACCGGCATATTTAAGCGCAAAAGACGGTGCAGAATTAAGAAAAACGCTTCTGTAAGGAAGAAAAAATATCCCGCTTCGGGAACCGTAGGGAGGTACGATGTATGGCAATTGCAGAAATGTTGGACGAACTGAAACAGAAAGCACTTCATGATCCGAAACTGAAGGAAGCACTGCTGGCAACCCGAAAGGAAGACCAGCCTTTTGCGGCATTCTGCAGAAAGTGCCGGGAGCTGGGGTATGAGATTTATGAGATGGATCTCATCACTGCCGGAGAAGAAGCCTATGCGGCCATGCGTCGAAGCACCAACGGCGGCGGAGAGAACTCCCCGATGCTGGAGGGCGAGGATGATTTCTACGAACTGTTCTTTGCAGGGCTTTAAGAGTAATGAACCCTTGACACGCGTACAACCCTGCCCTATACTAAAGTGGATTATGCACTGGAGGAATGATACGTGGCAGATTTACGTAAAGAGATAGAGAAGCGGAGAACATTTGCAATTATCTCCCACCCGGATGCGGGTAAAACAACACTGACAGAGAAGTTTCTGTTATATGGAGGAGCCATCAATCTGGCAGGTTCCGTAAAAGGAAAAGCAACCGCAAGACATGCAGTTTCCGACTGGATGGAGATCGAGAAGGAGAGAGGTATTTCTGTTACCTCTTCCGTACTGCAGTTCAATTATGATAATTACTGTATCAACATTCTGGATACACCGGGACATCAGGATTTCTCTGAGGATACCTATCGTACCCTGATGGCTGCAGATTCTGCGGTCATGGTCATTGACGGATCCAAGGGTGTCGAGGCGCAGACCAGAAAACTGTTTAAAGTCTGTGTCATGAGACATATCCCGATTTTTACGTTCATTAATAAAATGGACCGTGACGCCATGGATACTTTTGAACTGTTGGATGATATCGAGAAAGAGCTCGGTATTGCCACCTGCCCGATCAACTGGCCTATCGGTTCCGGTAAGGAATTCAAAGGTGTGTACGACCGTGCCACCGAGAAGATCCATGTATTCTCCGACACTGAGAAGGGTACCAAAGAAGGAGAAGATCAGGTACTGACCCTTGATGAGGCGGACAGTGTACTGCTCCCGGGTCAGAGAGATCAGCTGGCAGATGAGATCGAGCTGCTGGACGGTGCGAGTGCAGAGTTTGATCAGGAACTGGTAGATAAGGGCGAACTCTCTCCGGTATTCTTCGGTTCTGCACTGACCAACTTCGGTGTGGAGATTTTTCTGAAACATTTCCTGAAGATGACGACTCCGCCGCTTCCGAGAAAAGCAGATGTGGGACTTATTGACCCGGTGGAAGAAGAATTTTCCGGGTTTATTTTCAAGATTCAGGCAAATATGAATAAAGCACACAGAGACCGTATTGCATTCATGCGTATCTGCTCCGGTAAGTTTGAGGCAGGCATGGAAGTGCTCCATGTGCAGGAAGGAAAGAAGATCCGTCTGTCCCAGCCGCAGCAGATGATGGCACAGGATCGTAAGATCGTGGAAGAGGCTTATGCAGGAGATATTATCGGACTTTTCGATCCGGGCATTTTCTCCATCGGAGATACGGTCTGCATGGCAGGACACAAGATTCAGTATGAGGGTATCCCGACTTTTGCACCGGAGCATTTCGCACGCGTGCGTCAGGTGGATACCATGAAGAGAAAGCAGTTCGTCAAAGGAATCGAGCAGATCGCCCAGGAAGGTGCCATCCAGATCTTCCAGGAATACAACACCGGTATGGAAGAGATCATTGTCGGTGTGGTCGGGGTGCTGCAGTTTGACGTATTAAAATATCGTCTGAACAATGAATATAATGTAGAGATCCGTCTGGAAAATCTGCCATATGAGCATATTCGCTGGATTGAGAACCGGGAGATTGATCTTGATAAGATCAGTGGGACTTCCGATATGAAGAAGATTAAGGATTTGAAAGGCCGTCCGCTTCTTCTGTGGGTTAACAGCTGGAGTATCGGCATGACCATGGACCGCAATCCGGGCTTGGAATTAAGCGAATTCGGACGCTAATTTGCCCCTTTTCAAAGGGAACAAGTTTTGGTATACTTAACTGAAAGGTATGGTTTTTTAGGAGGTGCCGGTATGGAAAAATTAGACAGAGCCACCCATGTTCTCCAGGAGGACGCAGAGAAAGGTACAGTGCAGATTGCAGATGAAGTAGTAGCAATCATTGCCGGAATGGCAGCAACTGAAGTCAAGGGTGTTGCATCCATGGCAGGAAATATTAAAAATGAACTGGTAGCCAAGATGGGAATGAAGAGCCTGTCCAAGGGCGTGAAAGTAGAAGTGACAGACACGGATGTAAAGGTAGATCTGACACTGATTCTGAAATTCGAGGCGAATATTCTGGCAGTGTCCGGTGCAGTTCAGGAAAAAGTAAAATCAGCCATTGAGAGCATGACCGGAATGAATGTATCTGAAGTAAATGTACGTGTAGCCGGTGTAGCACTGGAGTAAGAGAACTTTTGAAAGAGAAGGGACTGCTGCGGGAAAGATCGTATTCCGCGGCAGTCCCTTATATCATGGAGGATATAGATGAAGAGACGAGAATTAAGAGAGCACGTGTTCCAGTTGCTTTTTCGCGTGGAGTTCAACAGCAGTGAAGAGATGGACGAGCAGGTGAGCATGTATTTTGACGGAGTCAGGGAGGAAGAGACTCTGGCAGAAAAGGATGAGACCTATATTACTGAGAAATATAAGAAGATTGTGGAGAAAATCCCGGAGATTGACGAGATGTTGAATGCATCTGCAAAAGGATGGAAGACTTCACGCATGGGACGTGTGGATCTGACGATTTTGCGCCTTGCGGTATATGAGATGAAGTTTGATGAAGATATTCCGGAGAAAGTAGCCATCAACGAGGCAGTGGAGCTTTCCAAAAAATTCGGCGGAGACGAGTCACCGGCGTTTATCAACGGCGTGCTGGCAAAGATTGCCGGAAAATAAAGAATGCCGGCAGCAGGATGCCGGGGAGTAAGGCAATATGGCAAAAAATGTATATTCGGTGGCGCAGGTCAACCGGTATATTAAAAATATGTTTACCCAGGATTTCATGCTGGCAAGAATCTATGTGAAGGGCGAGGTATCCAACTGTAAATACCATACGTCCGGACATATTTATTTTTCACTGAAGGATGAGAGCGGAGCCATTGCCTGCGTCATGTTTGCAGGTGACCGGGTAAAAGGGCTTCACTTTCGGATGCAGGAAGGTCAGAAAGTCATCGTACTGGGTGCAGTCAGCGTCTATGAGCGGGACGGAAGATATCAGCTATATGCGAAAGAAATTGTACCCGACGGAGAAGGCGATCTTTACCTTCGTTATGAGAGACTGAAGAAAGAACTGGAAGAGATGGGCATGTTCGCCCCGGAGTTCAAGCAGCCCATTCCGTTGTACAGCCGGAAGATAGGTGTGGTGACAGCACCCACGGGAGCCGCTGTCCGGGATATTATGAATATTACCCGCCGGAGAAATCCGTTTGTGCAGCTGATCCTTTATCCGGCACTGGTGCAGGGAGAAAATGCGGCGGACAGTATCGTACAGGGCATCCGCACGCTGGATGAATATGGCGTGGATGTGATGATTGTAGGCCGCGGCGGCGGCTCTATTGAGGATCTCTGGGCATTTAATGAAGAAAAAGTGGCGCGTGCCATTTTTGAATGCCGGACACCTGTGATATCAGCAGTCGGGCATGAGACGGACACGACCATTGCAGACCTGGTGTCGGATCGCCGTGCACCGACTCCATCAGCGGCGGCAGAACTGGCTGTTGTCGAATACCGGCAGCTGATGAGCGGACTGGAGCTGTATCGGAATCAGCTGGCGGACCGTGTGGAACAGAAAATACTGCAGTGCAGACAGAAAGCAGAGTTTTTAAGGCTGCGGCTTCAGCAGGCAAGTCCTGAATACCAGCTGCGAGAGAAAAAACAGCATGCGGCAGATCTGGAGGACAGGCTAAGAAGGACCATGGAGCAGAAACTTATCGAACGGAAGCATACGGCAGCGCTGTATGCAGAACGGCTGGACGGTATGTCACCGCTTAAAAAACTTCAGCAGGGGTATTCCTATATAGAAGACGAGACAGGGCGTGCCCTGACCGGTATTTCACAGACGGCACCCGGAAAAATGCTGAAAATTCATCTGGCAGACGGAGTGGTGGCAGCGAAGACGACTGCGGTATATGCGTCCGGTTCGGGCAGAAAGGAATCAGATGGCAGAGAAGATGGAAGATAAATTCCGTTTGGAAGAGGCCTTCGATCAGATAGAGCTTCTTCTGGAACGGCTTCAGGACAGAGACGTTTCTCTGGAGGAATCCTTTGCTTTGTATGAGCAGGGGATGAAACTCCTGAAAAAATGCAGTGAAAATATTGATCATGTGGAGAAGCAGATGCTTCAGATAGATGAGGAGGGACATACCCATGAATTTTCATGAGGAACTGGCAGATAGAACAGCATGGACAGAAAATGTAGTAAAGACATTTCTGCCGGAGGAGAGCGGCACACAGAAAGCAATTATGGAAGCCATGAATTACAGCGTCATGGCAGGAGGCAAGAGACTCCGTCCGCTTCTGATGCATGAGACATACCGGATGTTCGGCGGTACCGGAAGAGTGATTCTTCCGCTGATGGCAGCTATCGAGATGGTACACACTTATTCTCTTGTACATGATGATCTTCCAGCCATGGACAATGACCAGTATCGGAGAGGAAAACTGACAACTCATGCGAAATACGGACATGCTATGGGTGTGCTGGCCGGTGACGGTCTTCTGAACTATGCGTTTGAGACTGCCATGACAGCATTTGACTGTGGAGAGGATCCGGAGAGAGTGGCGAAGGCACTGCGAATCATTGGAAGAAAAGCAGGTATCTATGGTATGATTGGCGGACAGGTGGTGGATGTACAGTCTACAGGCAGAGCCATCGACCAGGAGGAGCTGGATTTTATCTATGAGCTGAAGACAGGTGCGCTTCTGGAGGCATCCATGATGGTGGGGGCTGTGCTGGCAGGCGCGTCGGATGAGGAAGTGGAAGCTGTTGAGAAGATCGCTTCCGATGTAGGACTGGCATTTCAGATCCGGGATGATATTCTCGACGTGACCAGTACACTGGAGACATTGGGAAAACCGATCAACAGCGATGACCGGAATGAGAAGACTACCTATGTGACGATTCATGGACTTGAGCAGGCGTCGAAGGATGTGGAGGAGATTTCTGAAAGGGCCATTGAGCATCTGAAAGCACTTCCGTATGAAAATGAGTTTCTGCTGGAACTGATAAAGTCTCTGATTTACAGAGAAAAATAAAGGGGATAAAGAATGGTACTGGAAAAGATCAATCAGGTAAATGATATTAAGAAGATTCCGCCGGAAGAATATGAGCAGCTGGCGGAAGAGATCCGGCAGTTCCTGATTACAAAGATCAGTCAGACCGGGGGACATTTGGCTTCTAACCTGGGAGTGGTGGAGCTTACGATGGCACTCCATCTTTGTTTTGATTTTCCGAAGGATAAAGTCGTATGGGATGTGGGCCATCAGTCCTACACGCATAAGCTCCTGACCGGACGTAAAAGCGGCTTTGATGAACTTCGAAAATATGGCGGCATGAGCGGATTTCCGAAGAGAAAAGAGAGTGACTGTGACTGTTTTGACACCGGACACAGTTCCACTTCCATCTCTGCGGGGATCGGTCTGGTGGCTGCGCGTGACCTGTGCGGTGGCGATGAGCATGTAATTTCCGTGATCGGAGATGGTGCTCTGACCGGCGGCATGGCATATGAGGCATTGAATAACGCATCCCGCCTGAAGAAGAATTTCATTATTATCCTTAATGATAATAATATGTCCATTGCGGAAAATGTCGGAGGAATGTCGGAGTACCTGAACGGTCTTCGTACCAACGAAGTATATACGAATTTTAAGAGTGGCGTAGAGCAGTCTTTAAACCGGATTCCGGGTGGAAATCATCTGGCAAATCAGCTAAAGAAGACGAAGAGCGGTTTGAAGCAGCTCTTTATTCCTGGAATGTTCTTTGAGGATATGGGCGTGACCTACTTAGGCCCTGTGGATGGCCATGATATTGATAAACTACAGGAAGTTTTGAAGAAAGCAAAGCGCGTCAAAGGCGCTGTGCTTGTCCATGTACTTACTAAGAAAGGAAAAGGATTTGTACCGGCGGAGCGGCATCCGGCCAGATTCCACGGAGCAGAACCATTTGATATCGAAACAGGACTTCCGAAAAATAAACGGAAGAAGGCCAACTATCAGGATGTATTTTCTACCTGTATGGTAAAACTGGGACAGAGAAATGAGAAGGTTGTGGCAATTACGGCGGCTATGCCGGATGGAACGGGTCTGAAACGTTTTAAAAACATCTACCCGGAGCGTTTCTTCGATGTGGGAATTGCGGAAGAACATGCGGTAACTTTTGCAGCAGGACTGGCAGCAGGAGGCATGCGCCCGATCTTTGCTGTCTATTCTTCTTTCCTGCAGAGAGCATATGACCAGGTACTCCATGATGTCTGTATTCAGAATCTGCCGGTGGTATTTGCCATTGACCGTGCGGGGCTGGTAGGAAGTGACGGTGAGACTCATCAGGGAATTTTTGACCTGTCGTATCTGTCCAGCATCCCGAATATGCATATCATGGCTCCGAAGAATAAATGGGAGCTGTCAGATATGCTGAAGTTTGCCGTGGAGTTTGACGGCCCGATTGCTCTTCGGTATCCGAGAGGAGAGGCCTATGACGGTCTGCGGGAATTCCGTCACCCGATTGTTTACGGTAAGAGTGAGATCCTTTACGAAGAGGAAGATATTGCGCTTCTGGCAGTGGGCAGCATGGTGAAGACGGCAGAAGTAGTCCGCCATCGGTTAAAAGAGATCGGTTACAGCTGTACGCTGGTCAATGCACGTTTTGTAAAACCCATTGATACGGATGTGGTAAAGGAGCTGGCAAAGGACCATCGACTGATCGTGACGATGGAAGAAAATGTGAGAAGCGGCGGATATGGCGAGAAAGTGCGCGACTATGTACAGGAACAGGAAATTCCGGTACATGTTCTTACGATTGCTCTGCCGGATGAATATGTGGAGCATGGCAATGTGGCGCTTCTCTATGAAGAAGTAGGAATTGATGCAGAATCCGTGACCAAACGGATTATTGAAAAATATGTAACCTGTCCGAAGGAGGATGGCAGAAGATGAAGACAAGACTGGATGTGCTGCTGGTAGAACGGGGCCTTGCAGAGTCCCGGGAAAAAGCCAAGGCAATCATCATGGCCGGAGAAGTATTCGTAGATGGACAGAGAGAAGACAAGGCTGGAACCTCATTTCCGGAGAAAGTGGTCATTGAAGTCAAGGGCAGTCCGCTGAAATATGTAAGCCGCGGTGGCCTGAAGCTTGAGAAGGCCATGACCCATTTCGATGTGACACTGGAAGGAAAAGTATGCATGGATGTAGGTGCTTCCACAGGCGGATTTACCGACTGCATGCTGCAGAACGGAGCGAAAAAGGTCTATGCAGTGGATGTGGGAAACGGACAGCTTGCATGGAAACTGCGCCAGGATGAGCGTGTGGTGTGCATGGAAAAGACCAATATCCGTTATGTGACAAGAGAGCAGATAGCGGAGCCCATTGAGTTCTCATCCATTGATGTGGCATTTATTTCTCTGACCAAGGTACTGGAGCCGGTAAAAGCACTTCTGACTCCGGATGGAGAGATTGTTGCCCTGATCAAACCACAGTTTGAAGCAGGAAGAGAGCAGGTTGGGAAGAAGGGTGTTGTCAGAGACAAAGCGGTTCACCTGGAAGTGGTGGAGCGTATCCTGGCATATGCGTCAGGCATTGGTTTTCAGATTCTGAATCTGGAATTTTCACCCATTAAGGGACCGGAAGGAAATATTGAATATCTGGTTCATCTGAAGAATCATGAGGAAGGCACTGCCTGCGAAAACATGCCGGTCGATCCGAAGGCAATTGTGGAGCAGGCCCATCAGGCGCTGTAGTGAACAGAGATGAAAATTTTTTACATTATTGCAAACAGTGATAAGGAAGAATGCATAAAACTGTCCGGAGAGATTGCAGAGTATCTGACTGCGCACGGACAGAAATGTCTGATCCGGAAGGGAAAGGATTCCTACGATCCGGAAGTGGGGCAGGATGTGGATGGCATTCTGGTACTCGGAGGGGACGGCACTCTTCTCCGGGCAGCCAGAGATCTGGCAGGCAGAAAGATTCCGTTTCTTGGAATTAATCTGGGACATCTGGGATATCTCGCTGAGATTGAAGAACAGAATGTGACGTCGGCACTGGACCGGCTGATTGAAGGATGCTATACCGTAGAGAACCGCATGATGCTGGAAGGAACGGTCTACAGGGAAGGAAAGCAGACATTCCATGATCTGGCGCTTAATGATATTGTGATGAACCGAAGCGGCAACCTCAGGGTGGTCAATTATGATGTGTATGTCAATGACGAGTATTTGAATTCCTTTACCGCAGATGGCATGATTGTGTCCACACCTACCGGTTCCACCGGATACAGCCTGTCAGCAGGAGGCCCGATTGTATCACCGACAGCATCCATGCTGGTGCTGACACCTATCTGTCCGCATACGCTGAATTCCAGAAGTATTGTGTTTTCAGGGGATGACCGGATCAGAATTGAAATCGGGGAAGGAAGAAGAAACGGGCCGGATGAGGCCTGCGTGACATTTGACGGAGATACCTGTGAAGAACTGAAGACAGGAGATTATGTGGAGATTCACAAGTCCTGTGAGGTGACAAAAATTCTCAAGATCAACCAGGTAAGCTTTCTGGAGGTGCTCCGGGATAAGCTGAGCAGGCGATGACGGAGACAAAAAGGGCGGCAGAGAGAAGTCATGAAAGATAAGAGACATGAGAAGATCATTGAACTGATTAATCAGTATGATATTGAGACGCAGGATGAACTGGCGGAACATTTAAGAAATGCAGGATTTCAGGTGACACAGGCAACGGTGTCCAGAGATATCAGAAAATTAAAGCTTTCCAAAGTCCCGGCCAGAGATGGAAAACAGAAATATGCGCTGTTAAACGGTGTACAGCATCAGATGTCGGAAAAATATGTGGGAATCTTACGGGAAGCCTTTGTTTCCATGGATTCCGCACAGAATATTCTGGTGATCAAGACGGTATCCGGCATGGCGATGGCACTGGCAACAGCACTGGATAATATTAACTGGAAGGAAATCCTTGGCTGTGTCGCAGGGGATGATACGGTTATGTGTGTCATCCGTACACAGGAAGACACCGAAGCGGTGATGGATGAACTGAAGAAAATTGTAGACGGAAAAGCATAGGAGGAGAGAACATGCTGCTTCACCTTCATGTAAAAAATCTGGCGTTGATCCGGGAGGCAGAGATTGATTTCGCTGAAGGACTTAATATTCTGACCGGAGAGACCGGCGCCGGAAAATCGATTCTGATCGGTTCCATGACAATGGCACTGGGAGGAAAAGTATCAAAGGAAATGATCCGTGAAGATGCGGATTATGCTTTGGCGGAGCTGATCTTTGAGACAGACCGGCCGGAACTTTTAAAGAGACTTTCCGAGCTGGAGATTCCGGTGGAGGATGGACAGGTGATTCTTTCCCGGAAACTGTCTGGCAGCAGAAGTATCTGCAGGCTGAACGGAGAGACTGTGAGCACGGCGGTGCTGAAGGAGATTTCCTCCATGCTCATTGATATTCACGGACAGCATGAACATCAGTCACTGCTCAATAAACGAAAACATCTGGAAATTCTGGATTCTTATACCCACGAAACGCTCGATCCGGTGAAAGCGTCCTTAAATGAATGTTGGAAACGGTGCCGAAAGCTGAAAACCGAACTGGAAACAGCAGGTATGGACGAGACGGAGCGAAACCGGGAACAATCCCTGTTGGAATTTGAATTAAATGAGATTGAAGAGGCAAAACTGAAAGACGGAGAAGATGAGTGTCTGGAGCAGGATTATCGCCGGATGGTCAACAGCCGCCGGATCATGGAAGCGCTGGGAACGGTACGAGCACTTTGCGTGGGCGAGGAAACTTCCGCCTCTGATCTGACCGGAAGATCCTGCAGAGAGTTAAGCAGTGTGACTCATTATGACAGTGCGCTGGAACCGTTATCAGAACAGCTGCAACAGATTGACAGCATGCTGGCAGACTTTGCCAGAGAGCTGGATGATTATATGGAAGAGCTGGATTTTTCTGAACAGGATTTTGCAGAGACGGAAGAACGGCTGAATCTGATCAACCATCTGAAGTCCAAGTACGGAGATTCCATGGAGAAGATTCGTATATATGCAGCAAAGCAGCAGGAACGCCTAGATTTCCTTCTCCATCTGGAAGAACGGAAACAGCAGCTGGAAAAGGAGTACGGGAAGGCGGCGCAGGAGCTGGAAGACTGGTGTAAAAAAGCTCATGGGATCCGGAAAAAGGCAGCAGCAGAACTGGAAAAACTGATGCTGAAAGAATTGTCGGAGCTCAATTTCCTCGATGTGAGATTTGAAATTCAGGTGCAGGAGACCGGACAGCCGGGGGCGGATGGCTGGGATGATGCGGAGTTTTTGATTTCCACCAATCCGGGCGAACCGATCAAGCCGCTCGGCAGGATTGCATCAGGAGGAGAGCTTTCCAGAGTTATGTTGGCGATTAAGACGGTGCTGGCGGACCAGGATGCTATTGATACGGTGATTTTTGATGAGATTGACACCGGTATCAGCGGAAGGACAGCACAGAAAGTATCAGAAAAGCTTTCTTTGATCGGAAGAAGCAGACAGGTCATCTGCATCACCCATCTGGCACAGCTGGCAGCCATGGCGGACAGCCATTTCTGCATTGAGAAGCAAGCAGTAGACGGAAGCACGGAGACCCGTATTCGAAAGCTTTCCGGACAGGAGATGACAGAAGAACTGGCGAGAATCCTGGGGGGAGCAGAGATCACGGACGCAGTCAGGGATAATGCCCGGGAGATGAAACGGCTGGCACTTCAATATAAAGGAAATATTTGACAGTAACTTTAGACGGTTTTGTGCAGACACTAATGTGAGAACATGAGAAAGGTGTGGCTGCATGAACCGTCTAAAAATTTATCGCAGATGTCTGATAGCTGCGCTGCTGTTGGCAGTGATGACTCTTGGAATCTACGGCTTTTATTATATGAGCAATCAGGTGCCGGATGAGATAAGGATCAGTGAGGAAGAAACACAGACGTTGGATCTTGGACTGAAGGAAGTCTCTGTCCGGGTTGTGAAGCGGGAAAAAGTGATTCCAGGAGGTATTCCGGTAGGAATATATCTTGAGACGCAGGGGGTCTATGTAGTAGGTACGGATGCCGTACAGACGGCAGACGGGATGCTCTGTGAGCCTGCAGGGCAGGCAGTTCAGTCCGGAGATTATATTCTGGCGGTTAATGGCAGACGCATCACAGACAAAAAAGAACTGATCAGCTGCGTGCAGGCCAACCGGACCGGAATTCTCATTCTGAAACTTTGCAGGAATGAGGAAGAGATTCAGGTGCGGGTGCAGGCAGTGGAAGCTGAGACAGAAGACTATAAACTGGGAATCTGGGTGAAGGATGATGTACAGGGGATCGGTACGTTGACCTATCTTACAGAGGATTACCGGTTCGGCGCACTGGGGCATGGCATCACGGATACGGATACAGGGGATCTGATTACCATCTCCGGCGGGAGCCTTTATGACACAAACATTCTGGAGATTGTGAAAGGTCAGAGAGGGTTACCAGGGGAACTGAGTGGAGTGATTACTTATGCAAACCGGTACCAGAAGGGAATGATTCAGAAAAATACCCGGGTCGGAATCTTCGGGCAGGCAGACGCAGGACTTGCAAAAGAACTGACAGGCACACCGGTGGAAGTGGCATTCCGGCAGGAAATCAAGCCCGGCCCGGCGGTGATCCGAAGTTCTGTTTCCGGAGAGATGAAGGAATATGAGATACAGATTCAGGAAATCCGTCTGAATGAGTCCAATGTGAATAAAGGTATGATTTTCAAAGTGACAGATCCGGATCTCATTGCACTGACCGGCGGTGTCATTCAGGGAATGTCCGGGTCCCCAATTCTTCAGAACGGACGGCTTGTCGGGGCAGTGACCCACGTGTTTGTCAATGATCCAACAAAAGGATATGCGGGATTCGCGGAGATGATGCTGGAAGCGGCGAAGTGAAAATCCATTTTGCAAACAGGCGGGAATATGCTATACTAAATGATGGAGAAGACTGCGTGATGAGATCACGCGAATATTTGGAATACAGGAGAAGATTTTATGAAATATGACGTAGTAATTATCGGAGCAGGACCGGCCGGGATTTTTACCGCACTGGAACTGGTACGAAACGGATCAGATAAGAAGATCCTCATGGTGGAAAAGGGAAAACCGGTGGATAAACGTCACTGCCCGAAAGCAGAGACCGGAAAATGTATGAATTGCAAGCCGAACTGCATGATCACTACCGGATTTTCCGGAGCAGGTGCATTTTCTGATGGAAAGTTAAGCCTTTCCTGCGAGGTAGGAGGAGAACTGCCGAATCTGATCGGTTCTGAATTTGCGCAGGAACTCATTGATTATACAGATAAGATCTATCTGGAGTTTGGTGCTGACGAGCATGTGGAAGGCGTATATGAGGGCGAGGAGATCAAAGAAATCCGTAAACGTGCCATCCGTGCAGGCCTTCAGCTGGTAAACTGCCCGATCCGTCATCTGGGAACGGAGAAAGCTCAGCAGCTGTATCTGAATATCCAGAATTATCTGCAGGAAAAAGGCGTGGAGATGCGTTTTAACACGGAGTGTGACAATATTATTCTCAAAGAGGATGTCTGTCAGGGCGTTCGTCTGGAAGATAAGGCAGGCAGTGAGGAAATCTACGCTGACAATGTCATTATTGCTACCGGAAGAAGAGGTGCTGACTGGTTGGAAAAAGTCTGCGAGGAGAATGGAATTGCCCATAAGCCGGGGACCGTTGACATCGGTGTCCGTGTCGAGTGCCGCAACGAGGTCATGGAGATGATCAACAAGGTACTTTACGAAGGAAAACTCATTGGTTATCCGAGACCGTGGAAGAATAAAGTGCGTACTTTCTGTCAGAATCCGGGCGGATTTGTAGCACAGGAGAACTACGACAATAACCTGGCTGTTGTAAATGGACACAGCTTCAAAGACCTGAAGAGTGAAAACACCAACCTGTCCATTCTTGTAAGCCATAACTTTACAGAGCCGTTTAATCAGCCGATTGCCTATGCGCAGAAGGTAGGAGAGTTGACTAATATGCTTGGCGCAGGTCATATTCTGGTACAGCGATATGGTGATATACTGGATGGAAAAAGAACCTGGCAGAAGGAGCTGGCTCAGTCCAATGTGCGCCCGACCCTGAAAGATGCGGTAGCAGGTGATATCACGGCAGCTATGCCTTACCGTGCCATGACCAATATCATCGAGTTTATCCGGATGCTGGATGAGGTTGTTCCGGGATTTGCCAGCGGCGAGACCCTGCTGTACAGTCCAGAGCTGAAATTCTATTCCAATAAAGTAAAGATGGATACGAACCTGAACACCAATATTCAGGGACTGCACTGTCTGGGAGATTCTTCCGGATGGACCAGAGGACTGATGATGGCTTCCGCCATGGGTGTGCTGATGGGACGTAAACTGCTGGAGAAGGAGAGTCAGTAATTATGAGAAAAATCATTACCATTGCCCGCGAATTTGGCGCAGGGGGTGGAGAAATCGGAAGAAGAGTTGCCAAAGAGCTTGGCATCGAATATTATGACAAGGATATTATCCTGAGAACTGCGTTGGCGGATCCTAAACTGACGCCGGAAGAAGTGCGCAAGTGGGATGAGAGAGTACCACAGACTTTTGGATTTGCACAGAGCCTTTTTGATTTCTATAACAAACCACTGGATGAACAGCTCTGGCAGGCACAGATGGATGCTATTCGGGAGATGGCAAGTCACGAGAGTTGTGTCATTGTAGGCCGGAACAGTGAATATATTTTGAAAGAGTTTGATCACTGCCTGCGGGTATTTGCCCATGCAGGATTTCAGTGGAGAGTCAATCGTATGGCAGGCAAGATGCCTGGGGTTCCGCTTGAACAGGTGGCATCTGACGTGCGTCAGGCAGACAAAGCGCGAAAGAAGAGCTGTGAACATTACACCAAGACCAGATACCGGGATGCGGCCAATTATGATCTCTGTATAAATACGGAAAAACTGGGGATTGATCGTGCGGTAAAGTTTGTACTGGAGGCAGCAGAAAATCTGTAACACAGATAAAGCCCTGACAGAATTTTCCCTTGACAATACGGACAGAAAAAATTATACTGTTTTCAAATGCGAGGCATTGTATACAATAATACAAATGCCTTTCTGCATAAACAGGACCGGTACATTTACCGGAGAAAAGGAGTATACATATTATGAAAAAGTTAATTGCACTTTCTCTGATTGCATGCATGGCTGTTTCTGCTGCAGCATGCGGATCATCATCTTCCAGTGACTCTTCAGCTGCTGAGACTACGGAGACTACGGAGACTGCTGATACCGCAGAGGAGACCGCAGATGCTGCTGATACCACTGCATCTGACAAAACATGGATTGTTGCCATGGATACCGTATTCAGACCGTTTGAATATACTGATGAGAGCGGAAACTTTGTAGGTATCGATGTTGATATTCTGAAAGCCGTTGCTGAGGATCAGGGATTCAAGTATGAAATTCAGAGCCTTGGATGGGACGCAGCTGTAGCAGCAGTACAGGCTGGCCAGGCTGACGTACTTCTTGCAGGTGCAAGTATTACAGATGAGCGTAAAGAAGCAGGATGGATCTTCTCTGATTCTTACTATGATTCCTGCCAGATCTTTGCTGTAAAAGGTGACAGCACAGTTGCTTCTCTGGAAGATCTGAAGGGACAGACCGTAGCTGTAAAGAACGGTACTGCAGGTGCTAAATATGCAGACAGTCTGAAAGATCAGTACGGATTTACCGTAGACGTATATGAAGACTCACCGACCATGTATCAGGCAGTTATCCTTGGCCAGGCAGTTGCATGTGTAGAGGATGAGCCGATTATGGCAGACAACATCAAAACCGGCGGACTTGATCTGAAACTGGTTGACGGAACACAGAGCGAAGGTGCACCGTATGGTTTTGCTATCATGAACGAGTCCAATCAGGAACTTCTGGATATGATCAATGCAGGTCTTGCTGATATTAAGGCAAACGGAACTTACGATGAGATCATTGCAACTTATGTAGGAGAGTAATTTCTGTAAATATGCAGAGATGATACAGCGGAGCAGCCGTGAATAAACGGCTGCTTCCTGTACTGTGAAAGCGCCCGTTTTGGAGGTTTTCACAATACAGGAAGTATTCCGCATCAACCCATGGATCGGATGCAGCGCATTTTTACATGGAAATTAAATACAGACAAGGAGATAACCCCATGATAGGAATTATAAAGGTATATGGCGGCATGCTGCTGGCAGGACTGGGACAGACTTTATTGCTGACGCTTCTGGCACTGATCATCGCTATGGTAATTGGTATGATTTTTGGCCTGATGAATGTTGGACATAACAGAGTACTGAATCTGATTGGAACAGTATATGTAGATGCTGTCCGTGGAGTGCCTCTGATCGTTCTTGCATACTTTGTATATTTTGGTATCCCTGCAGCAATGCAGCAGATGGGAATGACGAATTTCCGCCTGTCTTCTCTTCAGGCCGGTATTATTGCACTGTCCATGAACTGCGGAGCATATATGGCAGAGATTATCCGTGCCGGTATTGAGAGCGTGGACAGAGGACAGATGGAGGCTTCCCGAAGCCTTGGACTTTCCTATGGCGCATCTATGGCACTGGTCGTTGTGCCGCAGGCAGTGCGTACCATGATCCCGTCAATCATTAACCAGTTTATTATTACACTGAAGGATACCTCCATTCTGTCAGTTGTTGCATTCCCGGAGCTGACCCTGGTAGGTAAGACTGTTATGGGAAATACATTTAAGCCACTGCAGTCATGGGCAATCGTCGGCATTATGTACATGGTTGTTATTGTTACCCTGAGCAAGATTGCCAAGAGAATTGAGAGGAGGGTAAACCGTGGAAGATAAGCAGCTGAAGATTCATGTTACGAATCTGAAAAAGAATTTTGGAAAACTGGAAGTATTAAAAGATATCAGCATGGATGTCCACGAGGGTGAGGTTGTCGTTCTCTTAGGACCGTCCGGAAGTGGAAAATCCACTTTGTTAAGATGTCTGAACCAGCTGGAAACCGCTACCGCAGGCCAGATTATTATCGACGGACACGATGTGACAGATAAACATACAGATATCAACAAAGTGCGCGAGAATATCGGAATGGTATTCCAGCATTTCAATCTGTTTAACCATCTGACCGTGCTGGACAATATGACCCTTGCTCCGGTACACTTAAAACTCATGAGCAAGGAAGAGGCAAAGGCCGAGGCCATGAGACTTCTGGAAAGAGTCGGACTGGCAGATAAGGCAGATGCATTCCCAAGCCAGTTGTCCGGTGGACAGAAACAGCGTGTAGCGATCGCTCGTGCCCTGGAAATGAAGCCGGATATCATGCTCTTTGATGAACCAACCAGTGCTCTGGACCCGGAGATGGTCGGCGAAGTATTGGCTGTTATGAAAGAGCTGGCTCGTGATGGCATGACCATGGTGGTTGTTACCCATGAGATCGGTTTTGCGAGAGAAGTAGCAAGCCGTGTCATATTTATGGAAGGCGGATATATTGTGGAAGAAGGAACTCCGGATGAAGTCATCCTGAATCCAAAAGAGCCGCGTACCATCGACTTCTTAAGCAAAGTATTATAAAATATTTAATAAGTACAGAAAACATCTTTCACTGTGAAAGGAACGTCCACAGCCCCGGCACTTCACGAGAACAAGTCGAAGACATTGTTCGAGTGTTAGTACCGCTGGGCGAGGACTTAGTGCGAGCGGTTCCTTTTCACTGGAAAGATGTTATTTTTTATTAAATATTTTCATACTTGTTGACTTTTGTGCGTTGAAGTGCTATATTGATTAAGTCTAAAAGCTTCAATGCATTAAAGTATTGAAAGCCAATTCGGAAAAGACGGAGGAAAAGGATTATGAAAAAGATGATAGCTCTGGCTATGGCAATGACCATGGGACTTAGTCTGGTTGCATGCGGAAGCAGTGATACCGCAGCATCCACAGATGCTGCAGCTGAGACAACTGAGGCAGCTGATACTGCTGATACAGCAGAGGAGACGGAAGTACCGTCTGCAGGCGGATCCTACACGATCGGTATCTGCCAGCTGGTACAGCATGAAGCACTGGATGCAGCTACCCAGGGATTTAAGGATGCCATCGTAGAGGCACTCGGTGAGGATGCGGTAACTTTCGATGAGCAGAATGCACAGGGCGATTCCAATACATGCGCAACCATTATTAACGGCTTCGTGGCTGAGGATGCAGATCTGATTCTTGCAAATGCAACTGCTGCACTGCAGGCAGCACAGGCTGGAACCAGTGAGATCCCGATTCTTGGTACTTCAGTAACGGAGTATGGTGTAGCTCTTGGTATTGATGATTTTGATGGAACTGTTGGTGGAAATATTTCCGGTACTTCTGATCTGGCACCGCTGACTGAGCAGGCAGCTATGCTGAATGAGCTGTTCCCGGATGCTAAGAATGTAGGTCTTCTGTACTGTACTGCAGAGGCAAACTCCCAGTATCAGGTAGACGAGGTGCAGAAAGCACTGGAAGGAATGGGATATACCTGCAAACAGTATGGTTTCTCTGATTCCAATGACCTTTCTTCTGTAACAACTACCGCAGCAGATGAGAGTGATGTTATTTATGTACCGACCGATAACACCGTAGCAAACAATACAGAGATCGTAAACAATATCTGCCAGCCTGCAGGTGTTCCGATTATTGCAGGTGAGGAAGGTATCTGCAAAGGATGCGGAGTTGCAACTCTTTCCATCAGCTACTATGATCTTGGTGTAGCAACCGGTAAGATGGCAGTGAAGATTCTGACAGGCGAAGCTGATATCTCTGAGATGCCGATTGAGTATGCTCCGCAGTTTACCAAAGAGTACAACCCGACACTGTGTGAGGCTCTTGGAGTAACTGTTCCGGATGATTACACTGCAATTGCAGAATAAATAAGAAGAAACCAAAAAGTTCATACAAATTTGACTTACTATGATGGCAGCGAGAAGGGGGATTCCACTCTCGCTGCCGTCGTTGTGAAATAAAAAGCAATAAGAATTACGAGGTGATTGGGAACATGAACATTATGAGTTTACTGAATGCCCTGCCGGGAGCAGTGGCACAGGGATTGATCTGGGGAATTATGGCGATTGGTGTCTATATCACCTTCCGTATTCTTGACATCGCAGATCTGACCGTAGACGGCAGCCTTTGTACAGGCGCAGCAGTCTGCATTATGATGATCCAGGGAGGAAGCAATGTATGGATTGCCCTTCTATGTGCATTTTTAGCCGGTATGCTGGCAGGATTTGCAACCGGACTTTTCCATACCTTTATGGGGATCCCGGCGATTCTGGCCGGAATTCTGACACAGCTTGGACTGTATTCCGTGAATCTGAAAATTATGGGCAAATCCAATCAGGCCATCAATGTTGATAAATTTGATCTGCTGGTATCCCTTCGTTATATTAAGAATGTTGCCATTTATAAAAATACCATTCTGATCGTAGTCGTTCTGATTATACTTCTGGTAGCAGTACTGTACTGGTTCTTTGGTACAGAACTTGGATGTTCCTTACGTGCAACCGGATGTAATGACAAGATGGCAAGAGCACAGGGAATCAACACGGATTTTAACCGGGTACTTGGCCTTATGATCTCTAACGGACTGGTTGCTTTTTCCGGTGCACTGCTGGGACAGTATCAGGGATTCTCCGATATCAACATGGGCCGTGGTGCCATTGTTATCGGACTGGCAGCCGTCATTATCGGTGAGGCTATCTTCGGAAAGATTTTCCGCAACTTCGGATTGAAACTTATCGCAGTAGCCATTGGTTCTATTATTTATTATTTTGTACTTCAGATCGTCATCTGGTTCGGTATCGACACAGACCTTCTGAAGCTTCTGTCTGCACTGGTAGTTGCCATATTCCTGGCAATTCCGACCTGGAAGAGCAGATATTTTTCCAAACCGGTTAGAAAGGGAGGAAACCACTGATGCTGGAACTGAAGAATATTTATAAAACATTTAATGCCGGAACAGTAAATGAAAAACAGGCACTGAAAGGAATTGACCTGACGCTGGAGGATGGTGATTTTGTAACGGTCATCGGAGGAAACGGTGCAGGAAAATCCACCATGCTGAATGCAATTGCAGGTGTATGGCCGGTAGATGAAGGACAGATCATCATTGACGGAAAGGATGTAACCAAACTTCCGGAGCATAAAAGAGCTGCTTTTCTGGGACGTGTGTTCCAGGATCCGATGAATGGAACTGCAGCCACTATGGGAATTGAGGAGAATCTTGCACTGGCACTTCGGCGTGGGCAGTCCAGAACCCTCCGCGCAGGAATCAAAGCCAGTGAGAGAGAAGTGTATAAACGGCTTCTGTCAACCCTTGGTCTTGGCCTGGAAGACCGTCTGACTTCTAAAGTTGGGCTTCTTTCAGGAGGACAGAGACAGGCACTGACCCTTTTGATGGCAACCTTAAAGAAACCGAAGCTTCTTCTGCTGGATGAGCATACGGCAGCTCTGGATCCGAAGACAGCAGCAAAAGTACTGGAAACCACCGAGATGATTGTCAACCGTGACCATCTGACTACGCTGATGATCACTCACAACATGAAGGATGCCATTACTCATGGAAACCGTCTGATCATGATGATGGAAGGAAAGATTATTCTTGACATTCGTGGCGAGGAGAAGAAGAAACTGACCGTGGAAGATCTCCTTCACAAATTTGAAGAGGTCAGCGGGGAAGAGTTCACCAATGACAAGGCGATTCTTGGATAACCAGATCATAAAAAAAGAATCGGGAGCCAAAATGGCTTTCCGATTCTTTTTTTTACTCAGCAACAGATGAGAGTTTGTCTAAACTAACCAAAAACAAGAGCTTAATGAGAAAAAATTATGGAAAAAATTAAGTATAGAAATGGACAACCTTCGACAGATGTGCTAGAATGAATCCGTATGATAAGAGCTATTTTTACAAAGTAATAAAGAGTCTTATTGATTCAAATAAGGAGGAATAATAAAAATGGCCAGAAAAATGAAAACCATGGATGGAAACCATGCAGCCGCTCATGTATCTTATGCATACTCTGACGTAGCTGCTATCTATCCGATCACCCCGTCATCTGTAATGGCAGAGGCAACTGACGAGTGGGCAACTCAGGGAAGAACCAATATCTTCGGACATACCGTACAGGTAACCGAGATGCAGTCTGAGGCAGGTGCAGCAGGTGCTGTACACGGTTCTCTGGCAGCAGGTGCTCTGACTACCACTTTTACCGCTTCTCAGGGTCTTCTTCTGATGATCCCGAACCTGTACAAAGTAGCAGGTGAGAGACTTCCGGGTGTATTTAACGTATCCGCTCGTGCACTGGCAAGCCATGCACTGTCTATCTTCGGAGATCACTCCGACGTATATGCCTGTCGTCAGACCGGAGTAGCAATGCTCTGTGAGTCCAGCGTACAGGAGGTTATGGACCTGACTCCGGTTGCACACTGTGCAGCAATCAAAGGACGTCTGCCGTTCATCAACTTCTTCGACGGATTCCGTACATCTCATGAGATCCAGAAGATCGAGCAGTGGGATTACGAAGATCTGAAAGATATGGTAGATATGGATGCAATCGAGGCTTACAGACAGGACGCTCTGAACCCGAATCATCCGTGCCAGAGAGGTTCCGCTCAGAACCCGGATATCTTCTTCCAGGCTCGTGAGGCATGTAACCCGTACTACGATGCTCTTCCGGCAATCGTACAGGAGTACATGGACAAAGTAAACGCTAAGATCGGTACCGATTACAAGCTGTTCAACTACTACGGTGCTCCGGATGCTGAAAAAGTTATCATCGCTATGGGATCTGTATGTGATACCATCGAGGAGACCATCGATTACCTGACCGCTGCAGGAGAGAAAGTCGGCGTTGTTAAAGTTCGTCTTTACAGACCGTTCTGCGCAGATGCTCTGGTAGAGACTATTCCGGATACTGCAAAACTGATCACTGTACTTGACAGAACCAAAGAGCCGGGTGCTCTTGGCGAGCCGCTGTACCTTGATGTTGTTGCAGCTCTTAAAGGAACCAAATTCAATGATACTCCGGTATTTACCGGCCGTTACGGACTGGGCTCCAAAGACACCACTCCGGCACAGATCGTTGCAGTATATCACAACACCGAGAAGGCTAAATTCACTATCGGTATCGTTGATGATGTAACACATCTGTCTCTGGAAACCGGTGCTCCGCTGGTAACCACTCCGGAAGGAACCATCAACTGTAAGTTCTGGGGTCTTGGCGCAGACGGTACTGTAGGTGCTAACAAGAACTCCATTAAGATTATCGGTGATAACACTGATATGTATGCTCAGGCATATTTTGATTATGACTCCAAAAAATCCGGTGGTGTGACCATGTCTCACCTTCGTTTTGGTAAGAAACCGATCAAATCTACATACCTGATCCATAAAGCTAACTTTGTAGCTTGCCACAATCCGTCCTATGTACGTAAGTACAACATGGTACAGGAGCTGGTAGACGGCGGTACCTTCCTGCTGAACTGCCCGTGGGATATGGAAGGTCTTGAGAAACATCTTCCGGGACAGGTAAAAGCATTCATCGCTAACCACAACATCAAATTCTATGTAATTGATGGTGTTAAGATCGGTATCGAGACTGGTATGGGACCGACCCGTATCAATACCATTCTCCAGTCCGCATTCTTCAAACTGGCTGCAATCATTCCGGAGGAGCAGGCAATCGATCTTATGAAAGCTGCTGCAAAGGCTACTTACGGACGTAAGGGTGATGATGTCGTTGCTAAGAACTGGGCTGCTATCGATGAGGGAGCAAAACAGGTTGTAGAGATCAAAGTTCCGGAAAGCTGGAAGAATGCAGCTGATGAAGGACTTGTAACTACTCATGCAGAGAGCGGAAGACAGGCTGCTGTTGACTTCGTTAACAACATCCAGGCTAAAGTATCTGCTCAGGAAGGTAACTCCCTGCCGGTATCTGCATTCAAGGATTATGTAGATGGAACTACTCCGTCCGGAACTTCTGCATACGAGAAACGTGGTATTGCAGTTAATATCCCGGTATGGAATGCTGAAAACTGTATCCAGTGTAACAGATGTTCTTATGTCTGCCCGCACGCTGCAATTCGTCCGGTTGCTATGACCGAGGCTGAGGCTGCTGCTGCACCGGCTGAGATGAAGACTCTGGCTATGACTGGTATGGCTGATAAGAAGTTTGCAATCGTTGTATCCGCTCTTGACTGTACCGGATGCGGTTCCTGTGCAAACGTATGCCCGGGCAAGAAGGGTGCAAAAGCTCTCGATATGGCAAATATGGAAGCAAATGCAGCTTGCCAGAGCGCATTCGATTATGCTGTTACTCTTCCGGAGAAAGCAGATGTTATCGAGAAATTCAAAGAGGCTACCGTAAAAGGATCTCAGTTCAAGACTCCGCTGCTTGAGTTCTCAGGCGCATGCGCAGGTTGTGGTGAGACTCCGTACGCTAAACTGATTACCCAGCTGTTCGGTGACAGAATGTACATTGCAAACGCAACTGGATGCTCCTCTATCTGGGGTAACTCTTCACCGTCCACTCCGTATACTGTAAACGAGAAAGGTCAGGGACCGGCATGGTCTAACTCCCTGTTCGAGGATGCAGCAGAGTTTGGTTATGGTATGTTACTTGCTCAGAACGCTATCCGTGGCGGACTGAAAGCAAAAGTTGAGGATATCGTTGCTAACGGCAAGAATGCAGATGTCAAAGCTGCAGCTCAGGAATGGCTTGATACTTATGGAGTTGGAGCAACCAACGGTGCTGCAACTGATAAGCTCGTAGCTGCTCTGGAAGCTTGCGGATGCGACAAGGGCAAAGAGATCCTTGCACAGAAAGACTTCCTCGCTAAGAAATCCCAGTGGATCTTCGGTGGTGACGGATGGGCTTACGATATCGGATTCGGCGGCGTTGACCATGTACTTGCTTCCGGCAAAGACATCAACGTTATGGTATTCGATACCGAGGTTTACTCCAATACCGGTGGACAGTCTTCCAAAGCTACCCCGACTGGTGCTGTAGCACAGTTCGCAGCTGGTGGTAAAGAGACCAAGAAGAAAGACCTGGCTTCTATCGCAATGAGCTATGGTTATGTATATGTAGCACAGATCTCCATGGGTGCTGACTTCAATCAGTGCGTAAAAGCAATCGCAGAGGCAGAGGCATATCCGGGACCGTCCCTGATCATCGCTTACGCTCCGTGTATCAACCATGGTATCAAGAAAGGTATGAGCAAAGCTCAGACCGAGGAGCAGCTGGCTGTAGAGGCTGGTTACTGGCATTGCTTCCGCTTCAACCCGGCTCTGGCAGCAGAGGGCAAGGACGCATTCGCTCTGGATTCCAAAGCACCGACCGGTGACTTCCAGGCATTCCTGGACGGCGAGGTTCGTTACAACTCTCTGAAGAGAGCAAATCCGGAGAGAGCACAGGCTCTGTTCACCAGATCCGAAGAGGAGTACAAAGCAAGATTTGCTTACCTGAACAAACTGAAAACTCTTTACGGAGCAGATGCAGAGTAATCTGTAGAATCCATAAGACTTTCGAAGAGGTGTACCTTTTGGTACACCTCTTTTTTCGTCAAAAACTTGTAAAATACCGGACTTATGAGTATATTAGTAATAAGTGGAATTTTCGTACAGGAGGAGAGAGAAGCATGAAAAAACCAACATTAGTCATTATGGCGGCAGGAATGGGAAGTCGTTACGGCGGACTGAAACAGATCGATCCCATTGATCCCCAGGGACATATTATTATGGACTATTCCATTTATGATGCGGTACAGGCTGGATTTGGAAAAGTCGTATTTATTATTAAAAAAGAAAATGAAGCAGATTTCCGTGAGAGTATTGGAAATCGTATGGAGAAACGGATTCCGGTGGAGTATGTATTTCAAGATCTTCACAATCTGCCGGAAGGCTTTGAGGTGCCGGAAGGCCGTGTAAAACCGTGGGGAACCGGACATGCTGTTCTGTCCTGCCTGCCGGTAGTGGATGGACCCTTTGCAGTGATCAATGCGGATGATTATTATGGACAGGAAGCATTCAAGCTGATTCACGATTTCCTGGTTAATACGAAAGATGGAGAGAAATATCAGTATGCCATGGTAGGTTATCTGCTGAAAAATACTTTGACTGAGAATGGCCATGTGGCAAGAGGTGTCTGCGAGACCGATGAGCATCAGAAACTGACTGCTATCACAGAAAGAACACGAATTGAGCGCCGTCCGGAAGGACCTGCTTATACCGAGGACGATGGAGCTACCTGGCATGCACTGCCGGAGGATGCACCGGTATCCATGAATCTCTGGGGATTTTCCGAGAGCATTTTAAAAGAGTTAAAAGACCGTTTCCCGAAGTTCTTAAAAGAAAGTATCCCGGAGAATCCGCTGAAATGTGAGTATTTCCTGCCATTTGTTGTGGATGAACTGATCCGTGAGGGAAAGGCAGAAGTAACCGTATTAAAATCCCATGACCGCTGGCATGGTGTTACCTACAAAGAGGACAAGCCGGTTGTTATGAAGGCTATGCAGGATCTGAAAGATGCGGGCAAATATCCGCAGAGTCTGTGGGAGGATTAATATGTGTACAGCAGCAACTTATCTGACAAAAGATTTCTATATGGGACGTACTTTGGATTATGAATTCTCTTATGGAGAAGAGATTGCAGTGATGCCGCGGAATTATCCCATTCATTTTCATTATGCAGGTGTCTTGAAGCAGCATTATGCCATGATTGGTATGGCACATATGGCGGACGGATATCCGCTTTACTATGATGCAGCCAATGAAAAAGGTCTTGGTATGGCTGGTCTGAATTTTGTGGGAAATGCAGCTTATGCAGAGGAAACAAAAGAGAAAGAGAATGTAGCTCAGTATGAGTTTATCCCCTGGATCCTTTCCAGATGTGCGACTGTGGAAGAGGCAAAAGCAGCACTTGGGAAAATGAATCTGACAGGAATCTCATTCAGTGATCAGCTTCCTTCTGCACAGCTTCACTGGATCATTGCGGATAAAAATGGCTGTATTGTGGTGGAATCTATGAAGGATGGGTTCCATGTCTATGATAATCCGGCAGGGGTGCTTACCAACAATCCTCCGTTCCCTCAGCAGATGTTTTTGCTGAATCAGTATAGAAATCTTTCTCCGAAGCAGCCAGAGAATCAGTTTTCCAAAGAGCTTCCGCTTGATATGTACAGCAGAGGCATGGGAGCATTGGGACTTCCGGGAGATTTGTCTTCCACATCCCGCTTTGCAAGAGTGGCATTTACGAAACTTAATTCCCAGTCAGGAGATACGGAGGAAGAGAGTGTCAGCCAGTTTTTCCATATCCTTGGTTCTGTAGACCAACAGAGAGGCTGCTGCGAAGTGGCGGAAGGAAAGTATGAGATTACGATTTATACTTCCTGCTGCAACACCAGCAAAGGTATTTACTATTATACCACCTATGAAAATCCGCAGATCACGGCAGTCAGCATGCATGCAGAGGATCTTGAAGGAATGGAAGTGGTCAGTTATCCTATGTTGCAGAAGACAGAGATCCGGTATCAGAATTAAGAAATCTTAAGTGGACAAATACCTCCTGTGTAGTAAAATGAGGATACCAAAATGAAGGTAATTTCATGAAGGAGGATCTTATGAAAAAGAAAATTGCGATTTTATGTGTATTGATGCTTGGAATGTCCATGCTGGCAGCATGTGGAAACAATACAGATCAGACAGCGCAGGATACAGAAAATCCGGAAGACAGTGAGGAAATCATCGGAGAGGAAGATGCTCCGCTGGAGACGATCTCGGATGATGGTATGACGGAAGCCTACGAAGGGATTATCGACGACTATCGGTCACTGGTAGAGGAACAGTGGGATTATGACCAGATCTATGAGCATAATTACAGTAATCTGGCCACTATGGTGTCAGTAGGTTATACGTTATACGATCTTGATCAGGACGGACAGCTGGAATTACTGATTGGTGAAACAGATACGGAAGAACCGGTGAACCGGATGATTCTGGATGCTTATACTATGGACGGAGATGCGGCAAAGCAGCTGTTTACCAGTCGGGAGAGAAACCGATATTATCTGGTGGAAGATGAGGCAGGTGCTGTGATCATTGCCAATGAAGGTTCCAACGGTGCAGCAAGTTCCGGATGGCTGTACTATATCGTAGAAAACGGAGAGCTTTCTATTCAGCAGTCGGTTATTTATGACGCAGGAGCAGATGAGCAGAATCCATGGTTTACTTCCGTGGATGATGACTGGGATGTGAGCAATGATACGCCGACGGATGAAGAGACCGCGCAGGCAATGATTGATTCTTATATGGAGCAGTATGCCGTCCTTGACTGGACCCCGCTTATGGACGCTATCGGTACTCCGGCTACGGTGGATTCCAATGTGACGAAGTTGGAAGCAAACACACCGGTGGAGATTGACGGCCAGGAATTTACACTGCAAGTATCAGAGCCGGATGCAGATAATGCGGATATTGTGAGTGTGACGGCTCAGTATGGTTCTGACAGTGTGGAGGTAGACCCGGAGACATTGCGGGCAGGGGATACCTATGCATTGAATCTGAATAATACTTACTATGTACTGACAGAGACCTATACGTACAATGACTGGGCAGTTACATATCTGATCAAACTGGAGGATGGAAAACTTTCTGTCACCAGTGTGGATGGAAGTATCGAAAAGGTTCCTTCCAATCCGGCAGACGGCATTGAGATTACGTCCAAAGTAGATGTACTGGGGACTTATGGTGGAACCAAAACTTACCATATTTCCAATGACCAATTGACTCCGAACGGGGACATGTATCTTTTTAACCATGCTTCTGATGTGAAACTGACCGTGAAAGGTTCCATTTTCTGCAGACTGGAAGGCTCCAATGCTACATTAAAAGCAGGAGATGTGATTACTCCGACCAGTTACTCTGAAGACGGTACCTTTGGCTTTGAACTGGAGGACGGAACGGCAGGAAACCTGATCGTAGACCTGAATGCAGACGGTATTTATGCAGGCACCATTGGAGGTGTATCGGAGAGCGATCTTTTTGAAGAGCTGCCTTATGCAGGATAAGAAAAATGAATAGGGCTTGCATTTCCTACTGTACAGGGGTAAAATAGACAGCAGAAAGAGAACAGGGGAGCTTGTGTGACAGGCTGAGAGGAAGGAATGACCTTCGACCCTTTAACCTGATACGGATAATGCCGTCGTAGGAAGTCATCGAATATGATTTTACAGGAGGCACCGATACAGGAGCCTCCTTTTTTGTCAGTAAAAAGTCAGGTGTTGGTCATCAGGTTTCCCTTGTTTGAGCAAAAGAGGAGTGAATGAATATGCAGAAAAATGTAACTAAAAAAATGGCACTGACTGCCATGCTGGCCTGTCTGGCCTTCGTCCTGAACACCTTTGTCTATTTCCCGGCCATGGCACCGTTCCAGCACTGCGTGGATGTCATTGCAGCGGTTCTGGTGGGACCCTGGTATGGATTTGCGGCAGCCCTTTTATGCGGCATTATGAGAATGTTGTCCGGCCGTACCATTCAGGCAGTTACCGGAGCAATCTATGGACCGATTCTGGGAGGCCTGATTTACAAGAAGACAAAAAATATTTATCTGGTATGGATTGGAGAAGTCATCGGAACCGGATTTTTCGGAGCCATGTCTTCTTATCCGTTGATGAAGATGTTTTACGGACTGGATGCCCAGTCCCCGTTTTACTATATTCCGTTCTATACCCCGTCTGCAGTGGTAGGAGCAGCTATGGGTGTGGCAATCCTGGTGATCTTAAAGAAAACGGCTGTGCTTGGACGGATGCAGAATGAGCTGGCGTAAGGAGACAAACGTTTTATGAACAAGTATGCAGAGGCATTACATCTGGTGCGGGAAAAGGAACCGCTGGTGCAGTGCATTACCAATTTTGTGACGGTCAATGACTGTGCAAATATCATTTTGGCAGCAGGCGGCTCTCCGTCTATGGCGCATGACGTCCGGGAGGCGGCAGAGGCAGCCAGAAATGCCCGGGCACTGGTCTGCAATATGGGAGCCATTGAAGATGCCCCGTCCATGATTCTGGCCGGAAAAGAGATGAACAAGCTTGGTCGTCCGGTTGTTCTGGATCCGGTAGCAGCAGGCGGAACGAGCCTTCGAAGAGAAGTGGCAGCAGAATTGTTAAAAGAAGTGAAGTTCAGCTCCATTCGTGGAAATGCGTCAGAGATCCGTTATCTGGCAGGACAGCAGACCGCCGGAAGTGGTGTGGATGTAAGCGCGCTTGATAAGATTACGGAAGAGAATCTCAAAGAAGCAGCAGAGATGGTGCGGGCACTTGCGGAACGCACGGGAAGTGTCATTGCTGTTTCAGGAAAGCTGGATCTGGTATCCGATGGGAAAGAAACGGCAGTCCTCAGAAATGGATGTGCAACTATGGCGCGGATTACGGGCAGCGGCTGTATGCTGACTTCCATGATCGGCGCATTTTGTGGAGCCATGCCGGAAGACTGCTTTACGGCAACAGTGGCAGCCATGAGCGTGATGGGAATCAGCGGAGAGGTGGCAGAGGCACGCCGTATCAAAAACGGAACAGGCAATGCTACATTCCGGACAGATTTGATTGATGCTGTATTTAATATGACAGAAGAACAATTGGTGGAGGGAATGCAATATGAAATACTCTAAAGAAGAGATCCGGAAATCCATGCTGCTTTATGCAGTAACCGACCGGATGTGGTTAAAGGAAGGCGAAAAACTGACAGATGTATGCAAAAATGTGCTGGAGCATGGGGCAACATTTCTGCAGATCCGGGAGAAAGACCTGGATGAGGGAACCTTTGAGCAGGAAGCAGAGGAACTGAAAGGCCTGTGTGCCCAGTATCATGTGCCTTTTGTGGTAAATGACAGCGTGGAGATTGCCATCGACATTGATGCAGACGGCGTCCATGTGGGCCAGTCCGATATTAAGGGAAGAGATATCCGTGCCATGATTGGTCCGGATAAAATTCTGGGAATTTCCGCCGGAACCGTAGAAGAAGCACAGGCTGCAGAAAAAGCAGGTGCAGACTATATTGGTGTCGGTGCTGTGTTTGGAACCAGCACCAAGAAAAATGCAAGAAATCTTTCCAAAGAAAAGTTAAAAGAGATCAGCAGCTCTGTATCCATTCCGGTGGTAGCCATCGGAGGCATTAACGCTTCCAATGTGGAAGAACTCTCTGGATGCGGCGTGGATGGAGTCGCTGTGGTATCTGCCATTTTTGCAGCGGAGGATCCGGGAGCAGCTACAGAGCATCTGAAAACACTGGCAGCAGAGATGGTGAGCCATGAATAAACCATATGCGATTTTTGATATGGACGGAACCCTGGTAGATTCCATGGGATTCTGGAAGCGTCTGGCTTTTGAATATCTGGAAAGCCATGGGGTGAAAAAAGTGTCAGCAGAGATTCTGGAACGTATCAAGGCTATGACGATGACAGAGTCAGCAGCACTTTTTATCAGCGAATATGGTCTTTTGGGAACACCGGAGAGCGTGGCAGCGGATATGAATACCATGATGGATGAACATTACCGGAATGATATCCCGCTGAAATCAGGAGTAAAGGAATATTTAACAAAATTAAAGTCAGCGGGAGTCCGTATGTGCGTGGCATCTGCCACAGCAGAACCGCTCATGAAAGCCTGTCTGGAGCGTCTTGATGTTCTTGCTGATTTTGAATTTCTGCTCTCCTGCGAGACTGTAGGGGCAGGAAAGAAGCAGCCGGATGTCTATCTGGAATCCATAAGCCGGATGGGTGCAAAAGCGGCAGAGACGGCTGTTTATGAAGATGCCATCTATGCGGCAGAGACGGCAAAACGGGCAGGATTTTATGTGGCAGGTGTTCAGGATGAGAGTAACACAGACTGCTGGGAGAAGATGAAACGGCTGGCAGATGAAGTGATAGAAGACTGGAAGTCTGCGGCAGCGGATTTGTAAAAGGAGAAGAAAGATATGACAAGTGTAGCAATTCAGGTACTGCCATCGGCAGAAAATGATCAGGAGCTTTGCAGAATCGTAGATGAGGTAATTGCTTATATTGCAGGCACTGGTCTTCGCTATGAAGTGGGTCCCTTTGAAACCACCATCGAGGGAGATGATTATGACCAGTTGATGGATATTGTCAAGGAATGCCAGCACGTGGCAGTCCGTGCAGGGGCGAAGAAGGTGTCCGCTTACGTAAAAGTGGTATATCGCCCGGAGGGTGAAATCCTTTCTATTGACCAGAAGATCGGCAAATATAAGAAAAACAAATAGGGTTTGAAGTATGCATGCATTTATTATGACCGCCGACAAGGCGCTGAAGAAATTAAAAGAGGGAAATGCAAAATATCTGAATGCGGAGACCAGCCGGGGAAATATTTCCCGTATGCTCCGGAAATATACGTATGAGAATGGACAGCATCCTTATGCGATCATCATTACCTGTTCGGATTCCCGTGTGATTCCGGAGAGTATTTTTTCGGCAGGCCTGGGAGATCTCTTTGTGATTCGTGTGGCGGGAAATGTGATCGATGACCATCAGCTGGGAAGCATTGAGTATGCGGCGGATCATCTGGGAAGCCCGCTTATCGTAGTGCTTGGACATACGTTCTGCGGTGCGGTAGATGCGGCCATCAACCATGACCCGCAGGGATATATCAAATACATTACCGATGAGATTAAGCTGGCCATCGGGGATGAGACGGATGATTTCAAAGCCTGCTGTCTCAATGTGCAGCGCAGTATCGATATGATTGAACACAGTCTGGAGATCCATCAGATTGAGGAAGAAGGACTGCGGGTCGTAGGGGCCGTCTATCATATCGAGGATGGAAGGGTAGAATTCATCTGACAGGAGAAGGGGTACGACATAAAAATGGTTCCGGAGATTATCTCCGGAACCATTTTTTCATGACGTCATAAATCTGTATTAGTTCATCTTCTTTGATGATATAAGGCATCATCGTGTACATACAGGTCAGGAACGGACGGCTGAAGACCCCGTGTTCATAGGCGAACTGCTGGAATCCGTCCAGAGTGGCAGGATCGTAGACATCCACACAGGTGCAGCCACCCATGATGCGGATCTCACGGATTCTGGGATCGGTAAATCCGTCCATTTCCCGGTGGGAGATCTCCGTGATCCGGTGGATTTTGCTCATGTAATCTTCCCGCTCAAAGATCTCAATGCCTTTTAAGGCGACTGCGCAGGCAAGAGGATTTCCCATAAAGGTGGGTCCGTGCATCAGTGCTTTCCGGTCGTCATCACTGTAAAATGCTTCAAAGACTTTATGGTTGGCAACTGTTACGGCATGACCGATATAACCGCCGGTCAGTGCTTTGCCTAAGACCAGAATGTCCGGAAGTACCTCGTCAGCCACAAAACGATAGCCGGTGCGGCCGAATCCGGTGGCTACCTCGTCAAAAATCAGCAGTACATCATATTCCGTACAGAGCTCTCTGGCACGTTTCAGGAATGCAAGATCATACATCCGCATACCTCCTGCACCTTGCAGAAGAGGTTCCACGATAAAGGAATTCAGCTGATCGTGGTAACGGGCAAAGGCTTCTTCCAGAGCCGCGATCTCAGTGGGAATATGGATGACGCCTTCTTTTTTATCAAAAGCGAAATGATAGTCTTCATCATCACCGACTTCCATGGCTTTAAATGTATCTCCATGGTAAGCATGGGTAAGAGCCAGTACCAGCGGGCGTTTCCGGCCCTGATTGGTATTGTACTGAAGTGCCATTTTCAGGGAAACTTCTACAGCTACACTGCCGGAATCAGAGAAGAAGCAGTAGTCAAGATCACCGGGGAGGAAGCTTTCCAGTTTATCAGAGAGCTTCTGTACCGGATCATGGGTCAGACCCCCCAGCATGACATGGCAGAAGTGATCAGCCTGTTCTTTGATGGCGGCAGTCAATTCCGGATGTTTGTAACCGTGGATCATGCACCACCAGGAAGAAACAGAATCAATGAGCTTCTGATCCTCTGTATAGAGATAGACTCCGTCTGCATCCACGATTTTGTAAGGTTCCCGCATGGTTTTCATTTGTTCATAAGGATACCAGATCATTTATTTCACCTCGTCATAAAGCGCACAGAGTGCGTCGATATTCATATCAAGTTCCGTGTCACCGTCCTGCACCTTTGCCAGTGTCGGCAGTCCTGTCATATGTTCGCACATGAAAATATTGTCGTCCTCCATCACATCGCCCGGATGGTAATGATTGAAAATAATTCCTTTCAGCGGCAATCCGTGGGTTTTCATGTATTCTGCGGTCAGTACTACGCTGTTGATGGTGCCAAGTCCGGCATCTGCTATGAGAATACTGGAAAGATGGAGCTCTTTCACCACATCTTCCAACTGAATTCTAGCCTCGTCAAAGCAGATGGGGCAGAGAATGCCACCGCTTCCTTCTACCGTTACATAGTCGTAGACTGCTGCTACATCTGCAAATCCATGCGTTACTACATCCATCACCACCGGATTTCCCTCCAGGCGGGATGCCAGGTGCGGAGAATAAGCATGCTCATAGACATAGGGACACATGGAAGTAAGAGACTGATCGATGCCGCTCATGGTCTGAACTGCCAGGGCGTCTCCCGGGATTAAGGTACCGTCAGGACGTCTGTCATTACCGCTCATGGCTGCTTTATAATAGGCAGGATTTTTTTGGGCTTCCTGAAGCTTTTTCACAATCAGACCGGTAATATACGTTTTCCCGGTATCTGTGCCGGTACCGGTGACAAAAAGTGCTTTGCTCATGGCATTATGCCTCCTTCCAGTAGTCCGGAGTTACATCACGGCCCAGATCTGTCAGCATCTGACGGTCGCTCCGGATCGTGGCACAGGCAACCGTGGTCAGCATATTTCCGGTAATAGTAGCAGATGCTCCAGCCTGAAAGGCTTTTTCTCCATCGTTGGTCAGAAGTGCACGTCCGGCAGCCAGACGAATATTGGCGTCCGGATTGATGTAGCGGAAGAAAGCAATGGTTCTCAGGATATCTTCTTCGGAAAGTTCCTTAAGATGTTCGAGAGGTGTCCCAGGAATGGGCATCAGAGCATTGATGGGAATGGAATCAATTCCCAGTTCAGCCAGACTGACAGCCATGTCGAGACGGTCTTCCCAAGTCTCGCCCATGCCGATGATACCTCCGGAACAGGCACACATGCCTTCTGCTTTTACTTTTTTCAGAGTCTCAATTTTCATGTCATAGGTATGGGTAGTGCAGATATTCGGGAAATTTCTCCGGGAGGTCTCGATGTTATGGTGATAGCTGGTCACGCCTGCTTCGTGGAGACGGTGCAGCTGTTCAGCAGAGAGAAATCCCATGGAAGCACAAAGGTCAATCTTACATTCCCGGTGCATGGTCTCATATGCGTGGATGGCTTTATCAAATTCTTTTCCAGTCAGTGCTTTTCCGGCGGTGACAATGGAGAAGCGGTTCACACCTTCAGATTCATTGAGTTTGCAGAGCTCCACGATTTTTTCTTCCGGCAGAAAATCGTAGATTTCACAGTTGGTATGATGATGTGCGGACTGGGCACAGTATTTACAGTCTTCCGGGCAGCGTCCGCTTCGTCCGTTGATGATGGAACAAAGATCCACCTTATCACCGATGCGCGCTTCGCGGATCTGGTCTGCTCCTTTACATAGATCGTCAAGATCGCAGGTAAGGAAGAAGGAAAGATCATCTTCTCTGGTCAGTCTTCTCCCGTCAATAATTTCTTTTGCAAGTGCAAGTACATCCATGTTGTGTCTCCTCGTAGATTCAGGTTTTATAATTTTGCAGTTGTTTTTGCCGGGTACAGAACGTGAAGGCCGATGACCGGACGTACCCGTTTGGCAATGACAGCTCCTAAGATACTTAAAGCGATATCTCCCGGTACGGCCAGCAGGAAGCAATAGAGAAACAGCGGCCATACACCGATTGGAGTGTTGATCACATAATTACAGATAATGTAGTAATATATCATGCCGAAAGCATAGACTACCATCAGTCCGGCAAGATTTGCGAAAAGATAACGAAGGATCGTCTTTTTCTTCATATGCTCAGCAATCCATCCGGTAACGAAGGTACCGACTACAAAGCCGATGATATAACCGAAGCTTGGTTTCAATACATACCAGAGTCCGCCGCCTTCAGTAAAGATAGGAAGTCCTGCAAGACCAAGCACCATGTAAGCGAAAACCGACAGGGAACCAAGGCGTGCGCCTAGGAGCAGTCCGGCCAGCATGGTAAAGAGATATTGTAACGTAAAGGGAACCACCGGGACAGGAATTTTAATAAAAGCGCCCACGGCAATGAGTGCGGTAAAGAGTCCGCAGTAGATAATAGATTTTGTTTTTGTCATTTGTAAACCTCCGTAATCACTATGGTTCACAATTATAAAAGGAGGAAAACAAATTGTCAACTAAAAATAATTATGAGGTTAACAAATGAACTTATAACTCGTGGTAGTAAGGACAGATGTCCTCATAATGACCGTCTTTCATCCGGAAGCCACCGGGAATCACGCCCAGCTGGATAAAGCCAAGACGTTCATAGAGATGTCTCGCGTGAATATTGCTGGCAACAACAGCATTAAACTGCAGGATGCGGAAGCCATGGAGTTTTCCCTGAATAAGACAGTCGGAGACCAGTTTCTCTCCGATATGAAGTCCCCTTGCCTGGGAGCTGACTGCATAGCTGGCATTGCAGATATGACCGCACCGGCCGATATTATTAGGATGAAGAATGTAAAGTCCCAGAACATTTCCAGTGTCCGTATCCTCTGCTACAGCAGTGTATGTCTGCTCAGCAAAAAATGCTTTGCCGGTTTCCGCATTCAGAAAATCTTCCTGGGGGAAGGCAACGCCGTCCTCTACGACCTCGTTCCAGATCTGATTCATGGAAGGAAGATCTGCGTCCTGATAGGGTCTGATGATAATATTCATGATGGTATCCCTCCGAATTGTAGGTGATAGTTCCGTGCAGCACCAAAACTATAGTCGTATTATAAAACCACGAAAAAAATTTGCCAAGTGCTTGCTGAAAGAAAAGATTGACCTTACAATAGTTATAAGGTTTAGAATGAAGGCAGTTCAGGAAAAGGAGTTACGAAAGAAATGGAAAAGAATCTGACTTCAGGAAGTGTATTTCAGAATATTGTATGGTTCTCCCTGCCGTATCTGTTGTCGTATTTTCTGCAAACACTGTATGGCATGGCGGATCTTTTTATTATCGGGCAGTTCGAGGGCGTAGCCGGAACGACGGCAGTCTCCATCGGAAGCCAGGTCATGCATATGATTACGGTCATGATCGTAGGCCTTGCCATGGGATCGACGGTGAGCATTGCTCAGGCAGTAGGAGCAAATAATAAAAAGCAGGCGTCCCTGTCGGTGGGAAATACGGTCACATTGTTTATGGGATTATCTGTGGTGCTGTCAGCAGTGCTGCTTTTATTTGTGCGTCCCATTGTGACAGTCATGTCCACACCGGAGGAGGCAGTGAGCGGAACAGTTCTCTACCTGACTATCTGCTTCTTGGGAATTCCGTTTATCACAGCCTATAACATCATTAGTTCTATCTTTCGGGGACTGGGGGATTCCAGAAGTCCCATGTACTTTATCGCAGCAGCCTGTGTGGCAAATATTGTACTGGATTATCTTTTTATCGGTTATTTTCATCTGGGGCCGGCAGGTGCGGCCCTGGGTACCACGCTTGCCCAGGCAATCAGTGTGGTGATTGCCCTGATAACCATCTTGAAACAGAGATCCGGCATTACCCTTGGAAAAAGTGATTTCCGGCCAAGAAGGCCGGTTATGGGACAGCTTCTGCAGATCGGTATTCCAGTGGCACTGCAGGACGGATTTATCCAGATTGCGTTCATTGTTATCACCATTATCGCCAACCGGCGTGGATTAAGCGCGGCGGCTGCGGTAGGAATTGTGGAAAAAATGATCAGTTTCCTGTTCCTGGTACCATCTTCCATGCTGTCCACCGTATCGGCGCTTTGCGCCCAGAATATTGGTGCAGGCAAAGAGGACAGGGCAAGAGAGACCCTTCGCTATGCTATCATGATTGCGGCAGGATTTGGTATTCTGGTATCCATTCTTATTCAGTTCATCGCAGAACCGGCAGTGGGGCTCTTTACTACAGATGCCACGGTTCGGATGATGGGTGGACAGTATATCCGGGGGTATATTTTTGACTGTATTTTTGCGGGCATTCATTTCAGCTTCAGCGGATATTTCTGTGCCTGCGGGCGGTCAGAATTTTCCTTCCTCCACAATATCATTGCCATCCTGCTGGTGAGAATTCCCGGTGTGTATCTGACGTCAAAGCTATTCCCGACTACATTGCTGCCAATGGGAATAGCCACAGCCTGTGGGTCACTGCTGTCGGTAGGTATTTGTGTGATCGTTTATTTGTGGCTTCGGGAACATGGTGTTGAAAGGAAAAAGAGTCATGGATGATAAGAAATTATTCCGGATCAGCGATGTAGCAAAGATGTTCCGTGTGAGCACGGGAACGCTCCGCCATTATGAGAAAGCGGGATTATTATGCCCGGAACATACAGATCAGGAGACCGGGTATCGCTATTATAGTGTACGGCAATTTGAGGTGCTGAACACAATCCGGTATTTGCGGGCACTTGATCTGCCTCTTGATGAAATTGCGGAATTTCTTCATAATCGGGATATTGAAGTCATCGAGGAAAAACTGGAACGGCAGAAAGAACTCATTGCCCGGAAAAAAAAGGAACTGGAGATTATCGAGCGAAAGATTGATCACCGGATTTGGCAGATCCAGGATGCCAGCCAGTCGGAGCTCGATGTGATCCGGAAAATTAAGATTCCGGGATGCCGCATGGTGCGGATGCAGGATTCTCTGTGTCCCAAATCCTATCTTGATCTGGAATTTTCAATTCGACAGCTGCAGAAAGACCAACTGGAGACAAGTGTATTTTTGGGAAAAGTGGGAATTGGAATCATTCTGGAACATCTTCTGGAAGGAAAACTTGATACCTACGATCTGGTATTTCTAATTTTAGATGAGGAAGACAGTTATCAGGGGACAACAGAAGAACTGCAGGAGCAGATGTATGTGAGCATCCGTTTCTGCGGAGGACACACAGAAGCGCCTGATTATTACCGGAAAATTCTCACTTACATCAGGGCAGAACATCTGACGATCACAGGTTTTTCTCAGGAAATCACCATGATAGATGATGGCATCACCAGCAATCCTGAGAAGTTTGTGACGGAGATCCGGATTCCGGTAGATGAAAAGTAAAATTGCACAAAAATTACAAAATAAAACCGTGAATTCTGTCGGATTGACAATTCGCGGTTTTGTTGGTATCATCTGATATATCAGATATCAAAAAACAGACGACTATCTGAAAGGAGGGACAGGGAAGCAATGAAAATTACGGCACCTATGTGGAGACGGGCCGGCATAAAATTTTTTTGATTCCGGTCAGAGCGATGCATTTGTAAAAAATGCGGAAACTTTGGGGATTCGTCTGGACGATATTGATACGGCGGTTCTGTCCCACGGACACTTTGATCATTCCGGCGGTCTGAAAGAATTTATGGAAATCAATCAGAAAGCAGAGATTTACATGCAGAGAGGGGGTATTTATTTCACACTATAATCTATTTGGAAAATATATCGGTGTGGATCCGTTGTTGTAGCAGAGCTCACATATCCACTATGTGGATGACAGCCTAGAGATTGATGAAGAGCTGAAGTTGGAGGCCGATCACTGTACTGGGCTTTCCCAGTACCAGTATCTGAAAGAAAAGATGGGAGACAGGCTTTGCTATCTGGGATCCGGACATACGATCATGATTTCATAATGTGAAATATTTTATAGTGAAAATCAACAAAAAAATAGTGAAATATGACGGATTGACAAAAATGAAGAACTGGAATTATGTTAAGATCATCAGATCTGATATATCAGATTCCAAACATGTGAGGAAAAATGAAAGAAATGAATATTGTGGAAGCCGTTCCGATTCGCGATCAGGTGGCAGACATCCTTAGAAAACGAATTATCAGTGGAGATCTAGCAAATGGAGAAAGGCTCAGTGAACGACAAATAAGTGCAGAACTGAACATCAGCACAACGCCAGTAAAGGAAGCATTTCGGCTGCTGCAGGCAGAAGGGTTAATCTACACCCTGCCAAGAAAAGGTTCTTTCGTTTCTGCCAATGCATCAGAGCATGCCTATCAGGTAATGTTACTTCGAAGTTCTATTGACGGAGTGGCTGCATACCTGGCTGCCAAGAGGATTAATGAAGAACTTTATAATGCCATAGAAGATCCGCTTATGAAAGCAGAGAAATTGATTAATAAAGGTGCAGATGACGGTGAGGCAATCAGTCAGTACAATGATCAGTTCCATATGGCCATCCGGGAAGCATCCGGAAATGAGCAGGTCATTGCCATGGGAAATAATTTATCTTCTATCGACAAATCATTGCGAAGACTGATCAATCGAGATTCAACGTTGATGAAATCAAGGCACAGTGAGCATAAGCAGATCCTCGAATGTATCAGACGGGGAAGCTGTGAAGAAGCAGAAATGGCTATGGTACACCATATCCGAAAGGCAAATATGCCGCTTTTAAATAAGTGATTTATGGGGAGCAGATATCTCCCTATAAAAATTTTCAATATCTGATATATCAGATATCAAGTTCTGCTGAAACGTCAAATTTGGAAACATTTGGAACAACATCAAAACCGCAAAAATCACGTAGTTCCTGAAAGTATATCAAAAATATGATCAGGAGAGTATCAGTCGGGATTGAAAAAATGCGTTGGATAAGAAGAGCTTTTAGCATTGGATAAAACAGGTGTTTGCGAGGCCTTACGGTACGGGCATAAAATGATTCACAAAAGAAACAGGAACAATTATTTTGTTTTAACAAAAAATGCCGTATCTACATGGCTTTTGGTGTTTCGCAAACGCCTATACATCTTATGATATGAAAGGAGATTTATTTGATGGAATATGTTAATTTAGGAAAAACCGGATTGAAAGTTTCTCGTATTGCGATGGGGGGACATGAGTATCTCCAAGATGGACGCAGCCGTGGCTTTAACGAGGATCGTGAAAAGAGTTTGACCCCTGGTGCGTTGTTCGATGGATTTGGCGGTGAGAACCGTAAAGCAGTGCTGAAAACCGCCTATGAAAACGGTATTAATTTCTTTGAAGTAACTCAGGATTCGGAAAAAGAAGCGCTGGGGCGTAATCTGCGGGAGTGCCCACCGCCTTATGAAGTCTACATCCAGACTCGCCCCGAGCGAATGGCTTATAGTTATGATAAATATAACCTTGGAATGGCCGATCTGAACAAGTTGCGCACTGAGGTTCAGCGAATCCTCAAGCTTATGCAGATTGAACGACTTGATTTTCTCAACTGTCCGCCGATGAAATGGGCGTTTGATCACGACCCAGACTACCTTGATAAACTGGGCTACAACCTCGACCAACTCAAGAAGGAAGGCTTGCTGCGCTATGCGGCAGCTGACACTTTCTCAGGGGAGGAAATTTACCGTAAGATGATTGAATCAGGTGTTTTTGATGTCATCTATGTTAATTTTAACTTTGGTGACCACACTCCAATGGAAACCCTCAAGCTTGCGAAGGAGAAGGGTATGGGGGTAGTTACCCGCGAGGTTTACATGAAAGGTGACCTGTTCAAAATGGCAAAACAGGCTGGTATTGAAGATACTGTGTCGCTCGCGGAAGCGGCTATGCGTTGGCAGCTAACTTGTGCACCGGTAGATATGGTGGTCTATGGTACCGGTAAGGTGCGCAATCTTCAAACGGCCTGCAGAGCACTGGAAAAACCGTTTAGTGCACAGGACGAGGCTTTGCTTGAAAAAATCCGCGGCACCGAAATGTTTAAGGTCTATGAGGAACGACGCCGAGATGAATTTGCGGGTAAGCTGGCCCGGATGGATCTGTTATTTATCGATGATTCCCAGCGGACTTATACCACTATCTAAGCTAAATCTTAATTTCCATAGATAAAAGCGTGTATTCAGATGAATTTTATCCAAAGGGGTATACTGCCCGCAAGTTTACCATAAACCTTGAGGCGATATTTCATTAAAAATGCCGTATTTACACGGCTTTTGGCGTTTTGCAAACGCCTACAACAAATTAAAACAAAAAGGAGAATGAAAGATGAACAAATTTGTAAGTGTGATCCTCGGAGGAACGCTGGCACTTTCGCTGGTAGCTTGTGGCGGAAACGCTACGTCCTCATCGTCCACGGAATCGGCTTCGCCGGCTACCAGCACGGCTGAATCCTCCAGTACAGCTGAGACTCAGTATGAAGAAGGTAAATATGAATTGCTGTTTAATATGCCATGTCCGGATACCGAACCGTATTTTCGTGCTTACTCTGCATGGGCAGAGAATGTTAATAAGCGCACCCATGGTGAGGTAAAGATTGAGCTATACACCAGTTCTCAACTGGGGGTTGAAGAGGATATCATTGAACAGATCCGTGCGGGTGCAAACGTTGGACAGAGTACCGATACCGCCCGCCTTGCAAACTATGTGCCCGAGATCGGTGTGCTCAACTGCCCGTATTTTTTGGAGGACGCAGACGAGATCAACAAGTTTATTCAAACCGATATGGCAAAGGGCTGGGTTGACCAGTTGGCAACTGATTTTGGCATCCGCCCGTTGGCGATGAACTTCGTTTACGGTAAGCGTCATTTTATGACAAATGACAAGGTAATTAAAACCCCGGCTGACCTGAACGGTATGTTGATGCGTACTCCGGGTGCACCAGTCTGGGTCGAGTCGATCAGCGCGCTTGGTGCAACTCCAACCGCACTGGCTCGTTCAGAAATTTATTCAGCAGTTCAGACTAAGGTGATCGATGGCTTGGATGAATTGTACATCTCCTATTATAGCGAGCAGCTATACGAGGTGCTGAACACGGTTAACGAAACCGGAGATATCCTGCTGGTAAATATTCCGGTTGTTTCTAGCCAATGGTTTAACAGTCTGCCAGAAGAGTATCAGGCGATTGTGGAAGAAGAGGCGGTTGCTGCTGGAAAGATGGCTTCAGATGAGATTGCCAATGTCGAGGAGCCACGCATCCGCGAGGAACTCAAGGCGAAGGGCATCACTATTGTCCCACCGGAGGAGATTGATATTGAAGCTTTCAAGGCTGCAGGCGACAAGGCATACGAGGCGCTGGGGTTGGTCGAAGTACGTGCAGAAGCTTACAAGCAGTTGGGTAAAACTGAGTAACAACATTTTTTGGCGGCGCCGGACACGTGCCGACGCCGCCAATTAGACAATTAAAAAATCAGGAAAGGAAAAATCATGAAATCAGTCATTCGAATCATTACAAAAATTGAAGAGACAGTTGCCCGGATTGGAATTCTTGGTTTTATGCTTACCATTTTCATGGGTGCTGTGACCCGTGCTTTGGGGCATCCGCTGAACTGGACCGCAGATATTGCGCTGTTCCTTTTTGCTTGGACAGTGTTTATCTGCGGGGATATCGCCTTTCGCAACGGTAGACTGGTGAACGTTGACCTGCTGATTGTGTGTTTCCCGCTTAAGGTACAGAAGGTCATCGCGGCGGTTGTATATACGATCATCTGCGCTTTTTTGGCATATGTGCTATATCAAGGCATTGTCATTTGCCCCACTACCATCCACCGTGCTTTCAATGGGATGAAGGGGTTCAGCTATATTTGGGTTGCGTTAAGCATCCCGGTTTGTTTCTCTTTGTTGCTGTTTTCAGCAATCACTCGGTTTGTTAACCTGATGCGCAGTAACGAAAAGAATGTAATCTCCAAAATGTGAAAAAGGGGGGAAGAAAAAGATGGTATTGGTTTTTATTGTTTTTCTATGCCTGCTAGTCTTAGGTGTCCCGGTTGCTTTTTCGATTGGGGCAGCAGGGGTGCTATTCTTTTTACAGCACAGTAATTTACCAGCTACTATTGTGGCGCAGTTGCCCATTTCTCAGACTCAGACGGTGGCAATGTTGGCTATTCCGCTGTTCATTTTAGCGGGCAATCTGATGAATGCAGGTGGTGTGACTTCACGGCTTGTGGAGCTTGCAACCTTGCTTACCGGGCATATGCGCGCGGGGTTGGCACAGGTGAGTGTGGTGCTCAGCACGCTGATGGGCGGTATTTCGGGCTCGGCGACTGCCGACGCAGCGATGGAGGCTCGGCTGCTGGGGCCAGATATGCTTAAGAGGGGCTATTCTAAAGGCTTTACAGCCAATGCGCTTACATTCCCTTCGCTTATTACAGCGACTATTCCGCCGGGAGTAGGGTTAATTTTGTTTGGAACCACAGGCGGTGTCTCAATTGGACAACTGTTTGCGTCTGGTTTAACGGTTGGAATTATCATGATGGTTATTATGATGGTTACCGTTAACCTGGTGGCGCGCCATCACGGTTATCTGCCTGAACGGGAACACGCTGCCCATCCAATCGAGATTCTGCATTCGCTCAAGGAAACCATATGGGCACTGATGTTCCCGCTGTTGATGCTGTTTGGCATTCGCCTAGGATTCTTCACTGCGTCAGAGGTCGGTTCATTTGCCTGCGTCTACGCGATTGTTATAGGACTGTTTGTCTATAAGGAGCTGACTTGGGAACGGTTTTTGGGGGCACTGGATGACACAGCTAAGGACATGGGTGCAATTATGTTGATTATTTCAATGAGCGGCCTATTTGGATATGGCATTCCTATTGATAAAGTCCCTCAAACAGTCACCTCGCTGATGATGAATGTTACCTCCAATGGCCACTTGATTCTTTGTCTTATTATTATCTTACTGCTGTTCTTGGGAATGTTTATGGAGGGGGCAACTACGATCATCCTGCTCACCCCGATCCTGATCCCACTGGTAGAATCGGTCGGTATTGATCCAGTTCATCTGGGTGTGCTGATGTGTATGATGACCACCCTTGCGGTTAATACTCCGCCAGTTGGTATTTCAATGTACACAGTAAACACGATTCTAGATGTCCCTCTTAAAGATTATTGCAAGGAAATGGTTCCGTTCCTCATCGCTACAATGCTTATGGTACTGACATTGGCTTTTACTCCTGAAGTAATTATGTTCCTTCCCGAACTTTTTTTCTAACCATCCCTTTATTATGGATGAAAAACGGACGGCAATTGCTGTCCGTCTTCTGCTTATATGCGGTAAGAATCCTGCAACGCAAGATTCTTAGAATGGAAAACAGGTGATATAAAATTTAGGTATAACAAAAAGACTTCCCAGCTAAACTGCGAAGAAAATATCATATAGAAATGAATGATTATGTAATTAAGGGTTTCAAACTTCGAATGTATTGATGCTGGTAGATTTTGTCAGCAACAAATACAGTGACAAGTTGAGTGACTTCGCAAGCAGCAAGTCTACATGAAGATTTTTTTCATTCTGTTTTTTTATGTTTGCAATAAAAATGATTGATTTTTCAACATTTACACGGATTTGAAAGAAACTGACATTTGTCGTTAGCGAATTTATTTTGGCAATTTTCAAAAACTTTTGCCAAAGTGAGCTTCTTATATATTATCATATAGGTATATTTCCTTTAGGCAGATGATTATTTAGTTTCTGGTCAACTCTATTTTACCATAAACCTTGAGGAGATATTTTATTTTAACAAAAAATGCCGTATCTATACGTTTTTTGGCGTTTTGCCAATGTCTAACTAAAATATAAAATAAAAGGAGAACAAGTATGAACACAGATTTTATGAAGAGCGGTATTGTAGTACCGATTCTGACCCCGGTAGACAAAGACGAGAAAATTGATGAGACAAAACTTCGTGAGCAGGTAGATTTTGTTATCGACGGCGGAGTAGTCGGTGTACTTGCATTCGGAAGTAACGGCGAGTTCTACATGGTAGAAGAGGATGAGATGGAACGCGCACTGAAGATCATGGTAGATCAGGCAAAGGGACGTGTGCCGGTATTCATGGGAATCGGTGGCATTGCTACAAAAAAATGCATCCGCATCGCCAAGATGGCAAAAGAAGTCGGAGCAGACGCCATCAGCGTTCTGCAGCCGATGTTTATCAAACCAACCGAAGAAGAGCTGTACGAACACTTCAAAGCAATTGCTGATGCAGTACCGGATATGCCGATGCTCCTCTACAATAATCCAGGAAGAGCCGGATATACATTGAGCAGTAATCTGGTATATCGTCTGGCTCATGAAGTAGAGAATATAGTTGGCATGAAGGATTCTTCCGGGGATATGACTCAGACCGAAGAGTTCATCCGCAGAAACAGTGACTGTGGTTTCAAAGTATACGGTGGAAAAGATACCCTGATCTTTGGCGCTATGTGCCACGGAGCAGCAGGTTGTGTAGCTACCACTGCTAACTTTGTACCGGATCTGGTATGCTCCATTATCACCAAATATAATGAAGGTGATTTCGAAGGCTCCAGAGAGGCGCAGTATAAGTTAAATCCGTTAAGACTTCTCATGGACAAGACCAGCTGGCCGGTAGCAACCAAGGATATGGCAAATATTGTTGGAAGAAATGTCGGAGATCCGTATCGTCCGAATAAATCTACAACAGGTCCGAAATATGATGATATGAAAGAGGAACTGGTAAAATTGGGATACGTGAAATAAGAAAAATCCAGTAAATTATGAATATCAGGACAGGGGACTGACATATGACAAAGGAAGAAATACGTAATTATTGCGATAGACTGACACAGTTTGATACGCCGACTATTTCCAATGCACTGGAATGTTTCTCAGATTTCAAAAGAGGCACGGGGTTCATGGATTACACCATCAAACCAGTGGTATCCTGCACAACTACATATGTTGGTCCTGTTGCAACTGCAAAGATCGCTACAGAGTTTCCGGCAACACCGGAAGAACAGGCAAAAATGATGCCCTATTACCAGCATGTAAAAGATATGGGACCCGGCTGTATTGTAGTACAGCAGGATATGGATCTCAAACCGGTAGGATCTTTTTGGGGAGAAGTAAACGCCACGCAGCATCTGGCTCTGGGCTGCCAGGGAGTTGTGACAAGCGGTGGTGTACGTGACCTGAAAGAAGTATCCGGACTTGGATTCGGATATTTTGCAAAGGAAGTAGTGGTGAGCCATGCACACACTCACGTAGTCGACTTCGCCTGCAAGGTAACGGTAGGCGGTCTGGAACTGGAACCGGGTGATATCATCGCATGTGACATTCACGGAATTATCCGTATCCCGGTAGAATATCTGCCGGATATGGAAAGAGCCTGCAGAAATATCGCATTGGCGGAACTTCCGGTGCTAGAGCCCTGCAGACGCGCCATCATGAATGGTGAAACCGTAGAGATCGAAGATCTCAAAAAATGGCGCGAGGGAATGGCTAAAGCCAGAGAAAATTCTAAAATCAGATAAAGAGCACACAAAGCAGAGCAGCCGGTTTCGAAAGAAATCGGCTGTTCTGTCATCTGGAGAGCCAGTGTTCACGTGCAGCCTGCAGTTCGTCAGAGGTACATTCCGTGAGCCGGAGAATATCCTCATCAGAAAGACCAAGCTTGAGAGCATTGATAATAAATTCCTGTGTTTTCTGTTTAGCACCTTTTTGAATCCCCTGTTCAATACCCCAGTCAACTAACATTTGTCCCAATTGCGTCATATGTATTTCCTCCTTCAGTTTATTCAGTTCTGCTGGTTCTAAAAATTTATCTGCCATAAGATAGAGTACCGCTTCCATGTGAGACCGGTCCTCATTCGGAATATGAGAAGCGCTGTGGATAATGTGGAAGGATTCTGTTACTCGGTCTTTGAGACTCATTTTTCCACCCATTAACAGGCAGAGTGTTAATGGAACAAGATCTGTTTTTGTGAGTTCTTTCTTTGCTTTCAATTTTCGCTGCAGCCTGCGGATGAGTCGATCAGCACTATGCCGCTTCATAATAATGGGAGCAACCTTATAAGTATTGATGCCCTCTGAGAAAGAGGTCATAGGATTTTTAATATTGCCGGAAAACAGGACATAAGTGGTGATAGGAACTTTATGTTGATAGCTGGTCAGTGCTTCATAGGTACGAAATCGTTTTAAACCGGCAAGCCCTTCGTTTTTACTCTGAAATTCAAAATGTTTCCAGCTTCCATCTTCCATAATGAGATTAAAATCCTGAAACAGCTTTTTCAGTTCCAGACTGATAAGCTCCGTTGGCGCGATGCCCTTTACTGACCCGGAAATCTGGAAGAAGGGCAGCAGGTCACTTGCAAAAAACTGCCATGCGGTTTTTAATGCAGCATCCTCCTGCTGAGAATAATCGTTTATGTTGTGCGTGGACGGGGAATGAATAGAATCTGACATGACAGCCTCCTAAGTAAAGAAATGTCCCACCGTCTGCATTCATTATAATATGATTCCTAAAATGATACAATAAGCATATTAGAAAAAACATAATAAACAGTGGGGAAACGTATGAAAAGTGATTTACAGAAATGCAATAATAGTATCTGCTGTGTGTATTGATAATAGCATACAATTATTTAAAATGCAACATTGTTGACGCTATATACAAATTGGATTATGACGTTGTGCGGTATAGGATTACAAGATACATGGATGTTTGAAGAAACTGTGCGTGAAAATGTCCATATTTATAATAAGAGTTAACAGAACAGTACGTACTGGGTCTATATCACTTTCGCCCCACTTTAGTTCCTGTTTTCCTCTGACACAACAAGCTTTTTTACCTGAAATGGGTCTGAAATGCAGATTGCTGGCCGCGAGTTCCCCCGTTTTCAAAAAAAGCAGGAACTTTTGTAAGCAAGTTGGGCGCTGAGCCCCACGCCCCGGCTGCGGGCAGAAAAACAAAAGCCCACGCCCCAGCCGCGGGCAGAAAAACAAAAGCCCCACGCCCCGGCCGCGGGCAGAAAAATATGCCTTCCAACCGAAGTTGAAAGGCATAAAAAAGCGGAAATTGACCGCTATCTGGCACATATTTACAGATTTATCCCATTTTTATTTTAACAACTCTTTCAGATCTTCTTCCGGGGTGGTGATCGGTGCGATTCCAAAATTCTCTACCAGGTAATTCAGAACATTGGGAGAGAGAAATGCCGGAAGGGAAGGGCCGAGGCGGATGTTTTTGATCCCTAAGTGGAGCAGGGTGAGCAGGATGCAGACGGCTTTCTGCTCATACCAGGACAGTACCATGGACAGGGGCAGTTCGTTGACATCGCATCCGAAGGCTTCGGAGAGTGCCACAGCTACTTTGATAGCACCGTAGGCATCGTTACACTGGCCCATATCCATGATGCGGGGGAGACCGCCGATGGTTCCAAGATCCAGATCGTTAAAACGATATTTTCCACAGGCCAGGGTAAGGATGATGGTATCATCAGGTGTCTGCTTTACAAAATCCGTATAGTAATTACGTCCCGGGCGGGCACCGTCGCAGCCAGCTACCAGGAAGAAGTGACGGATAGCACCGCTCTTTACGGCATTGATTACCTGATCAGCTACACTGAGCACGGTTCCATGGGAGAATCCGGTCATGACAGTAGAGCCGCCGTTGATTCCGGTAAATGCCTGATCTTCGGTATATCCACCGAGTTCCAGTGCTTTTTCAATCACCGGAGTGAAATCTTTTTCTTCATCAATGTGGACGGTTCCTGGGAAAGCAACTTCTCCGGTGGTGAAGACGCGATCCGCATAGGATGCCTTCGGCGGCATCAGGCAGTTGGTGGTGAAGAGAATCGGTGCCGGGATGGAAGCAAATTCTTTCTGCTGATTCTGCCATGCGGTTCCGAAGTTCCCCTTCAGGTGCGCATATTTTTTCAACTCCGGATAACCATGGGCAGGGAGCATTTCACCGTGCGTATAGATGTTAACTCCTTTTCCTTCTGTCTGCTCAAGCAGCAGCTGCAGATCTTTTAAGTCATGTCCGGTGACAACGATAAATGGTCCTTTTTCCACAGCCAACGGAACTGTGGTGGGAACTGGTGTGCCATAGGATTCGGTATTGGCTTTATCAAGCAGTTCCATGCACAGTAAGTTGTATTTCCCAACTTCCATGACAATGGGAAGGAGCAGCTCCATATCCCAGTCCTCGCCGAGGGCAAACAGCGCTTTACTGAAGAACTGATTTACTTCGGCATTCTCATATCCAAGTACCATGGCATGGTAAGCATAGGCGGCCATTCCGCGAATACCGAATAAAATCAGGGATTTCAGGGAACGGATATCTTCATCAGCCTCCCAGATCCGCATCATATCATAATCATCATTGTGACCGCAGGAAGACATGCAGCTGCCGCAGCCAGGAACCAGTTCTGCTTTTTTTTCATGAACCCGAGCTAGCAGTGCTTTTAATGCATCATCGTCAAAATTCACATTGGTAAGAGTAGCAAAAAGACTTTCAATCATTACCTTTTCAATAGGCTGTCCCTCTGGAAGAGAGCCGTTTGCTGCGTGAGCAAGTCCGATAAGTGCACCTGTCAGCTGATCCTGAATCTGAGCAGTCTGAGCAGATTTTCCACAGACGCCGGCCTTCCCGGTACATCCGCTGCATCCGGCGGTCTGCTCACATTGAAAACAAAACATATTTGTATCCATAAGAAATTCTCCTTTTTTTTGATTTGATGAGTGGAGTATACTATAGTGTGAACAACAAATCGGTTGAAAATACAACGAGGTAAGAAAATGAAAGAAATGTTATCCGTTTTGCGGACATCAGGAATTTTTTTCGGAATTTCCGAGGAAGAGACAGAAAAAATGCTTCATTGCCTGGAAGTGCGTCCGGAAACTTATCAAAAAGACGAATATATTTTGCGGGCAGGAGACCGGGTAGAAGCTTTTGGAGTGGTAATCACAGGAAAAGTGATGATCATTCAGGAAGATTTCTGGGGAAACCGGAATATTCTTGCTGCAGTGGGAGCGGGACATTGTTTTGCAGAAACCTTTGCCTGTTCTCCGGGTGCTGTACTGAATGTAAGTGTCATTGCAGAAACCAATGTGCAGGTGCTTTTTTTGAATGTTAAGAGAATTCTTACTACCTGCCCGTCCACCTGCAGTCATCACAGCCGGATGATTCGCAATCTGTTATCTGAATTGGCCGAGAAAAATCTGCGCCTTAATGAAAAAATTACTCACCTTGGACAGCGAAGCCGCCGGGCAAAGATTTTATCATACCTTTCGGCAGAAGCACAACGCCATGGCAGTGCGGAATTTGACATCGCATTTTCACGCCAGCAGCTGGCAGATTATCTGTCTGTGGACCGGAGCGGCCTTTCCATGGAACTAAGCCGGATGCAGGAAGAGGGATTATTGGAATATCGGAAGAAGCATTTTGTACTGAAATCTTGACACTGGTTTTTGAAAAGCGTATCATAAAGCAAGATAAGTCATCGCAGACATCATCTATATACATAGGAAAGGAAGTAAAGTGTGATGGAAAAGAAAAACATTGACTGGGGCAACCTTGGTTTTGGATATATGCCAACCGATAAGAGATTCGTTGCCAACTATAAAAATGGAGCATGGGATGAAGGTGCTCTGATTGACGATCCAATGATTACCATGAGTGAATGTGCCTGTGTACTTCAGTATGCACAGACCTGCTTTGAGGGAATTAAAGCTTATACAACCGAGCAGGGTAAAATCGTTACCTTCCGCCCGGATCTGAACGCAAAACGTATGGCAGATTCTGAGAGAAGACTGCAGATGCCGGTATTTCCGGAAGATCGTTTTGTACAGGCAGTTGTAGATGTTGTAAAAGCAAATGCAGCATATGTACCGCCTTATGGAAGCGGAGCAACGCTGTATATTCGTCCGTATATGTTTGGTATTGATTCTGTTATTGGTGTAAAACCGGCAACTGAGTATCAGTTCCGTATCTTTACTACTCCGGTAGGTCCGTACTTCAAAGGCGGAGCAAAACCGATCACCATCCGCGTATCTGATGTGGACCGTGCAGCACCTCATGGAACCGGCGATATCAAGGCTGGTCTGAACTACGCAATGAGCCTTTACAATATTGTAGATGCTCACAACAAAGGATTTGATGAGAATATGTACCTTGATCCGGCTACCAGAACTTATGTTGAGGAGACCGGTGGTGCCAACTTCATCTTTGTAACCAAAGACAATAAAGTCGTAACTCCGAAGTCTAACAGTATCTTACCGTCTGTTACCCGTCGTTCTCTGATGGTAGTAGCAAAAGATTATCTGGGACTGGAAGTAGAAGAGCGTCCGGTTGCAAAAGAAGAGCTGAAAGATTTCGCAGAGGCTGGTCTGTGCGGAACTGCAGCAGTTATCTCCCCGATCGGAAAGATCGTAGACCACGGAACCGAGATCTGCCTGCCGAGCGGTATGGAAGAGATGGGACCGGTTACCAAGAAACTTTATGATACTCTGACCGGAATCCAGATGGGCCGCATTGAGGCACCGGAAGGCTGGATCAAAGAGATTATGTAATTTTAAACGAAATGCTAAAAACTGCCATTATGCGGGAAAATTCCTGTGTAATGGCAGTTTTTTGTGAAGATAAAATTGTACGTTATGTAATATTATGATATACTATTTGCATGAGAAGCAAATGTACATAAATATTGCTAGGTTAGATTAGGTGGAAGCCTCCCATACTTGAAAAGAGGGGAGGTGGTGCGAATGGATACATATGAAGTATTAAGCCTGTTGTTTTTGGGCGGTTCATTTCTGCTTGCGCTGCTTGCCTACATAGATAGGATTAACAAGCGAAAATAAATAAGCCACCTACGTCTTGACCGGACAGGTGACTTATTTTATCAACCTTGGAGGCAACCACAATGTGTGCAGTTGCTTCTCTCTATTTGTATTATAATATGAGTTACTTAAACTTTCAAGCGTCCCTTGCAAAAATCTTTATTTATGAGATAATATACGTTGCAGTTTACAGGTGATTATGTGGATGAAAGTGACAGCCTGTGAAAGGAACGTCCGCAGTCCCGGTACTTCATGAGAACGAGCGGCAGCGATGTTTGAATGTTAGTACCGCTGGATCGAGGACTTAGCGCGAGCGGTTCCGCTCACAGGCTGTCACTTTCATCCGCTTAGCCACAATATCTATAAAGAAACAGTAGGAGCATATTATGAAAGAAAAGAACAACGTCCATCTGCTGCGTTCTCTGTTTTTATCAACATTTTATTTGAGTGCCTTCACCTTCGGAGGCGGCTATGTGATTGTGACATTGATGAAACGGAAGTTTGTGGATGAGCTTCACTGGATAGATGAGGATGAAATGCTGGATCTGGTAGCTATTGCCCAGTCGGCGCCGGGGGCCATTGCGGTGAATGGAGCCATTGTGGTGGGCTACAAGCTGGCCGGAGTGACGGGACTTCTGACGGCAGTGCTGGGGACGGTGCTTCCGCCGTTTTTAATTCTGTCGGTGATCTCGGTCTGCTATGAAGCATTTCGTTCTATGACACTGATTGCCCTCATGCTGGAAGGCATGCAGGCAGGTGTGGGAGCTGTTATCGCATCCGTAGTCTGGGATATGGGAAGCGGCATTACAAAGGAAAAGGACACGGTCAGTATACTGGTCATGATTGCTGCATTTGCCGTTTCCATGATTTTTAACATTAACGTGATCTTCATCATTCTGGCAGCGGGAATTTTAGGATTTGTCAGAACTATGCTGCGAAGAAGGAGGGGGCAGGTATGATTTATTTACGTTTATTTTTGAGCTTTCTCCAGATCGGGGCATTCAGCTTCGGAGGCGGCTATGCAGCCCTCCCACTCATTCGTCATCAGGTGGTGGAGGCAAATGGCTGGCTTCAGTTGTCGGAATTTACGGATCTCATTACCATTTCCCAGATGACCCCTGGTCCCATTGCCGTCAATTCAGCTACATTCGTAGGGTTAAAAGTGGCAGGAATTCCGGGAGCAGTGGTATGTACGCTGGGATGTGTGCTTCCGTCCTGTATTTTGGTATCATTGATTGCAAAGTTATATCTCAAATATCGTTCCATGGATCTGCTGCAGGGCGTGTTAAAAGGTCTTCGTCCGGCAGTCGTGGCGCTCATTGCGTCTGCAGGTGTGGATATCATGGTGTCTGCGTTGAACATCGGTGGACAAGGCAGAATAAAACTGCAGATGGCAGTGATTTTTGCTATTTGTCTGGTATTGCTCAGGAAGAAATGGAACCCCATTCTGGTGATGGTACTGGCAGGTGTCATGCAGGTGATTTACGGATATATAATGATGTTGATGGGAATATAGACAGATAGTAAGGAGGAGTCAGAGTATGAAAACAGGACTGGTACTGGAAGGCGGCGCCATGCGAGGCATCTATACGGCAGGCGTGCTGGATGCATTTCTGGAGCAGGACATCAAAGTGGATGGCGTGATCGGCGTATCCGCAGGTGCGGTTCATGGATGCTCTTATGTATCCGGACAGCACGGGCGCAGCATCCGTTATTATTTGAAATATATGAAAGATCCCCGGTTTATGAGTTTCCGATCACTTCTGAAGACGGGTAATCTGGTAGAGACAGAGTTCTGCTATCATGAACTTCCGGATAAGCTGGATATCTTTGACCGGAAGGCTTTTGAAGAGTCACCGATCACCTTTTATGTGACCTGTACCAATGTGGAGACTGGAAAAGCAGAATATATCCGTATGGACAACATGGATGAGATCGACTATATGCGGGCATCTGCTTCCATGCCGCTGGTGTCCCAGATTGTGGAAGTGGGCGGCATGAAGCTTCTGGATGGCGGTGTGGCAGACAGCGTGCCTCTCGATGCGTTCCGAAAACTTGGCTATGAGAAAAATATCGTGGTACTGACCCGGCAGAAAGGCTATCGGAAGAAACCCTCTTCCATGGCATTGGCAGGAAGAATTTACCGGAAGTATCCGGCTTTTGTGGAAGCTATGAAGGAGCGTTATCAACATTATAATGATACGATGGATGAGATTGACCGCTTGGAAGAGGCGGGGGAGATTCTGGTCATCCGGCCAAGCTGTGATCCGGACATTGGACGAATGGACAAACGTCCGGAGAAAGTTATGAGTGTCTATCAGTTGGGATATGCGGACGCACAGGCAAAGATGGAAGCGGTCCGAGAGTTTTTTGCAAGGAGTTTTTAAAGCTACAGTTCATAGATATGAATTGGGCAGTTGGAAGTGATAGGCTGCGAAAGGAACGTCCGCAGTCCCGGTACTTGCTGAGAACAAGTCAAAGACGATGTTCGAAGCTTAGTACCGCTGGATCGAGGACTTAGCGCGAGCGGTTCCGCTCGCAGCCTATCACTTCCAACTGACTGATTTAGACGTGTGAACCGCAACTCTTTAGAAAATTTCATAATTTTTTCATTGTTTTTTCACGGTCTTTGTTTACAATGGATTTATATGCAGATTGTAAATATATATATTAAAAAGGGTAAAAGAGGAGTTTTGGCAGTATGAGAGACAAAATCTATCGATTTATGCAGGGAAGATATGGAACGGATGATTTCTATAAATTCCTTTTCTGGGTTGCGCTGATTGGGATTGTGATTAACTGGTTTTTCAAAAGTCAGTTGCTGAGCTTTGCGGTAACATTAATCCTGGTATATGCCATGTATCGTGTGTTATCCAAAAATCACAGCGCCCGTTATGCGGAAAATCAGAGATATCTGCAGGCAACAGCAAAAATCCGTTACTGGTTTGATCAGCAGAAGAAACTGATGGAAGAGCGTAAATATCACCATATTTATACCTGTCCGAAATGCAGACAGAAGATCCGGATTCCGAAGGGAAAAGGTAAGATTATGATCCGCTGCCCGAAGTGTCATCATGAGTTTCAGAAGAGGAGTTAGGAAAATTCATGTTCGGATACATTGTGGTACATAAGCCGGAACTGAAAGTAAGGGAATATGAAACCTATCGTGCCAGTTACTGTGGACTTTGCCACAGCCTGAAGAAACAGAGCGGGAGAATCGGACAGCTGACTTTAAGCTTCGATATGACATTTCTGGCGCTGCTTCTGACAGGTCTTTATGAACCGGAGACGGTGACAAAGAGTGCGCGCTGTATTGCCCATCCTGTGGAAAAGCATTTTTACCGGGAAAACCGGTATTTTGACTATGCGGCGGATATGAATGTTCTTCTTACCTATTATAAATGTCTGGATGACTGGCAGGATGAACGGAAACTGACAGCCTGTCTGTTTGGACAGGCATTAAAAGGAAACGTAAAGAAGCTTGCCGAAAGATACGAGAGACAGAGCAGATGCCTCAGAGATAATCTGGCGGCACTTTCCGCGTATGAAAAAGAAAAACAGTACGATATTGATAAAACTGCTGGATTTTTTGGAGCAATTATGGCAGAATTGTTCGTGTACGCGGAAGATGAATGGGCAGAGAAACTGCGGCGTATGGGATTTTATTTCGGAAAATTCATTTATCTGATGGATGCCTATGAAGATATAGAAGAAGATCTGAAACAGGGACGATACAATCCTTTTACAGAATTATATAAGAAAGAAACTTTTGAACAGGACTGCCAGCAGATTCTGAAAATGATGATGGCGGAGACATCAAAAGTATTTGAGCAGCTTCCGATTCTGGAAGATGCGGAGATTCTGCGTAATATTTTATATGCTGGAGTATGGACAAGATATGGTCAGATCCGGTGCAGAAGAAAGGAAACAAAGAAAGAAGCATGATGACAGATCCATATGAAGTGCTCGGACTTAAAAGGGGCGCTTCGGACGAGGAGATAAAGAAAGCATACCGGAACTTAAGCAGAAGATATCACCCGGATGCCAATATTAATAATCCGAATGCTGCACAGGCGGAAGAAAAGTTTAAACAAGTGCAGGCGGCTTATGACCAGATCATGAAGGAAAAGGAGCAAGGCTATTCCGGTTACGGAAGTACCAACGGCTATGGAGGCTATGGATATGGCGGAGCAGGATATGGTTCCGGTGGAACGACAGGAAGTACTGATGAATATACCATGCATTTGAATGCAGCCATGAATTATATCCGGGCAGGACGTTATAATGAGGCATTAAACGTACTTTCCGGAATGGAGCAGAAGAATGCACAGTGGTATTATCTGAGTGCTATTGCCAATAATGGTCTCGGTAATAATGTAGTGGCGCTGGAGCATGCAAAACAGGCGGCAGCCATGGAGCCGGGAAGAATGGAATACCAGGCACTGGTTTCTCGGCTGCAGGGCGGCGGAGGATGGTATGACCAGATGAGTACACCGTATGGCGGCATGCAGGTCATGGGAAATGATTTCTGCTGTAAACTGTGTCTGGCAAATATGATGTGTAATCTCTGCTGTTTTGGAGGCAGAGGAGGCATGTTCTGCTGCTAGGCGAAAAGAGAAGATAGAAATAGATACAGGGACAGATGAGGAATATGAATTACAAATTGGGAAAAAGAAAAGTGGCGCTGCTGATTACGGCAGCGCTTATGTTCGGTACGGGAACAATAAATGTAACGGCGGCTGACGCCCAGGCGGTAGCGGAGGCTCAGGCAGCAGCAGACGCCCAGGCGGCAGCGGAGGCTCAGGCGGCAGCAGAAGCCCAGGCGGCAGCGGAGGCTCAGGCAGCAGCGGAAGCCCAGGCGGCAGCAGAAGCCCAGGCAGCAGCAGAAGCCCAGGCGGCAGCGGAAGCCCAGGCAGCAGCAGAAGCCCAGGCGGCAGCAGAAGCCCAGGCGGCAGCAGCGGCCCAGGCAGCGGCAGCTGCCGGACAGACTCCGGCGGACAGTAATACTACTCCGCAGCAGGATACTGGAAGCGCAGCGGAGAGTACTCAGAAACCGCAGCCCGCTACCAGTGCAGGAAACAGTACCGACAGTAAAAAAGAGAAAAAGACAGTTGTCTCTGCACAGCTGAAAAAAGATATTGAAAATTCACTGGAGCCCGATGCAAAAGATGCTATTATCAACGGATACTTAAGTCTTTTAAATAAGGATTATATTCTGCGGGATGAACTGGATCTTGATCTGGTTAGCATTGGTAACGGGCATCAGCTGGAACCTCTGGCAGCAGAAAAACTGACAGAGATGGTAAATGATGCAAAGAAAGACGGAGTAAATATCAACGTTACATCTTCCTACCGTACTTATGCAAAACAGGTGGATCTGTTTAAAAATAAGATTGCACGCCTGGAGAGCAGCGGTTATTCCCATGAAAAAGCAGTGAAGGAAGCCGGCACAGTTGTGGCAGTGCCGGGCACCAGCGAACATCAGCTGGGACTGACCGTGGATTTTGTGACACCCAGCTACAAGAAGCTGGATGAAGGTATCCGCAATACCAAAGAATATCAGTGGGTGGATGAACATGCATGGGAATATGGATACATTATAAGGTATCCGAAAGAAAAGTCAGAGATTACGGGAATTATTTCTGAACCGTGGCATCTTCGGTATGTGGGGAAACCGGCGGCAAAACTGATGAAGGACCAGAATTTATGTCTGGAAGAATTTCTGGGGGTGGCATACGATGGCCAGAGAGATGGAATTTCGCATGGAGCGGGATGGGCTAATACAGGCCGGTGATCATGTAGAACTGAAAGAAGATACCGCGAATACCATGGCGGGCATTATGTATTACTATACGATCAAGGACGCTATTGCCATGTCAAATAATACGAAGAAAAAACTGCATCGATTTGACGGTACAGTAAAATCCATCGAAGCCAGTGAGAGTTACTGGACTGTGACAGTGGAGATTGAAGAATGAACTCGCGCAGGCTGCCGAAGTGTGATATGATGGAAGAATCAAAAGAGAAGAGGAATTAGAATATGCCAATCAGAATACAGAATGATTTACCGGCAAAGGAAATACTGGAGAAGGAAAATATCTTCGTCATGGATGAGACCAGGGCGTTAAGCCAGGAGATTCGTCCGCTGAAGGTGGGAATCCTGAATCTGATGCCGCTGAAAGAAGATACGGAACTTCAGTTATTAAGAAGTTTTTCCAATACACCGCTGCAGGTGGATGTGACTTTTATTACGGTGAAAACCCATGAATCCAAGAATACAGATAAGAGTCATCTGAACAAATTTTATCAGACATTTGATGAGATACGGAAAAAAAGATTTGACGGACTGATCATCACTGGAGCACCGGTGGAACAGATGAAATTCGAAGAAGTGGATTACTGGACAGAGCTTCGAGAGATCTTTGCATGGTGCGAGTCTCATGTGACATCTACCTTATATATCTGCTGGGGGGCGCAGGCAGCGCTTCATTATTATTATGGTCTGGAGAAGGTACTGCTTCCGCAGAAACTGTTTGGACTTTACACCCACCGTGTCATGAATCGGAAGGAGCCGTTGGTGAGAGGCTTTGATGATTATTTTGTAGCACCCCACTCCCGGCATACGACAATTCCGAAAGAAGCCATCGAGGCATGTGAAGATCTGAAGATCATGGCAGAATCCGAGGAGGCAGGTGTGTTCCTGTGCATGGCGGAGAACGGAAAGAAAATTTTTGTTATGGGACATCCGGAATATGACCGGATAACACTGGGAAAAGAGTACAGAAGAGATAAGGACAAGGGTCTTGATATTCAGGTACCGAAGAATTATTTCCCGAATGATGACGATACGCAGCGTCCGGCTCTTCAGTGGAGAGCCCATGCCAATACATTGTACACAAACTGGCTCAATTATTATGTTTATCAGCTCACTCCGTATGTATGGGAGGACGATAAAGAATAACAGGAGGTTTCGGTATGGAAGAAGAACGCAGAAACGAATATGAAGCAGGGCCGAAGAAGAAAGGCATGTCTGCGGGGGCAAAGGCAGTGCTCATCATCTGCATTGTACTGGCGGTACTGGCACTTACCTTCACGGGGATCATTATATTTGTCACGGTAAAAAATATTTCTTCTATATCATCCTCACAGCCAGAACTGCCGCAGGATTTCTATGATTATGGCAGCAACTATGGTTACGATCTGTACACACCGGATGCGGATGATGAGTATTACGAGGAATTGACAGATGCGACAACAGATGGATTAAGCTATCAGGTGGAGTGGCATCAGGAAACGGCATATCCGCATGATTCGGATGAAAATGCCTATCTTTCGCTGTATTACCCGACTTTTTCAGGAGATCATGAGGAACTGCTGGAATCCATCAATGGGAAAGTAAGGGAGATGATTCATCGGTATGATGGCAGCTATACGGAGGACAGGGCTGTGGTAAGTACGGTGGTCTATGTTACTCTCATGGAAGAAGACCGCTTAAGCCTGGTCTGCAAATATAAAGTGTCCGGGAAAAATGATTATTATGGACTGGATGCGCTGAATATGGATATGACTACCGGAACAGAGATTCCAAACAGTACTCTTCTGGAAGTGGATGATACGCTGGTGACCAGATTCCGGGTACAGAATTCCAAACAAAATGGAAGTATTACTTGGCTGGATGATATGTCTGACGAAGAACTGCTGAAAATTCTTTCTGATGATGAGAAACGTGTGGTGTTTCTGACACCGGTGGGAACCGAAGTGGGAGTAAACACAGATGACGGATGGGTGACGGTGACGTTTAAGGAGAATTCGCTATGATAGACCGGATTGATCTGTTTCATCTTCCTTTTTATAAGAAAGAAGCCTTTACCGGATCAGACCGGGGACTTCGGTTCTGGATTGGGAAGACGGATACGAGGGAAGAAGGCGCAGAGGAGGAAAAGCTGGTACTGAGGGTAATTCTCTGGCCGGAACCTTTTGCCTTAAAGCATACGCCGGATGAACAGAAGGTGACGAGAGACTTTCCTTTTTCGGAAGAAGGACTGGATGAGATTTATGAGTGGATTCTGGGAGAAGGGCGAAGCCTGGTCAGTCTCCCGGAATGAAAAAAGGAAAGCATTACTGCCTTCCTTTTTTCATCGCAAACACATTTATACAACAAAAGGATATATCCACTGTTGACTTTATGCTTTTATTTTATTATAGTTTTATAGATAAGTAAAATTCATTATTTTCATTTTGAGAATGAAAATGATTCAAGGAGAAGAATATATCATGACATTACTGTCTTACCAGGTATTTATGGCGGTGGTGGAGCAGGAAAGCTTTCAGAAGGCTGCGCAGGTGCTGCAGCTGACACCGTCGGCAATCAGTCACGCAGTGGCCGGAATGGAATCAGAGCTGGGATTTCCGTTGTTTATCCGTAGCAAGCAGGGCGTATATCTTACAAATTATGGAAAGGAACTGTTTCCCTACATAAAAAATGTACTGAACAGCGATGAGTATCTGCATCAGGCAGTGGCTCAGTTCAATGGACTTCAGAAAGGAGTCGTACGGGTCGGCGTGTTCAACAGCGCATGCGTGGAGTGGATGCCAAGTCTCCTGAAAGGGTTTGAACAGGAATACCCCAATGTGCAGCTGGATATTTATCAGGGGACTTACGATGATGTCTATCACTGGCTGAAGGACGGCGTGGTGGACGTGGGATTCCTGTCTGCATCCAGCGTGGGAGAACTGGCCAATGACCCGATCTACAAAGATCGGATTGTGTGTGTGGTGCCGAAGGACTTTAAGACGGAACATCCGGGTTATATTACAATCGAAGAGCTGAAAAAACAGCATTTCGTCACACAGCGGGAAGGCTGTGATGCGGATGTGAATAACGTTATGACGAAATACGGCCTCCCGGGCGGTGGCGGAAGCTACATTGTGGACGACATGTCCGCTATTTCCCTGGTCATGGGCGGTTATGGTGTCTGCCTGGTTCCGGAGCTGGTCATGAGAAAGATGCCGTTTCCGGTAGATATCTATCCGCTGGAGGTAAAGGAGGAGAGAACCATTGTACTGGCCTATGCAAGAGGTGATGTCTTTGCTCCTGCAGTCAGCAGAGTGCGGGAGTATATTCTGGAACAGTTTGAAGGGGAATTGAATCATGAAGTATAAATATCTGCTATTTGATCTGGATGGGACTCTGTGGGATTCCAGAGAAGGCATCACGAAAGCGGTGGTCTATGCGCTGGAAAAGATGGGGTATCCGGTGCCGGAGCAGCAGGAACTCAGTAAATTTATCGGCCCGCCGTTGACGGAAGCTTTTCCGGAGTACTGTGGGATGACGCTGGAAGAGGCAAGACAGGGTGTGGCATATTTCCGGGAGTATTTTTCTGAAAAAGGTATTTTTGAAAATACACTGTTTCCGGGTGTGAAAGAGATGCTGAAAAAACTGAAAGAGGATGGAAGAGTGCTCTGTACGGCGTCTTCGAAGCCGGAAGTCCATATTGAGACCACTTTCCGAAACTTCGGAATCACGGATGATTTCGACTATATCTGTGGGGGATCCCTGGATGAGAGCCGGTGTGGAAAGCCGAAAGTGATTGAGGAACTGTTAAGGAGAATCGGGCTTACGGAAGAAGAGTGGAAGACCAAAGCACTGATGATCGGAGACCGGAAATATGATGCGGAAGGCGCGGCGCTCTTTGGTATCCCGTGTCTTGGAACTTCTATGGGATTTGCCCCGGAGGGAGAGCTGGAAGCAGCCGGTGTCTGCGGAATTGTCCACAGCATTGAAGAAATGACGGAATATATTCTTGCCAGATAAAGTCAAGTTGAATTTCGACAGGTTTTATGATAAGATAAAAGATCGGATTGGATCGGTAAAAGGAGGAATGCCCCATGAAATGGAATAAATATACACTGACAACCACCGCAGAAGCGGAAGATATGATCAGCAGCATGATGATGGAAGCCGGTATTGAGGGAATTGAGATTGAAGATAAGGTTCCCTTAAGTGAGAGTGACAAGTCCCAGATGTTTGTGGACATTCTCCCGGAAGGCCCGGCAGATGACGGTGTGGCAAAGATCAGTTTTTATCTGGAGCCGGATGCTGACAATGCTGCTATGCTCAAAGCAGTAGAAGAAGGTCTGGAGGAGATCAGAAGCTGGGGCATCAATATCGGTGCGGCAACCATTGAAGCTTCCCAGACAGAGGATAAGGACTGGATCAATAACTGGAAGCAGTATTTCCATCAGTTCCATGTGGATGATATTCTGATCAAACCGTCATGGGAGGAAGTGCAGCCGGAAGATCGTGAGAAGCTTCTGATTCAGATTGACCCGGGCACGGCATTCGGAACGGGTATGCATGAGACCACACAGCTCTGCATCCGTCAGATCAAAAAGTATGTAACAGAGGATACGGTGCTTCTTGATGTGGGAACCGGAAGCGGTATTCTTTCTATTGCGGCTCTGAAGCTGGGTGCCAGATATGCCTGCGGTACGGATCTGGATCCCTGCGCCATCAATGCGGTGAAGGAAAATATGGAAGTGAATGGCATTCCGGAGGACAAGTATACGGTGATGCTTGGAAATATTATTGATGATAAAGAAGTGCAGGATGCAGTCGGCTATGAAAAATATGACATGGTAGTAGCCAATATTCTGGCTGAGGTACTGGTGCCACTGACACCGGTGATTCTGGCACAGATGAAACCGGGCGCACTTTACATTACATCCGGCATTATTGATGATAAGGAAGAAACTGTAGTAGAGGCTGTGAAAAAAGCAGGACTTGAGGTTCTGGAAGTGAACCATCAGGGCGAGTGGGTGTCTGTGACTGCCCGTAAGAACTAAGGAAAACGGATTTATGTATCATTTTTTTGTAGAACCCGGACAGGTGCATGATAATTATGTGGAAATTCTGGGCGGAGATGTGAACCATATGAAAAATGTGCTTCGCATGAAGCCGGGTGAAAAGATCATCATCAGTGATGGATTTGGACATGAATATAGCTGCAATGTATCAGAATTGACAGAAGATTCTGTTCGCGCGGAGATTTTGGAACGTCGGGAAGTGTCGGTGGAACTGCCGTCCAGGCTGGTCTTGTTCCAGTGCCTCCCGAAGGGAGACAAGATGGAGTTGATCGTCCAGAAAGCGGTAGAACTTGGAGCATCTGCGGTAGTTCCAGTTGCTTCCAGACGCTGTGTGGTGAAGCTGGATGCAAAGAAGGCGGATAACAAGGTAAAACGCTGGCAGGCAATTGCCGAGAGTGCGGCAAAGCAGTCCGGAAGGGCACTGATCCCGACGGTGGAGCCAGTGATGGATTTTGCATCGTCGCTGAAAGCCATGAAGCAGTTCGACAAAGGTCTGATTCCCTATGAATGTGCGGATGAAATTCTGGAGGACGGACAGACAAGAGTATCTGCAATGGATCAGACCAGAGCGCTTCTCTCAACGATTGAGAGAGGACAGACGGTGGGAATTCTTATCGGCCCGGAAGGCGGACTGGAAAAATCGGAGGTGGCTGCTGCAATGGAGGCAGGCATTCATCCGATAACATTAGGAAAAAGAATTTTGAGAACGGAGACGGCAGGACTTTGTATTCTGTCCGTACTGATGTTCCAACTGGAGGTTTAAGGAAACATGGAGGCATATCTGGATAATTCAGCCACCACAAGATGTTCTGCGAAGGCAGCAGAGATGGTGATGAAGGTTATGAGAGAAGATTTTGGAAATCCCTCAGCTCTTCATACAAAAGGTGTGGAAGCGGAACACTATGTAAAAGAGGCACGTGCATTTTTTGCAAAAAATCTGAAGGTGGATGAGAAAGAAATCTGCTTTACTTCCGGTGGAACAGAATCCAACAATCTGGCCCTGATCGGAACGGCCATGGCGAACCGGAGAGCTGGAAATCACCTGATCACTACGTCTGTTGAACATGCTTCAGTGGATAATACTATGAAGTATCTGGAGGAACAGGGATTTCGTGTCACTTATCTGCCAGTGGATGAATACGGAGTGGTATCTCTGGAAGCGCTGAAAGAGGCGCTGTGTCCGGAGACGATTCTGGTATCTGTGATGTATGTGAATAACGAGGTAGGAGCGGTGCAGCCGGTGGATGAGATCGCCAGAATCGTAAAAGAGCATAATCCCAATACTATTTTCCATGTGGATGCGATTCAGGCTTATGGAAAATACCGGATTTATCCGAAGAAAGAGGGTATCGATCTTCTGTCGGTCAGCGGACACAAGATTCACGGGCCGAAAGGAACCGGATTTTTATATGTCAATAGTAAAGTAAAGATTCACTCCATCGTATTTGGAGGCGGTCAGCAGAAAGGACTTCGTTCCGGTACAGAAAATGTGCCGGGAATTGCCGGAATGGCAGAGGCAGCAGCGGAATGTTATGAGAATCTGGAAGAAAAAATCGACCGTCTGTATGCACTGAAGGATCGGTTTGTAAGCCAGGTGTCGGCTCTGGAAGGTACGAAAGTCAACGGACATACCGGAAGAGACAGCGCACCGCAGATTGTCAGTGTCAGTTTCAGGAATGTGAGAAGCGAGGTACTGCTCCATGCGCTGGAGGAAAAAGGAATCTACGTATCTGCAGGTTCTGCATGCTCTTCCAATAAGCCGTCTGTCAGTCGGACGCTGAAGAATATGGAGATTGACAAGGAACTTCTGGGCAGTACGCTCAGATTCAGTTTCTGTTTTGATACCACAGAAGAAGAGATTGATTACTGTATAAAAGAGCTGGGAGAACTGCTCCCGGTACTCAGACGATACGTTCGTCGTTAAGAAGGAGAACTGTATGTTTCAGGCATTTTTGATTAAATATGGAGAGATCGGCGTCAAGGGGAAGAATCGTTATGTGTTCGAGGATGCCCTTGCAGACCGGATCAGACAGGTGTTAAAGGATGTGGAAGGCTTTTTCCGCATCTCCAAGGAAAAAGGAAGAATCTATGTAGAGGCAGAGGGTGAATTTGATTATGAGGAAGCAGTGGCTGCACTGCAGAGAGTATTCGGAATTGTAGGAATCTGTCCGGTCGTTATCGTGGAGCGGGAAGGTTTTGAAGAACTGTCTTCCCATGTAATGTCTTACGTAAGAGAAATGTACGGCGGACAGAAGAAGACGTTCAAAGTACACACACGCCGTGCCCATAAAGGATTCCCCATGGAGTCCATGGAGATCAATGCGGAACTGGGCGGAAGAATTCTGGATGAATTCCCGGAGATGACAGTTGATGTGCACAAGCCGGATGTCACCATTCATATTGAGATCCGCGGCAGAATCTACATCTATTCCGAAGTAATTCCGGGACCGGGCGGTATGCCCCTTGGAACCAATGGACGTTCCATGCTTCTCTTATCCGGCGGTATCGACAGTCCGGTAGCAGGATATATGGTGGCAAAACGAGGTGTTTACATTGATGCCGTTTATTTCCATGCGCCGCCTTACACCAGTGAGAGAGCAAAGCAGAAGGTAGTGGATCTGGCGAAAAAAGTAGCAGCTTATTCAGGTCCGATCCGCCTTCATGTAATCAACTTTACGGATATCCAAATGTATATCTATGATCAGTGTCCCCATGACGAACTGACGATTATCATGCGCCGCTACATGATGAGAATTGCACAGCAGATCGCAGAAGACACCGGATGCCTGGCACTTATTACCGGTGAGAGTATCGGCCAGGTGGCAAGTCAGACAGTTCCGAGTCTTGCGGCAACCAACGATGTATGTACCCTTCCGGTATTCCGTCCGCTGATTGCATTTGATAAAGAAGATATCGTGACGATTGCCAAGAAGATTGACACCTACGAGATTTCTATTCTTCCGTATGAAGACTGCTGTACCACATTCGTAGCAAAGCATCCGGTTACCAAACCGCGTGTGGATGTGATTCGCAGATCAGAGAAGGCACTTGCTGATAAGATCGACGAGATGGTAGAAGCAGCACTTGCTTCTGATGAGATTATTGAAGTCGAATAGTTACGGACAAACAAAAAGCCGCAGGAACAAAATCCTGCGGCATGATTATCTGTAAAAGTCAATGATTAATCAACGATATACGGAGCGAGAATATTGAGAATCTCATCTACGTTGGTCTCAGAATGAATATTCAGCTCGATCGGTTTGGAGAGATCCAGACTGAAAATGCCCATGATTGATTTGGCATCAATGACATAACGACCAGATACAAGGTCGAAATCATTATCAAACTTTGTGATCTCGTTTACAAATGCTTTTACTTTATCGATAGAATTTAATGAAATGTGAACTGTTTTCATTGAATGTTCCTCCTATAGTAATTTTTCTTTTCTTTCATATTAATTACTTACGGAGAGAAAGTCAATGATAAAATGAAAAAAAGATTTCGGAGGAAAAATATGAAAAAAGTAGCACTGCATAATCTTGGCTGTAAGGTAAATGCATATGAGACAGAGGCCATGCAGGAAATTCTGGAACAGAACGGATATGAGATAGTGCCATTTGAAGAAAAAGCAGACGCTTATATTGTCAACACCTGTAGTGTCACGAATATGGCAGACAAGAAATCACGCCAGATGCTTCATCGTGCAAAAAAGATGAATCCGGAGGCAGTAGTGATTGCTGCCGGATGTTATGTGCAGTCAGCGGGGGAGGAACTCCTGAAAGATACTTCTGTGGATATTCTCATTGGAAATAATGAAAAAGTGAATCTGCCGTCCATTCTGGAGAACTGGGAAAAGGAGCACAATCCGCTGCATGTGCATGACTTGACAAGAGAGCATACGTATGAAGAACTGACACTGAGCCATACGGCAGGTCACACCCGTGCTTTTATGAAGATTCAGGACGGATGCAATCAGTTCTGTACGTATTGCATTATTCCTTATACAAGAGGGCGAGTCAGAAGCAGACGGCTCTCCGACATTGTGGCGGAGGCAGGACGTCTTGCCGAAAATGGTTATCAAGAGGTTGTTCTTACCGGTATTCATCTGGATTCCTACGGAACGGATCTGGAAGAACATGAGAATCTGCTGACCGTGATTCAGGAGATTGCGAAGATCGACGGGATTAAAAGAATCCGTCTTGGTTCCCTGGAACCGCGGATCATGACGGAGGAATTTGTGGCAGGACTGGCAGCGGAAGAAAAATTGTGTCCGCATTTCCATCTGTCTCTGCAGAGTGGATGCGATGCCACGCTGAAGCGGATGAATCGAAGATATAGTGCAGAAGAATTCCGCCAGTGCTGTGAACGCCTGAGACGGCATTTTGATGACCCGGCACTGACCACGGATGTGATCGTCGGATTTCCGGGCGAGACGGAGGAAGAATTTACGGCGACCGTAGAGTTCTTAAAAGATATCTGTTTCTATGAAACCCATGTCTTCAAATATTCCCGCAGAAAAGGAACGAAAGCAGACCGGATGCCGGATCAGATTCCAGAACAGATCAAAAATCAGAGAAGTGATGTGCTTCTTGCTCTGACTGAAAAAAACAGTGGAGAGTACAGAAAAAAACTGCTGGGACGCACTGTAAAAGTTTTGCTGGAAGAAGAAAGCACCATTGGTGGAACAACATATCTGGCAGGACATACCAGAGAATATGTGAAAGTAGCTGTAGCACCGGAGACGGCGGCAGCCGGAGAGATTATCGATGTAAAAGTGACCGGACTTCTGAAAGACATGGTTCTCGGTGAGTGAATCCTACGAAGTCTGTCGGAAATTTTGCGTTGAATTTTCAGAAAGAGTATAGTAAACTATTGTTAGATTACATTTGGGGACGTGGGACTATGAAAAAACTGGAAAATACACAGTATTTTAAAATTCAGTCCGATCAGGAATTAAAGGTTGGAGATGTTCTTCAGCTGGTCTATCAGGCCATGACCGAGAAAGGGTATGATCCGGTAAACCAGATTGTAGGTTATATTATGTCTGGAGATCCGACCTACATTACCAGCCACAACGGAGCCAGAAGTCTTATCATGAAGGTGGAGCGGGATGAGCTGGTCGAAGAACTTCTGAGAGTATATGTAGATAAAACCGTAAAGGAATGAGTAGAAGATGAGAATTATGGGACTTGACTACGGCTCCAAGACAGTGGGAGTCGCAGTGAGTGACGCACTCCTTCTGACTGCTCAGGCTGTAGAGACCATCTGCAGGACACAGGAAAACAAGCTTCGTAAGACGCTGGCGAGAATAGAGGAACTGTGCCGGGAATACGAAGTGGAACGTATCGTATTGGGTTTTCCGAAAAATATGAATAATACGATTGGGGACAGGGCTGAAAAATCGCTGGAGTTTGCAGAAATGCTGAAACGGCGGACAGGTCTGCCTGTTGTCATGTGGGATGAACGTCTTACAACCGTGGCAGCGAACAGGACGCTTATGGAGAGCGGCGTGCGCAGAGAAAACAGAAAAGAACACATAGATCAGATTGCAGCTGTATTTATCCTTCAGGGATATCTGGACGGAGAGTACAGCAGGAGAAAATAGAAAATGGAAAAATTAGTATTTCAGGGAAAAGATGGAGATTCTGCGGAATTTTATGTACTGGAACAGACCCGTATGAGCGGGGTAAATTATCTTCTGGTAACTGATTCCGAGGAAGATGACGGAGAGTGTCTGATCTTAAAAGATACTTCAGAAGATCAGGACCAGGAAAGCCTCTATGAAATCGTAGAGGATGAGAAGGAGCTGGATGCGGTGCTGACCGTGTTTGAAGAGCTTCTTGACAATGTGGATATTGAAAGATAGGACAAAAGGGAAGTTGTCCTGCAGATATAACTGTTACTTATTGAATGAAACATACAGGAGGTTATTTTTTTGAAAAATGTAAACAATTCAAAATTGCGTATCATTCCGCTTGGTGGACTGGAACAGATCGGAATGAATATTACTGCCTTTGAATTTGAAGACAGTATTGTTGTCGTGGATTGCGGTCTGGCATTCCCCGAGGATGATATGCTGGGAATCGATCTGGTCATACCGGATGTGAGCTATCTGAAGCAGAATCTGAGCAAAGTGAAAGGCTTTGTGATCACACACGGACATGAGGACCATATCGGTGCGTTGCCATATATCCTGAAGGATATCAATGTACCGGTTTATTCAACGAAACTGACGATTGCTCTGATCGAGAACAAATTAAAAGAGCATAATATGCTGAGAACTACCAAGAGAAAGGTAGTACGCCACGGACAATCCATTAATCTCGGGAAGTTCCGGGTAGAGTTTATCAAGACCAACCACAGTATTGCGGATGCCTCCGCTCTGGCGATTTATTCTCCTGCAGGAACTGTTGTACACACCGGAGACTTTAAGGTAGACTATACGCCGGTATACGGAGACAGTATTGATCTGCAGCGTTTCGGTGAGATCGGAAAGAAAGGTGTACTGGCGCTGATGTGTGACAGTACCAATGCGGAACGCCCTGGCATTACCCAGTCTGAGAAGACAGTCGGCCGTACCATGGACACTCTGTTTGCAGAACACTGCAACTCCAGAATTATCGTTGCAACGTTCGCATCCAATGTAGACCGTGTGCAGCAGATTATTAATTCTGCTTATAAGTATAACAAAAAAGTAGTCATCGAGGGACGCAGCATGGTCAATGTTATCTCCACTGCTGCAGAGCTTGGCTATATCAATGTGCCGGATAATACACTGATTGAGATTGAGCAGCTGAACAACTATCCGCCGGAGGCAACAGTGCTGATCACGACAGGAAGCCAGGGAGAATCCATGGCAGCTCTGTCCCGTATGGCTCAGAACCTGCACAGAAGAGTCCATATTATGCCGGGGGATACAGTAATCTTCAGTTCCAATCCGATTCCGGGAAATGAGAAAGCGGTATCCAAGGTGATTAACGAGCTTTCAGCCAAGGGTGCCAATGTTATTTTCCAGGATGCGCACGTATCCGGACATGCATGTCAGGAGGAGATCAAGCTGATCTATTCTCTGGTGCATCCGAAATATGCGATTCCGGTTCATGGAGAGTACCGCCATCTGAAAGCACAGGCTTCCATCGCAGAGCAGCTGGGTATTGAAAAAGAGAATATCTTTGTTATGCGGTCCGGTGATGTGATCGAGATGGATGAAAATTCTGCGAAAATTGTGGATAAAGTTCATACAGGAGCAATCTTTGTGGATGGACTTGGTGTGGGAGATGTAGGAAGCATCGTAATGCGTGACCGTCAGCATCTGGCAGAAGATGGTATTATGATTATTGTCCTGACCCTGGACAAGGGAAGCAATACACTGCTGTCCGGACCGGATATTGTATCCAGAGGATTTGTCTATGTGAGAGAATCCGAGGATCTGATGGAGCAGGCAAGAGCTGTAGTTTATGACGCAGTGGAGAAATGTCTGGACCGTCATATTACGGACTGGGGCAAGATGAAGAACGTGATGAAGGATGCACTGGGAGATTATATCAGAAAGAAGACCAAGAGAAATCCCATGATTCTTCCGATCATCATGGAGGTATAAGAGAGGAAGTTTACGAGGCATGAAGGAAGGAAACTGGATGCTGTCACTGGGACTGTTTCTGCTCAGACTGGCACTCCTGATATTGGTAGTGGTTGGTATCTTTAAAGTTGGCGAATATGCATATACGTACTGCTACAGTGTGGTGTCTGACACGGCGGCGGAAGAAGAACCGGGACGGGATGTCAGTGTATCTGTGACCAGCGATATGTCCGCAGGAAAAGTGGCAAAACTTCTCGAGCGGAAGGGACTGGTAAAAAGCGTAGACGTCTTCAAAATCCAGATGAAAGTAACCGGATATGAGGATAAGATCCAACCGGGAAAGTATGTGCTGAATACGTCCATGAGACCGAGGGAGATGCTGAAGATTCTTGCCGGAGAAGAGACAGAGGAGGATGAGGAATGATTGCAAATGAAAGAATCATCTCCTATATCAATTCCCTGAGCACGGAAGATACGCCGTTTCTGACAGAACTGGAAAAATGGGCGCTGAAAGAAAGGGTACCCATCATCCGGAAAGAGACGCAGAGTTTTTTGAAGATGCTGCTGGTTATGAAACAGCCGGAGCACATTCTGGAGATTGGCACAGCGGTTGGTTTTTCTTCCCTTATGATGAGTGAATGTGTATCGGAGAACTGTACGATCACAACGATAGAAAATTATGAAAAACGAATTCCCATAGCCAGGGAGAACTTTGCCCGGGCAGGGAAGGATCATCAGATTACACTTCTCGAGGATGACGCCATAGAAGTGCTGAAGAGGCTTACCGGCCCCTATGATTTTGTATTTCTGGATGCAGCGAAGGCACAGTATATCTACTATCTGCCGGAACTTTTAAGGATCATGCCAGAAGGAGCTGTTCTGGTATCGGATAATGTGCTGCAGGATGGAAATATTGTGGAGTCCCGTTTCGCAGTAGAGCGGCGTGACCGGACAATTCATGCGCGTATGAGAGAATATCTGTATGAACTGACACACCGGGATGATCTGGTGACTTCGGTTCTTCCGCTGGGAGACGGAGTGACAGTCAGTGTCCGGAAGTAAGAAAGGAATCGATATGATGAGAAGAAAACCGGAGCTTCTGGTGCCGGCCAGCAGTCTGGAAGTGCTGAAGGTGGCAGTCACCTTTGGCGCAGATGCCGTATACATCGGTGGCGAAGCCTTCGGACTTCGTGCAAAGGCAAAAAATTTTTCCATGGAGGACATGGCGGAGGGTATTCGCTTTGCTCATGAACATGGAGTGAAAGTATATGTGACCGCCAATATTTTGGCACACAATGATGATCTGGACGGTGCCAGAGCATATTTTGAAGAACTGAAGGCTATCGAGCCGGATGCACTGATCATTTCCGATCCTGGAATGTTTACCATCGCAAAAGAAGTATGTCCGGAGATTGATATTCATGTGTCTACCCAGGCAAACAATGTCAACTATATGACATTTCTTTTCTGGCAGCGTCAGGGTGCAACCCGTGTGGTAACGGGACGGGAACTCTCCCTGAAGGAGATTCGGGAGATCCGGGATCATATTCCGGACAGCCTGGAGATAGAGACATTTGTACATGGAGCTATGTGTATCTCCTATTCCGGAAGATGTCTTCTGAGCAATTTCTTTACCGGAAGAGATGCGAACCGGGGAGCCTGTACACATCCGTGCCGCTGGAAATATTCTGTGGTGGAAGAGACACGCCCGGGCGAATATATGCCTGTCTACGAAAATGAGAGAGGTACCTATATTTTTAACTCCAAAGATCTCTGCATGGTGGATCATCTGCCGGATCTTGTAGATGCCGGTGTGGACAGCCTGAAGATTGAGGGACGTATGAAGACGGCACTCTATGTTGCGACAGTTGCGAGAACCTACCGCAAGGCACTGGATGATCTGGAAAAAGGCAGAGAGGTCTATGAACAGAACCTTCCGTGGTATGAGCAGCAGATCACTGGATGTACTTATCGTCGGTTTACCACCGGTTTTTTCTACGGAAAACCGGATGAAAATTCACAGATCTATGACAGCAACACCTATGAGAAAGATTATGTCTATCTTGGAATTGCCGGACAGCCGGATGCAGCCGGTGTCTTCGATCTGGAACAGCGCAACAAGTTCTCTGTGGGAGAGACGATCGAGATTATGAAGCCGGATGGACGGAACATTGAGGTGACGGTGGAACATATTCAGGATCTGGAAGGCAATGAACAGGAAAGCGCGCCGCATGCAAAACAGGCGCTCAAAGTAAAACTGTCCAGTGCGCCGGAAGCCATGGATATCTTAAGAAGAAAAGATTTTTAAAGGAAAAAGAAATAAGAGGGAAAGGCACTTCTGCCGGATTTTTACATAAAATGTATTAAATCCGCGAGAGAGGTGCCTTTTTTTGAGGACTTTTCCAAAACCGCTTACGGCTGAAAATGAGAAATACTATCTGAGCAGACTGCGGGACGGGGATGGGGAGGCCAGGCGGATTTTGATTGAATATAATCTGCGTCTGGTAGCGCATATTGTGAAAAAATATCAGTCGGCAGAAGATGATATGGAAGAATTGATCTCTATCGGAACGATCGGACTGATCAAGGCGGTGGACACCTTTGACCAGGAGAAGGCCAGAAGACTTTCTACCTATGCGGCGAGATGTGTGGAGAATGAGATCCTTATGTATATGCGGGCGAAAAAGAAGTATATGAGAGAAACATCCTATTATGAACCCATCGGTACGGACAAGGAAGGAAACGAGATACAGCTGCTGGACATTATGGAGAGCGGGGAACCGGAAGCAATGGAGCAGATCCAGCTGAAGGATGATTCACTGCGTATTTACAGGCTATTGGAGGAACGTTTAAGTGAGAGGGAGCGGCTGGTGTTGATCATGCGCTATGGCCTCTACGGTGGCAGAGAATATACTCAAAGAGAGATTGCGGAACGTCTTGGAATCTCCCGTTCTTATATCAGCAGAATTGAAAAAAATGCACTGTATCGGCTGCGGGAATATTTCCAGGATTGAATCCTGTGTGGAAATATGCTATGCTGTAGGTGTCTAAAATCTGAAATGCAAATCGCATATATTTTCCGAGTTACAATTTACGGAGGAAGCAAAAATGTTCAGCATGATTTTATCAGCTGCAGTCATTGGCGTGGAAGCAAAAGCGGTGCAGGTAGAAGCAGATGTCTGCGACGGACTGCCCATGTTCTGTATGGTGGGAGATCTGTCCACAGAAGTACGGGAGGCGGCAGACCGGGTACGGACGGCTCTGCGGAATACGGGAATCGCCGTTCCGCCAAAACGGGTAACAGTTAATCTGTCACCGGCCCATATCCGGAAAGAGGGAACCAGGTATGATCTTCCGGTAGCAGCGGCACTGCTGGCAGCACTGGGTGTCTTCCCGGCAGAATATGCCAGAAATATCATGATTGTAGGAGAAGTAGGTCTGAACGGGCAGATTTATCCGGTGGATGGTGTGCTGCAGACAGTACTTCTGGCGCGGGAGTTAAAGTGCAGCTGTTGTCTGGTGCCGAAAGCCAATGCAGGGGAAGGGGCGGCGGTACCGGAGATGTCGGTGATCGGGATTGAAAGCATCCGGGAACTTCTGGAGTGTCTTCTGTCAGAAAATGTGAAGAAGAGTCAGAGAACTGAAGTTCCGGCATGGAACCCATCGAGAAAGAAGACCGGAGAAGATTTTCGAGAGGTGAACGGACAGTTTGCAGTGCGCAGGGCAGCGGAGATCGCAGCCGCAGGAATGCATAATTTACTGATGATTGGAAGTCCGGGGGCAGGAAAAACAATGATTGCCAGACGCATGCCATCCATTCTGCCGGAACTGACGTTGGAAGAAAGCCTGAAAATATCGAAGGTCTACAGTGCCTGCGGGTTGTTGGCGGGAAAAGAAGGACTGATGACGGAGCGGCCATTCCGTTCGCCGCATCATACTGTCTCCGCCAATGCGTTGACGGGAGGAGGCAGAAAAGTAAGGCCGGGAGAGATCAGTCTTGCCACGGGCGGAATTCTCTTTCTGGATGAATTGCCGGAATTTTCAAAAAACGCACTGGAAGTTTTGCGCCAGCCCATGGAAGAAGGAAGGGTGGTGATCAGTCGGACAGATGGAACCTATGAGTTTCCGGCAGAGTTTCAACTGGTCGCAGCTATGAATCCATGTAAATGCGGTTATTATCCTGACCGCAGCAAGTGTCATTGCCTTCCGGGAGAAGTGGCGAAATATGTGAAGCGGATTTCCAGGCCGCTTCTGGACCGGATTGATATCTGTGTGGAGATCCCGCGGGTAGAATACAGGGATCTTACTTCCGAAGAAGAAAATGAATCTTCTGCGAAGATGCGAAAGCGGGTGGAACAGGCAAGACAGATACAGGAGAAGCGGTATGAAAAGGCTGGATGGAAATTTAATTCCAGACTTGGTACTGCAGCCATCAGGGAATTCTGTCCTCTGGGAACTGATGAGCAGAAGTTGATGGAACTGGCATTTGAACGGATGAATTTAAGCGCGAGAGGTTATCATCGGGTGATCAAAGTGGCGAGGACCATCGCAGACCTGGCAGGGGAAGAGACAATCCGGGAGCCGCACCTTCTGGAAGCTCTCGGGTACCGCTCGGCGTATCAGAAATTCTGGGAGTAAAAAGGTTATGAATGACATATATAATAGAAGAAACACGATTTTCTGTGTGGAAAGAGAATCCGACAGATATCCGGAAAAAATAGCGGTTCACAAAGGAATGCCCCGAAAACTCTGGTATATGGGCAGAATGCCGGATCCGAACCGCAAGAGTGTGGCAATCGTCGGAGCCAGAAGATCTACGGCTTATGGGAATGCTATGGCAAAACTTTTTGCAGAACATCTGGCCGAAGCCGGGGTGCAGATCATCAGCGGTATGGCATGGGGTATTGACAGTTATGCCCATGAAGGTGCGCTGAAAGCAGATGGAGATACATTTGCCGTGCTGGGATGTGGTGTGGATGTCTGCTATCCGGCCGGACAGAGGCATCTTTATGAATGTCTGAAGGAAAAAGGGGGGATACTGTCAGAACAGCCGCCCGGCCGTCCGCCGCTGGCAGGATTTTTCCCGGCAAGAAATCGGCTTATCAGTGCGCTTTCTGATCTGGTGCTGGTGGTAGAGGCAAGAGAAAAGAGCGGTTCCCTGATCACCGCGGATTTCGCATTGGAACAGGGAAAGGACGTGTGGGCAGTACCGGGAAGGCTGGGAGATGAGCTGAGCCGGGGCTGTCTGAACCTTCTGAAGCAGGGTGCCGGACTGGCAGACAGGCCGGATACCATTCTGGAAGCACTGGGAATTCAGAAAGAAAAAATAGTTTTGACGCAAAAAGACACAAAAATTTTACTTGCAAAGGAAGAGGATATCGTGTATAGTTGGATACGTTTACAACCGGCTGGTCTGGAAGACCTGATCGCAAAGACAGGATTTCCCGCTTCCAGAGTGCTTTCGGTCCTGACCGGACTGGAGTTGAAAGGCCTGATCAGGGAAGTTCAGAAGAATCATTATGTAAGGACGGATTTGAAGATTACAGATGGCTAAATATTTAGTAATTGTGGAGTCACCCGCAAAGGTGAAGACGATAAAGAAGTTTTTAGGCGCAAAATATGAGGTCATGGCATCCAACGGCCATGTGCGGGATTTTCCGAAGAGCCAGTTCGGAATCGACGTGGACCATGACTATGAGCCAAAATATATTACCATCCGCGGAAAAGGAGATATTCTTGCAGGACTTCGTAAAGAAGCGAAGAAGGCAGACAAAGTATATCTCGCAACTGACCCGGACCGTGAGGGAGAAGCAATTTCCTGGCATCTTTCCAAAGCCCTGGGACTGGACAGCAAAAAGATGTACCGGATTACGTTCAATGAGATTACGAAGACCGCAGTCAGAGAATCCATCAAGAATGCACGGGAAATTGATATGGATCTGGTGGATGCGCAGCAGGCGAGACGTATGGTGGATCGTATGGTGGGTTATCGGATCAGTCCGATTCTGTGGGCGAAGGTGAAGAGAGGTTTAAGTGCCGGAAGAGTACAGTCCGTAGCACTTCGGATCATTGCCGACAGGGAAGAAGAGATCAATGCATTTGTACCGGAGGAATACTGGAGTCTGGATGCACAGTTCCAGGTAAAAGGTGAGAGAAAAACCCTGGCTGCAAAGTTTTACGGAACTACTGAGGAGAAAATGGACATCCATTCCCGGCAGGAGATGGATCAGGTGCTTGCAGCAGTCAAAGATGCGGCTTTCCATGTGACAGATGTAAAGAAAGGGGAGCGCACCAAGAAGGCTCCGCTTCCGTTTACCACCAGTACTCTGCAGCAGGAGGCATCCAAGGTTTTAAACTTTTCCACATCCAAGACCATGCGTCTTGCACAGCAGTTATATGAAGGAATTGATATAGAGGGACAGGGAACGGTCGGTATTATCACCTATCTCCGTACGGACTCCACCCGTGTGTCCGAGGAGGCATCCCGGATGGCGACAGAATATATCAGCCAGACATATGGAGAAGAGTACCTGCACCGGGGAGAAACTAAGAAGAGTTCTGGTAAGAAGATTCAGGACGCCCATGAGGCAATCCGTCCTACGGATATCACCAGACTCCCGGCGGCTGTCAAGGACTCTCTTTCCAGAGACCAGTTCCGTCTCTATCAGCTGATCTGGAAACGGTTTACTGCCAGCTGCATGGCAGATGCAAAATACAACACCATGGCAGTGAAGATCGATGGAGGTGGATACCGGTTTACCGTATCTGCATCCACGGTTGCCTTTGATGGATTCATGTCTGTCTATGTACAGGATGAAGAGGAAAAAGGTGGCAGCATGAATCTCTTAAAGGAGCTTGGACCGGACAGCGAACTGACGCTTAAAGAACTGGAAGACAAACAGCATTTTACCCAGCCGCCCGCCCATTATACGGAGGCTGCTCTTGTAAAGACGCTGGAGGAGCTTGGAATCGGAAGACCGAGTACCTATGCGCCGACCATCAGCACCATTATTGCCCGCCGCTATGTGGCAAAGGAAGGAAGAAACCTGTATCTGACCGAGCTTGGAGAGGTGGTCAACAATATGATGAAGCAGGCTTTCCCGAGTATTGTGGAACCGGATTTCACGGCCAATGTGGAGTCTCTTCTTGACATGGTAGAGGAAGGAAAAGTCAGCTGGAAAACGGTAGTCAGCAATTTTTATCCGGATCTGGAGGAAGCTGTGAAAAAAGCAGAGGAAGATCTGGAGAAAGTACAGATTCGGGACGAAGTGTCTGATGTGGTCTGCGAGCAGTGCGGACGGAACATGGTAGTCAAATACGGACCGCATGGAAAATTCCTGGCTTGTCCTGGATTCCCGGAATGTCGGAATACCAAGCCGTATCTGGAGAAGATCGGCGTGAAATGTCCGAAATGCGGAAAAGAGGTTGTGCTCAGACGTTCTTCCAAAGGTCGGAAATTCTACAGTTGTGAAGGCTATCCGGACTGTGATTTTATATCCTGGAAACGCCCGGAAAATCCGACAGAAAATCCGGTTTCTGTCCCGGTAGAGAAGGAAAACAAATAATTTCTGAAAATGATTGAAATATACAGATAAATATGCTAAGATGCAAGGTGCGGCTGCGTGGGGCAGCTGCACTTTGTGCGTTTACAGGAGAGAGAAAAAATGAGTGTACAGTTATTAGACAAAACAAGAAAAATTAATAAACTTCTGCATAATAACAGCTCCAGTAAGGTTGTGTTTAACGATATCTGCCGTGTACTTTCCGATATTCTGGATTCTAATGTTCTGGTAATCAGTAAAAAGGGAAAAGTACTTGGTATCGGTGACTGCATCGGTGTGGATGAGATTCATGAGTTGATTGTGGATCAGGTGGGAAGTCTGATTGATCCACTGCTAAATGAGAGACTGCTCGGTATTCTTTCTACAAAAGAAAATGTCAATCTGCAGACTCTGGGGTTTGATACGGAAGATATCCGCAAATACCATGCGCTTGTAACTCCGATCGACATTGCAGGAGAGCGTCTTGGAACTTTATTTATGTACAAATATGAGAATGACTATGATATCGACGATATCATTTTAAGTGAATACGGTACGACCGTTGTAGGTCTTGAGATGATGCGTTCCGTTCATGAGGAGAATGCCGAGGAGATCCGCAGACAGCATATCGTACAGTCTGCAATCAGTACCCTGTCCGTGACAGAACTGGAAGCTATTCTTCTGATTTTCAAGGAAATGAAGGGAAATGAATGTACGCTTGTAGCAAGCCGTATTGCAGATAAAGCAGGCATTACCCGTTCCGTCATCGTCAATGCCCTGCGAAAATTCGAGAGTGCAGGTGTGATCGAATCCCGTTCTTCCGGTATGAAAGGCACCAATATCAAGGTAGTCAATGACTGCGTTTTTGAGGAACTGGAGAAGGCGGAAAAAAGCAGAGCCGTACTGAAAAAATATTAAAAAACCCATTGACATTTTCCTGCAATCATACTAATATAATGATCAAGGGTTAGCACTCAAGCAAAGTGAGTGCTAGCAAATGAATTTAGACTGTAGACAGACAGGAGGAATTATCATGAAGTTAGTACCTTTGGGTGACAGAGTTGTATTAAAACAGACAGAGAAAGAAGAGACCACCAAATCCGGAATCATTCTTGCAGCAAAAGCACAGGAGAAACCGGTAACGGCTGAGGTTATTGCCGTAGGACCTGGCGGAATGGTAGACGGAAAAGAAGTTACCATGCAGGTAAAAGTTGGCGATCAGGTAATCTACTCCAAATACGCAGGCAACGAAGTAAAGCTTGACGAGGAAGAGTATGTTATCGTAAAACAGAGTGATATTCTTGCAATTGTAGAATAAATATGATGTCAGTATGACAGGAGGAATATAGTCATGGCTAAAGATTTAAAATATGGCGTTGACGCCAGAAAAGCACTGGAAGCCGGTGTAAATAAACTTGCAGATACCGTTCGTGTAACGATCGGACCGAAAGGAAGAAACGTAGTCCTTGACAAACAGTTCGGTGCTCCGCTGATCACTAACGATGGTGTTACCATCGCAAAAGAGATTGAACTGGAAGATCCGTTCGAGAACATGGGCGCACAGCTGGTAAAAGAAGTAGCTACCAAGACCAACGATGTAGCCGGTGACGGTACTACGACCGCTACTGTTCTTGCTCAGGCAATGATCCACGAAGGAATGAAGAACCTGGAAGCAGGTGCTAACCCGATTGTCCTGAGAAAAGGTATGAAGAAAGCAACTGACAAAGCTGTAGAAGCAATCGCAGCTATGAGCAGCAAAGTATCCGGAAAACATCAGATGGCAAGAGTTGCAGCAATTTCTGCCGGAGATGACAAAGTAGGCGATATGGTTGCAGACGCTATGGAGAAAGTAGCGAACGACGGTGTTATTACCATCGAAGAGTCCAAGACCATGCAGACCGAGCTGGATGTAGTAGAAGGTATGCAGTTCGACCGTGGATACATTTCCGCATACATGGCAACTGATACTGAGAAGATGGAAGCAGTTCTGGATGATCCGTACATCCTGATTACTGATAAGAAGATTTCTAATATCCAGGAGATCCTCCCGGTACTGGAGCAGCTGGTACAGTCCGGTAAGAAACTGCTCATCATCGCAGAGGATATCGAGGGCGAAGCTCTGACCACTCTGGTACTGAACAAACTGCGTGGAACTTTCACTGCTGTAGGAGTAAAAGCTCCGGGCTATGGTGACAGAAGAAAAGCAATGCTGCAGGATATCGCAATCCTGACCGGTGGTACCGTAATCTCCGAGGAGATTGGTCTTGAACTGAAAGATGCTACCATTGATATGCTTGGACGTGCAAAATCTGTAAAAGTACAGAAAGAATCTACCGTTATTGTAGATGGTCTTGGCGACAAAGAGGCAATTGCTGATCGTGTTAAGACAATTAAAGCTGAGATTGAGAACACCAAATCTGAATTTGATAAAGAAAAACTTCAGGAGCGTTTTGCAAAACTGTCCGGTGGTGTAGCTGTTATCCGCGTAGGTGCTGCTACCGAGACCGAGATGAAAGAAGCAAAACTTCGTATGGAAGATGCACTGGCAGCTACCAGAGCAGCAGTTGAAGAAGGTATTATCTGCGGTGGTGGATCTGCTTACATCCATGCTTCCAAAGAGGTTGCAAAACTGGTTGATACGCTGGAAGGTGATGAGAAGACCGGCGGTAAGGTGATCCTGAAAGCACTGGAAGCTCCGCTGTTCCACATCGCTGTAAATGCAGGACTGGAAGGCGCTGTTATCATCAACAAGGTACGTGAGTCTGAAGTTGGTGTTGGCTTCGATGCTTACAATGAGCAGTATGTCAACATGGTAGAGGCAGGTATTCTGGATCCGGCTAAGGTTACCAGAACAGCTCTGCAGAATGCAACAAGCGTTGCATCTACATTCCTGACTACTGAGGCATGTGTTGCCAATATCAAAGAGCCGGTTCCGGCTGCTGCTCCGGCAGGTGGCGGAATGGGAATGATGTAATTTCCGAATTTTAAAGCTGCGGGTTTTCCCGCAGCTTTTTTCAGTTCCATCAGAAAACCCATTGACATTAAGTGACCGATCTGGTAGACTGTTTTAAACGTCATTAGATATTATTATTTTTACTAGAAGAAGAGGTACTTATTAATAATTCTAATAAAACAAAAATACAGGAAAGAGAGGAAAAGAGATGGGAAAAATTATCGGTGAAGGCATTACATTTGATGATGTTCTTCTTGTTCCGGCCTACTCAGAAGTGATCCCGAATCAGGTGAAGCTGGAGACATGGCTTACCAAAACGGTAAAACTGAATATTCCGCTGATGAGTGCAGGAATGGATACGGTAACGGAAAGCCGCATGGCAATTGCGATGGCCAGACAGGGTGGTATTGGTATCATCCATAAAAATATGTCAATTGAGGAGCAGGCGGAAGAGGTAGATAAGGTAAAACGTTCCGAGAACGGTGTTATTACGGATCCTTTCTCTTTATCTCCGGAACACACACTGGCAGATGCCGATGAGCTGATGGCAAAATACCGGATTTCCGGCGTGCCGATTACGGAAGGAAAGAAACTGGTTGGTATTCTGACAAACCGTGATCTGAAATTTGAGACTGATTTTTCCAAGAAGATTAAAGAGTCCATGACTTCTGAAAATCTGGTTACTGCTCCGGTAGGCATTACTCTGGAAGAAGCAAAGGTGATTCTCGGAAAAGCAAGAAAAGAAAAACTTCCAATCGTAGATAAAGATTTCAACCTGAAAGGTCTTATTACGATTAAGGATATTGAAAAACAGATCAAATATCCGCTGGCAGCAAAGGATGCACAGGGACGTCTTCTCTGCGGTGCAGGTATTGGCATTACAGCCAACGTTCTGGATCGTGCCAAAGCATTGATCGACGCTCATGTTGATGTGCTGGTACTGGATTCTTCCCACGGACATTCTGCAAATGTCATCCGTTGTCTGGATATGCTGAAAAATGCATACCCGGATGTGCCGGTTATCGCAGGAAACGTGGCAACCGGAGCAGGAACGGAAGCTCTGATCAAAGCTGGTGCAGACGCTGTCAAAGTTGGTATCGGACCTGGTTCTATCTGTACTACCCGTGTTGTATCCGGTGTGGGTGTTCCGCAGATCAGTGCAGTTATGGACAGCTACGAAGTAGCTGATAAATATGGAATTCCGGTCATCGCCGATGGCGGTATCAAATATTCCGGAGACATTACAAAAGCACTGGCAGCAGGTGCCAATGTCTGCATGATGGGAAGTATCTTCGCAGGCTGCGATGAGAGCCCGGGATCTTTTGAACTGTATCAGGGAAGAAAATATAAAGTATATCGTGGAATGGGTTCCATTGCCGCTATGGAGAACGGATCCAAAGACCGTTATTTCCAGAGCGATGCAAAGAAACTGGTTCCGGAAGGTGTGGAAGGACGTGTTGCATACAAGGGTTATGTGGAAGATACGATTTTCCAGCTTCTGGGAGGGCTTCGTTCCGGTATGGGTCTGTGCGGCGCACCGGATATCGAGACTCTGAAGACAAAAGCACAGTTTGTCAAAATTTCTGCAGCATCTCTGAAAGAGAGCCATCCGCACGATATTCATATCACCAAAGAAGCACCGAACTACAGTGTAAACGAATAATAACTGTGAAGCCAGTTGATAAAAAATTCCGGCAGGAGATTTCTCTTCCGGAATTTTTTACGTTGTTTTGACGATTTTTTAACACTCTTTTTGGTTGCAAAACCTGTAAGCTGATGTTACATTAGAAACGTGATAAGGAATGAAAAGAGTTTAAGAGAAATGGAAAGGACATGAAAGAAGTATGAGAAAGACAAAAATTGTATGTACACTGGGACCGGCAACTGATGATGAGAACGTAATGCGCCAGTTGATGCTGGAAGGAATGTCCGTGGCGCGAATGAATTTTTCCCATGGAAGCCATGAGGAACAGAAAAAAAGACTGGATATGGTGAAAAAACTCCGGAAAGAACTGGGACTCCCGGTGGCAGCACTCCTGGATACCAAGGGACCGGAGATCCGTATTGGAGATATTGAGGGCGGCAAAGTCGAACTGAAAAAAGGACAGACATTTGTTCTTACGACAGAAGATATTGTTGGAAATGCAGAGATAGTAAGCATTACTTATAAACAGCTTTACAAAGATGTAAAACCGGGAGATTCCATCCTGATTGATGATGGACTCATCGGCATGGAAGTGCAGAAAATCGAAGGAGAAGAGATTGTCTGCCAGGTGAAGAACGGCGGTTTCATCTCCAACCACAAGGGTGTCAATGTTCCGGGCGTGGAACTGAAGATGCCTTTTGTCAGCCAGAAAGATTATGAGGATATCGTGTTTGCGGCTGAGCAGGATTATGATTTTATTGCTGCTTCCTTCACAAGAACGGCAGATGATATTCTGGAGATCCGTAAGATTCTGGAAGAAAAAGGCGGACAGTACATTCATATTATTGCGAAGATTGAAAATATGCAGGGAGTGGAGAACTGTGAGGAGATTCTGCGCGTGGCAGACGGTATCATGATAGCCCGTGGTGATATGGGTGTGGAGATTCCGCTGGAGGAAGTGCCGGTTATTCAGAAAAAACTGATTCGTATGGCGCTGAAAGCGAGCAAACCGGTTATCACCGCGACCCAGATGCTGGATTCTATGATCAAGAACCCGAGACCGACCCGTGCAGAGACCTCCGACGTGGCAAATGCCATCTATCAGGGAACCGGTGCCATCATGTTGTCGGGTGAGACGGCTGCAGGTGCATATCCGATCGAGGCAGTGCGCACCATGGCAAGAATTGCAGAGCGTACCGAGAAGGATATTGATTATTCCAGAGAGTTCAAACCAAGACGTCTGGCAGAGCGTCCGGATGTGACCAATGCCATTTCCCATGCAACCTGTACGACTGCCATGGATCTGAATGCAGCAGCGATTGTTGCCGTAACTAAATCCGGTCGTACCGTTGGCCGAATTGCAAAATACCGTCCCTCCTGTCCGATTATCGGATGTGCAACCCATTCGAGGGTATGCCGTCAGCTGAGCCTGATGTGGGGCGTTATTCCGGTAGAAATGCAGGAAGAAGAGACAGCAGATGATCTGTTTGACCATGCAGTGAAACTGAGCGAGGATAAGAAACTGATTTCCAGAGGTGATCTGGTTGTCATTACCGCAGGCGTACCGCTGGGACTCTCCGGTACGACCAATATGTTGAAAGTCCAGGTGGCAGGAAATACGCTGCTCACCGGAAGAGGATGCAATGCATTGAAGGCCTCCGGAAATATATGTGTCTGCAATTCCGCAGATGATCTGGCAAAGAACTTCCGTCCGGGAGATATTGTGGTTGTATCTGCAACCAATAATGACATGATGCCGCAGCTCAAAGATGCCGCAGGTATCATTACCGAGCAGGGAGACCGGTATTCCCATGCGGCCATTGTCGGTATTGCGCTGGATATTCCGGTTATTACCGAGGCGAAGAATGCAACCAGAATTCTGAAATCCGGTACGTTTGTGACTATGGATTCCGAGCAGGGTCTGGTATACAGCGGACGATAATGAATATAAAATAACAGGAGTTTTCATGGGTTCACACAAATACAGGAGACTTTTACTGAAAGCGCTGAAAATAGCGGCTGGAAGCGGTATGGCGATTATAGCGGCAGAACTCCTGGGTCTTTCCTATGCCACATCGGCCGGGATTATTACCCTTCTGACTGTACAGGACACGAGACAGGATACGATTCAGTTGACAGTTGACAGAATTCTGTCCTTTCTCCTGTGCGTGGGGCTGATTTATGCATGCTTTCATTTTCCACCGGCAGGGTGGGTGAACTATATCGTATATATCTTACTGATGGTAGTATGCTGCTGCCTTTTCAACTGGCAGAATACCATTTCGGTCAATGCGGTAATGGGTACACATTACCTGATGACGCCGGATTACAGCCTGAATTTCGCATTGAATGAGTTGACTCTGATCCTGATTGGAACAGGCCTGGCACTGGGAATGAACTGGCTGATGCCAAGCTACCGGAAGAAAATCCGGGAGGATGTAAAGACGGCAGAGCAGGGCATGAAAAGGGTTCTGACTGAGATGGCGGAGTATCTGGAGGAGAGAAAGTCTTCCGGGGATGTCTGGGTGGATCTGGATGATCTGGAAGAAGTCCTTCATGATGGTCTCCGACATGCCCATGAGCAGGTGGATAATACGCTTGGAGAAGAGGATTACTACTATGCAGATTATCTGGAGATGAGGCTTCAGCAGTGCTCCATGCTGCAGACGCTTCGAAACAGTGTGATAAGGATCCGGAAGGTACCAAAGCAGGCGGTCTATGTAGCCAGGTATCTGGAGTATTTGTCAGAATGTTCTGCGGAGAAAGATTCTCCGGAAGAACAGCTCTGGAAACTGGAAGAAGTGCTCGATCAGATGAATCTGGAAGCATTGCCGAGAACCAGGGAGGAATTTGAAAACCGGGCAATTCTGTTTCATGTACTGATGGATCTGAGAGAATTCCTGGAAGTGAAACAGCATTTTCTGGAGGCTCATCCGAGACATCCGGATACAATGTGACGAAATATGGGAAAAATTGATGCATGCAGGCAAAAAGACTGCATGCATTATTTGCGTATGGCGGGGAAGTATGTTATAATGGGCGTTAGCTATAAGCGGCGGGCAAAAGATGCCAACGGACACGCCGGTAATTTTTATGAACAGAAGGGGATATAAAAAGAAATGAAACTGATAACCGTTCGTGAATTATATAAAAACAGAGAAGCTTATCTTGACAAAGAGATTACCGTAGGCGGATGGGTACGCAGTATCCGAGATTCCAAGAGCTTTGGTTTCCTGGTGCTTCATGATGGTACCTTTTTTGAGACACTGCAGGTGGTATATCATGACACCATGGAGAATTTTGCACAGATCGGCAAGTTGAACGTAGGTGCAGCCGTTATTGTAAAAGGAACACTGGTGGCTACCCCACAGGCAAAACAGCCTTTTGAGATTCAGGCAGCAGAGGTAACGGTAGAGGGTGCTTCCGCACCGGATTATCCGCTGCAGAAAAAGCGCCATACCCTTGAATATCTGCGTACCATGACCCATTTAAGACCGAGAACCAATACGTTCCAGGCTGTTTTCCGGGTAAGATCGCTGACTGCATATGCGATTCATAAATTTTTCCAGGAGCAGGGATTTGTCTATGTACACACGCCACTGATCACTGGAAGTGACTGCGAAGGTGCAGGAGAGATGTTCCAGGTAACTACCATGGATCTTAACAACATTCCGAAAACAGAGGATGGAAAAGTAGATTACAGCAAAGACTTCTTCTGCAAACCGACGAACCTGACTGTTAGCGGACAGTTAAACGGTGAAACTTATGCACAGGCATTCCGCAATATCTATACATTTGGGCCGACCTTCCGTGCGGAGAATTCCAACACTACCCGTCATGCAGCTGAGTTTTGGATGATCGAGCCGGAGATGGCATTCGCAGATCTTGACGACAATATGGAGATGGCAGAGGCAATGCTCAAATATGTCATCCGCTATGTGCTGGAAAATGCTCCGGAGGAGATGAATTTCTTCAATTCCTTCGTAGACAAGGGACTTCTTGACCGCCTGAATCATGTACTGAACTCCGAGTTCGGACATGTAACCTATACAGAGGCTGTGAAGATTCTGGAAGAGAATAATGATAAATTTGATTATAAAGTATCCTGGGGATGCGATCTTCAGACAGAGCATGAACGCTATCTGACTGAACAGGTATTCAAGCGTCCGGTATTTGTAACAGATTATCCGAAGGAAATCAAGGCATTCTATATGAAAGCCAATGAAGATGGCAAGACCGTAGCTGCCATGGACTGTCTGGTTCCGGGTATCGGCGAGATCATCGGCGGAAGCCAGAGAGAGGATGATTACGACAAACTGGCAGCACGTATGGACGAGCTGGGACTTGATAAAGAGCAGTATGGTTTCTATCTGGATCTTCGGAAATATGGTTCTACTCATCATTCCGGATTTGGTCTTGGATTTGAGCGTTGTGTGATGTATCTGACCGGTATGGGAAATATCAGAGACGTGATTCCGTTCCCGAGAACCGTAAAGAATTGTGATCTGTAATCATAAGGAGGCGGCAGGCATGTCAGAAGAGCATACACATACTCATGTTGCTCCAGACGGCACAGTGTATGAGCACATTCATACCCACGAGCACGAGGAGCAGGGCCATGATCATCATGAGCAGGGACATACCCATGAGCATGAACATTCGCATGCTCACGGACATACCCACACGCATGCGAATACAAAAGCAGTGCTGAACCGGCTGTCCCGTGCTATCGGGCATCTGGAATCCATCCGGAGAATGGTGGAAGAAGGAAGGGACTGCAGCGAAGTATTGATTCAGCTTTCTGCGGTAAAATCGGCGATCAATAACACCGGAAAGGTCATTTTAAAAGACCATATTGAACATTGTCTGGTGGAGGCGGTGGAATGTGGAGACATGGAAGCCATTGCCGATCTGACTGAGGCAATTGACCGGTTTATGAAATAACCGGATGCGAAAGATAAGGCGCAGCTCTCTTTGTCAAGAGGGCAGCGCTTTCTTTTTCAAGTTTGTGAAATATAGCAGAATTTCGAAAAAGATTCTTGTAGAGTTTTCAGCGTCATTGCGACTTGCATATTCGAAGTGGTTGGTATATACTTTTAATCAACATATCGATTTGATAGAGAAAAAAAACACAAGATATAGTAGGGGTGAGCGGATGTTATACGTAGTCAAAAAAGACGGGACAAGAGAGATTTTTAACGTTGAAAAGATTGTGAATGCAGTGAATAAGTCTGCAGCACGTATATTATATAAATTTTCAAGAGCAGAGATTCAGTTTATCTGTGAATTTGCTCAGGAACAGGCAGAATCGCTGGGCAAGGAAAATATTGATATTCAGGATATGCACAACATTGTGGAGGGTGCTCTCGACCGTGTAAACCCTGCAGTGGCAAAGAGCTACCGGGATTACCGGAATTATAAAAAAGACTTTGTCCATATGATGGATGACGTTTATACCAAGAGCCAGTCTATTCGCTACATTGGAGATAAAAGTAATGCCAATACGGACAGTGCTCTGGTAGCTACCAAGAGAAGCCTGATCTTCAATGAGCTGAACAAGGAACTGTACCGGAAGTTTTTCATGAACCGGAACGAGCTGCAGGCCTGCAGAGACGGTTATATCTATATTCATGACCAGTCTGCACGTCTGGATACCATGAACTGCTGTCTCTTTGATATTGCAAGCGTGCTTACTGGCGGTTTTGAGATGGGTAATGTGTGGTACAACGAGCCAAAGACCCTGGATACCGCATTCGATGTCATGGGAGACATTATTTTAAGTACCGCAGCCCAGCAGTACGGCGGATTTACCGTGCCGGAAGTGGATAAGGTGCTGGCACCCTATGCAGAGAAGAGCTATAAGAAATACAGGGAAGAATTCCTGAAATATACCGATCCGTCATGGGAAGGCACAGAGGAAAAGGCAGAAGAATATGCCATGAACAAAGTCCGCCGTGATTTTGATCAGGGATGGCAGGGAATTGAATACAAACTGAACACTGTTGGTTCTTCCAGAGGAGATTATCCCTTCGTGACCGTGACCATGGGTCTTGGACAGGAACGATTCGCAAAAATGTGTAATATTTCCCTCCTTCAGGTGCATCAGGGAGGACAGGGCAAACCGGGCAATAAAAAACCGGTATTGTTCCCGAAGATCGTATTCCTCTATGATGAGGCTATTCACGGAAAAGGTGGCTGCTGCGAAGATGTCTTTGAAGCAGGACTGGAGTGTTCCTCTAAGACCATGTACCCGGACTGGCTGTCCATGAGCGGAGAGGGTTATATTTCTGAAATGTACCAGAAATACGGCAGAGTCATCAGTCCTATGGGATGCCGTGCATTCTTAAGTCCCTGGTACGAGAGAGGCGGCATGAAGCCGGCGGATGAAAATGATAAGCCGATTTTCGTGGGACGTTTTAATATCGGTGCGGTCAGCCTTCATTTGCCGATGATTCTGGCTCAGTCCCGCTCTGAAAACCGGGATTTTTATGAAGTGCTGGATTACTATCTGGAGATGATCCGAAACCTTCATATCCGCACTTATGATTATCTGGGTGAGATGAGGGCATCCACTAACCCGCTGGCTTACTGCGAGGGTGGTTTCTACGGCGGACACTTAAAGCCGAGTGATAAGATTAAGCCTCTTCTGAAACCTATGACCGCTTCCTTTGGCATCACTGCCCTTAATGAGCTGCAGGAGCTGTACAATGGAAAATCCATCCGTGAGGATGGAGAGTTTGCCCTGGAGGTTATGAGATACATTAACAAGAAGGTCAACGAGTACAAGGAAGAGGACGGTATTCTCTATGCGATCTACGGAACCCCGGCAGAGAGTCTGTGTGGCCTGCAGATTGAACAGTTCCGTAAGAAATACGGTATCGTGGAAAATGTATCTGACCGCCCGTATGTGAGCAACAGTTTCCACTGCCATGTAACGGAAAATATGACACCTATCGAGAAACAGGACAAAGAAGGACGGTTCTGGGAGCTGTGCAATGGCGGAAAGATCCAGTATGTCCGTTATCCGGTAGGATATAATAAAGAAGCCATCCGTACTCTGGTGCGGAGAGCCATGAAGAAAGGGTTTTATGAAGGCGTGAACCTGTCTCTGGCCTACTGCGATGACTGTGGGTATCAGGAACTGGATATGGAGGTCTGCCCGAAATGCGGAAGCAGGAATCTGACCAAGATCGACCGCATGAACGGATATCTGTCCTATTCCAGAGTAAAAGGTGACACCCGCCTCAACAAAGCGAAGATGGCGGAAATCGCAGAACGTGTTTCCATGTAAATAATGTAAAATTTCAGTAACTGCCGCAGATCGATATCCTTCTGCGGCTCTGCTGTGTTATAAAGGAGTAGAAAAATATGGCAAAAAGCAGCACCTATGATGCGGACAGTATCTCTGTCCTGGAGGGACTGGAAGCAGTTCGGAAGCGTCCCGGTATGTACATCGGAAGTGTTTCTACCAAAGGCTTGAATCATCTCATTTACGAGATTGTAGATAATTCAGTGGATGAACATCTGGCAGGCTTCTGCAGCCAGATCGAGGTGTATCTGGAAAAGGATGGTTCCTGCACGGTGGCAGATAACGGCCGGGGAATTCCGGTAGGCATGCATGCGAAGGGAATGTCAGCAGAACGTCTGGTATTTACGACACTTCATGCAGGCGGAAAATTTGATGATTCCGTATATAAGACTAGCGGTGGACTTCATGGAGTAGGTTCTTCTGTGGTCAATGCTCTGTCCACCTATCTGGATATTGAAGTATCCAGGGACGGTTATATCCATCATGACCATTATGAAAGAGGAAATCCAACGATTGAACTGATCGATGGTCTGCTTCCGATCATCGGAAAGACAAGAAAGACCGGAACAAAGATTAACTTTCTGCCGGATCCGGAGATTTTTGAAAAAACTCGTTTTAAGGCAGAGGAAGTCAAGAGCCGCATGCATGAGACGGCCTATTTGAATCCGGAACTGACCATCATTTTCGAAGACCGGAGAGGTTCGGAAGTAGAACATATCGTATACCATGAGCCGGACGGGCTGGTAGGATTCGTAAAGGATCTGAATAAATCCCAGGAAGCACTTCATGATGTGGTCTATTTCAAGGGGGAGAGTGACGGCATCACTGTGGAAGCAGCATTTCAGTATGTAAATGAGTTCCATGAAAATGTTCTTGGATTCTGCAACAATATTTATAATGCAGAGGGTGGCACCCATATTACGGGATTTAAGACGGTCTTTACCACTGTGATCAACTCCTATGCCAGAGAACTGGGGGTCTTGAAAGACAAAGATGTGAACTTTACCGGAGCAGACGTCAGAAATGGTATGACGGCAGTTATCTCCATCAAGCATCCGGCACCTAGGTTTGAGGGACAGACCAAAACCAAACTTGACAATCAGGATGCATCCAAGGCCACTGCGAAGGTGACGGGAGAAGAGATTCAGCGGTATTTTGACCGGAATCTGGAGACCTTAAAGACGGTCATTGGCTGCGCTGAGAAAGCGGCGAAGATCCGAAAAACAGAGGAACGTGCAAAAACCAACCTTCTGACGAAACAGAAATTTTCCTTTGATTCCAATGGAAAGCTGGCCAACTGTGAGAGCCGGGATGCTTCCAAATGCGAGATTTTTATCGTGGAGGGAGATTCGGCAGGCGGTTCTGCCAAGACGGCAAGAAACCGGACCTATCAGGCCATTCTTCCCATTCGCGGTAAGATTCTGAACGTGGAGAAGGCAAGTATCGACAAGGTGTTGGCCAATGCGGAGATCAAGACCATGATCAATGCCTTTGGCTGCGGATTCTCCGAGGGATACGGAAATGACTTCGACATTACAAAGCTTCGTTACGACAAAATTATTATTATGGCCGATGCGGACGTGGATGGCGCCCATATCAGTACGCTGCTTTTAACCTTGTTCTACCGCTTTATGCCGGAATTGATCTATGAGGGACATGTGTACATTGCCATGCCGCCCCTTTATAAAGCCATGCCATCGAGAGGCAAGGAAGAATACCTCTATGATGACAAGGCCCTGGAAAAATACAGAAAGAAACATACCGGTGCGTTTACCCTGCAGCGATACAAAGGTCTCGGTGAGATGGACGCTTCCCAGCTGTGGGAGACGACCATGGATCCGGAGCACAGAAGACTCCGCCTGGTGGAGATCGAGGACGCCAGACTGGCTGCCTCTGTAACAGAGATGCTGATGGGAACGGAAGTGCCGCCAAGACGGAAATTTATTTATGACAATGCGGTTGACGCAGAGCTGGATGTGTAAGGAGGACTTTTCATGAGTGAAGAAATGATTATCAAAACAGAATATTCTGACATCATGCAGAAGTCCTATATCGACTATGCCATGAGTGTCATTGTAGCCCGCGCTCTGCCGGATGTGCGGGATGGTTTAAAACCGGTACAAAGAAGAACTCTCTACGATATGCATGAGCTGGGCATCCGCAGTGACCGCCCCTACCGTAAATGTGCCCGTATTGTCGGCGATACGATGGGTAAATACCATCCCCATGGAGACAGCTCCATCTATGAAGCGTTGGTTGTGATGAGCCAGGATTTCAAGAAAGGACTGCCTCTCATTGACGGCCATGGAAATTTTGGTTCCATCGAGGGAGATGGTGCCGCAGCAATGCGATATACAGAAGCCCGTCTTCAGAAAGTCAGCGAGGAAGCTCTGCTGGCAGACCTTGATAAAGACATTGTGGATTTTGTGCCGAACTTTGATGAGACGGAGAAAGAGCCAGGTGTCCTTCCGGCGAGAATTCCCCATCTTCTCATCAATGGAGCCGAGGGAATCGCAGTTGGTATGTCCACCAGCATCCCGCCTCATAATTTGAGAGAAACTATTGACGCTATGGAAGCCTATATGAAGAATCCGGAACTGACTGTGGAACAGCTGCTCACGATCATGCCGGGACCGGATTTCCCTACAGGCGGCATCGTGGTAAATAAAGACGAGCTTCCGGAGATTTACCGGACCGGTGCAGGAAAAATCAAGATCCGCGGACGTGTTGAAGTGGAAAAACTAAAAGGCGGGAAAGAACAGCTGGTGATTACGGAAATTCCCTATACGATGATCGGTGCTAACATTGGAAAGTTCTTAAACGATATCGGAAGCCTTGTGGAGAGCAAGACGACTACAGACATCGTGGATATTACCAACCAGTCTTCCAAGGAAGGCATCCGCATTGTACTGGAACTGAAAAAGGGTGCGGACACGGAGCAGCTCACGAACATGCTCTATAAGAAAACCAGACTGGAAGATACGTTTGGTGTGAATATGCTGGCAGTTGCAGATGGAAGACCGGAAACTCTGGGTCTAAAACAGATCTTCGATCAAGTCATTGATTTCCAGTTTGAACTGAACACGAGAAAGTACAAAACGCTGTTAAATAAAGAACTGGATAAGAAAGAAATCCAGGAAGGCCTTATCAAAGCCTGTGATGTGATTGATCTGATTATAGAAATTTTAAGAGGCAGCCGGGATCTGAAAATGGCAAAAGGCTGTCTCATGAGTGGTGCGACGGAAGGAATCCGTTTTAAATCAGAGCAGTCAAAAGCGCAGGCAGAGAAACTTCGTTTCACGGAACGTCAGGCAACGGCGATTCTGGAAATGCGGCTCTATAAGCTTATTGGTCTGGAGATCGAGGCTCTCATGAAAGAACATGATCAGACCATGAAAAATATTGCCCGCTATTCCGAAATTCTTAACAATTATGATGAGATGCAGAAAGTGATCATTGCGGATCTGGAACGTTATAAGAAATCCTATGGAGAAGAGCGGAAGACAGACATTGTCAACGCCCAGGCAGCGGTCTATGTGGAGAAGAAGATCGAGGAGATGCCGGTGGTATTTCTTATGGACCGGTTTGGTTACTGCAGAACAGTGGATACAGCTACCTATGAGAGAAATAAGGAGGCTGCTGACAGCGAAAGCCGTTATGTGCTTACCTGCCGCAATACGGACCGACTTTGTCTCTTCACGGACACCGGAAAAATGTACACGGCAAAAGTACAGGAGCTGCCCTATGGAAAATTCCGTGACAAGGCATTTCCGATTGATAACTACAGTAACTTTGACAGTGCACAGGAACGGATTGTCTGCGTGAGCAGCATGGAAGACCTGATTCTTGGCACCATGCTCTTTGTGACCAAATACGGCATGACCAAGACTGTCAGCGGTTATGAATATGACGTGCGTACCAGAACCAGTATGGCGACCAAGTTAAATGAAGGAGACGAGGTGCTCTATGCCGGATTGGTGGGAGATCACACCCAGCTGGTGCTCCAGTCTGTGGAAGGATTTTTCCTACGGTTCCCTGTAGAAGAAATCCCGGAGAAGAAGAAGGCAGCCATCGGCGTACGTGCCATGAAGCTGTCTGCCAAAGATCATCTGGAAGAGGTGTATGCACTGGCAGATGGAGAAGAACGGAATATTCTTTATAAAGAAAAAGAAGTAGCACTGCAGAAACTGAAAAATGGAAGCCGGGATCAGAAAGGAACGAAGATCCGGGTGTAGAAAGAAAAAGAAGAAAAGAGTTTCACGGATTCGTGAAACTTTTTTCTGTATACGAGGGTCTAATAGATAAAAGAAAATGAAAGGAGGAGATAAATATGAAAGCTTCAGAAAAAGAGGCGCTTGTGCATGAGTGCCTGGTAAAGAATTATGAAAAATATTATAGAATGGCTTACAGCTATGTATTTTGTGAGCAGGATGCGATGGATATCGTTCAGGAAGGCGCTTATCGGGCAATCCTGAAAAGTGATCTTTTAAAACAACCGGAATATGTGGATACCTGGATCTGTAAGATTGTGATAAATGAGGCATTACGCTTCTTGAAGAAAAATAAACTGGCATCCGTAGACATGGAAAGCTTACCGGAGCAGGGAAAAGAAGACGAAGTGGAAGACATAGATCTTCAGAGAGCGTTAGAAAAACTGGATAATCAGGAACGGGCAATTGTCGTGCTGCGGTATTTTGAAGAAGAAAAACTGGAAAATATTGGAAAAACCATGAATTTGAATGTGAATACAGTGAAAAGCAGACTCTACCGGGCTATGGATAAATTAAAAAAATATATGGAAACAGGAGGGGCGGAATATGGGAAACTGGAAAAAGGAGTATGAGGAAATTAAAGTGCCTGAGAATATGAAAGAGCGGATGGAAGCATCTATAGCGAGAGCTAAAAAAGATAAGAGAAAAGTAAAAAAAGTAAAATTATGGAAAACATGTACAAGTGCAGCAGCGGTACTGGCCATTGTGCTGATCCTTCCAAATACGAGTCAGACAGCAGCGGCAGCCATGCAGCAGATTCCACTTCTGGGAAATCTGTTTAAAATCACAACCGTAAGAGAATATCAGGTGGACGAAGAACGGAATATGGCCAATGTAAAAGTGCCGCAGGTAGAAGTGCAGGATAGTACAGATGGGAATACGGATACCGATACGGCAGCACAGGCAAAGAAATCTGCAGATGCCATCAATTTTGATATTGAAGAGGAAACTAACAAACTCATTGACGAGTTCAAAGAGAGTATGAAAAATGAAGAAGGTTACCAGGATATTTATATCGACAGCAAGGTACTGACAGACAATGACAGACTTTTCTCTCTGGAACTCATCCTTTATCAGGGAGCTGGCAGCGGTTATGAGCAGCACAAACATTACACGGTAGATAAACTGACCGGAAAAGAGCTGACTCTCAAAGATCTGTGTGGAAATGACTACGTGGATACCATCAGCGAAGAAGTGAAGAAACAGATGAAGGAGCAGATGGCAACAGACGAGAGCGTGAAGTACTGGCTGGATGATCCGGATGTACCGGAGTGGAACTTCGACAAGATCGCAGAAGATCAGGATTTCTATGTGGATGCAGAAGGCCATGTAGTAATCTGCTTCAACGAGTATGACGTAGCACCGGGTTCCATGGGATGTGTGGAATTTACCATGCCCCAGACTGTAACCTTGAATGAATAATAAATCTATCTGTTGTAAAAGCCGGGTTTTTGGAAAAAGAACCCGGCTTTAGGAATATTTAAGAGAAATTCAGAAGATTTTCCGGCGGAAGTGTAGTAAAATAAAAAATAATCACGTTTGTATTAATGTAAATGCATTTACCGGAGGATACGACATGTTTTTCTTTCTGACACTTCTGGATGATCCGGAAGAACAACAGAAATTTACAGAGATTTATTATCAATACCGGCATTTTCTGTGGTATGTGGCAAATCAGAAACTTCAGGACGCTCATCTGGCGGAAGACGCGGTACAGGAGGCTTTTCTGGCACTGACCAGACATATGGACAAAATAGAGGATGTTCACAGTGACCGTGCCCGGAACTTTCTGGCGACCATCGTGCGCAGCAAGGCAGTGGATATTTTGCGAAAAAAAGTGCCGGAGGCGGAGCTGCCGGAAGAATATGGTGAACTCAAAGTCGGAGGTGACATGCTGGATCACTATCTGACAAAAGAGAACTATCACAGACTGGTAGCCTGTGTGCTGGAGTTGGATGATACATACCGTACCGTATTTGAGTACAAATTTATGTACCAGATGTCAGATGCGGAGATTGCCGATGTGATGGGAATTTCTGCGAAAAACGTGAATATCCGATACTTCAGGGCAAGGAAAAAGCTGCAGGAAATGATCAGAAAGGAGGTGCAGGGAGCTTGAAAAAGCAGGACGAGGAAACCGTGGGAAATAAAGACAGAGACAGGCTTCTTGCACGGGTACTGGAAGAATGTCTTGATGAGGATTTAAGCTTTGTACCTCCGGAACGGGAAATCGCAAGAAGCCATACTTTTTCAGAATCGTTTGAAGAAAAGATGGATCAGCTGTTAAATGACGGGGAAGAGGCGGTGCGAAAAGAAAAAGAAAGGGAGATCCGCAGACATTTCTCACCGCGGTATGGACAGATGGCAGCAACAGTACTGATTTTTCTGGTGGCAGGATTCCTGGTTTGGAACGTAAAAGATCTGTTTCATCCGGAAATTGCTTCGGAAAGTGTGAAAACGGAAACCGCTATGGATACCTCTACTTATGACGATGCCGTGTTAGAAGAGAGTGCAGCAGAGGATATCGAAGAGGCAATGGCGACAGCAGACAGTGCAGATGCAGGGACGCAGAAAGAAGCAGCAGATGCCGCACCGGGGAGCCTGACAGCGGAGGAAGAAGAGTGGGAGAAGGGCGAGGTTAATGATCCGTCACAGGAAGGAATTTCTTACTGCGGCAACATGATTTATCCTGCAGTACAGCAGGAAGTGCCGGAACTTCTGGAGACGCTGACAACGCTGGTGAATTGCCCGGTGCAGGATGAGGACAACACGATGATAGTTCTGGCTATCGGAAATACCGGAGAAGAGGCAGTACGGTATCTGGACGGCTATGATCTGGAGGTTCGTGTCGGCAGCACATGGTATGTGATTCCACATAAACAGTACCGGCAGCGGGAGTGGAAGATGCTGGAAGCTAAGATGGCTGTGAATCTGGAAATTGACCTGACGGATTATGACATTGATTATGGTGCACAGGAGTATCGGCTCATTGCCTATGTGGACGGACAGCAGATCAGTGCAGAATTTACCTTTGAAGATGTGTTTGCACAGAAAATGGAAGAACAGGAGGCATCGGAAGCCTCCGGACAGTAAAGGAGGGATTATATGAAGAAGAGAGTATTGGCGTTCTTACTGGCAGGAATGATGGTATTAGCGGCAGGCTGTGGCAGCAAGTCCATGATGATGACGAAAAATGCGGTTTCGGAAAGCAGTGCTGCCATGGACACGGCTTATGCGGGAAGTCAGTATGAAGAAGATTTGTCCGAAGATGCCTATGAAGAAACGGCCATGGACAGTGGAAGTGGCATTACCTCAGAGAATGGACTGGAGCCTACGGTCGAGAACGGACGGAAACTGATCAGGACCATTTATCTGTCCTTACAGACTACAGAATTTGATTCTGTATTAAGTGATTTAAGCGCAAAAACCACAGAACTGGGAGGCTATATTGAAAATTCCTCGATCAGCGGAAACAGTTACTATCATCAGAGTACCCGGTATGCAAGCTATACCATCCGGATCCCGTCAGAGCAGCTGGATCAGTTTGTGGATATCGTGAGTGAACTTGGAAATGTAACCCAGAAAAATGAATCTGTAGAGGATGTAACTCTCCAGTATGTGGATGTGGAAAGTCGTAAGAAAGCACTGGAGACAGAGCAGGAGCGTCTTCTGGAACTTCTTGCGCAGGCAGAAAATATGGAAGATCTGCTGGCCATTGAGAGCAAGCTCTCTGATGTGCGGTATGAACTGGAAAATTACGGAAGTCAGCTTCGGCTGTTGGATAACCAGATTGACTACAGTACGGTTAATGTGGATGTGGACGAAGTGGAACGGGTCACCGATACCGGCGAAAAGAGCTTCTTCGGTGAGATCAAAGACCGGTTTGGCAACAGTCTTTATACAGTAGGCAGAGATATACGGGGATTTGTTATCGTAGTACTTGGTTCCCTGCCAATCCTCATAGTCTGGGCGGTGATCATTGTGATTGCAGTATTGATAGTGAAGAAGATCCGAAAAGGACGAAAAAAGAAGAAAGAAGAGAAGAAAGCAGAAAAAACAGAATAGATATCTAAAGGGACTGTTGTGAAGCAACAGTCCCTTTTTGCATAAAATTAATTGTGTAAAAGATCGGGCTCTTTTTTCCTGATAAAGGATTCCAGAGTGTTTTTGTCGATCATAGACAGTGCAACACCTTCTCTGGAAATACAGAAACCTGCAGCATACATGGAGATCCGAATGGCTGCTTCCAGTTCATAGCCGCTCTGAAGATAGACAGCCAGAGCGGAGATGAACGCGTCGCCGGCTCCAGTGTTGTCCACGGAGATAAAACTGCAGGGAATATCAAAATGCTTTTCAGCCTCCCGGGTTTTCAGTGTGCATCCATATTCACCCATGGTGACGATGACGATGGACACGCCTGCGTCCAGAAAGTACTGTGTACGTTCCTCAAAGTCATTTCCGGGTGCCAGGGTCTTCATCTCATTCTGGTTGGGAACGATAATATCGGTGTATTTTAACAGTTCCGGTTCCAGAGAAATACGAGAGGAGGGTTTCAGAATCACGGGAATTCCTCTTTCATGCGCAATTTTGGCGGCTGCAATCAGTGGTGGAGACGGAACCTCAGTCTGCAACAGACAGCAGCAACAGTTATCAAAAATTTTTTCGTTCTCAGTCACATGATGAGCTTCCAACAGATCATTGGCTCCGGTCAGAATAGAGATTGTTGAGTCGCCATCCGGCTGTACAAAGATGAAGGCGCGGCCAGTAGGAGTGTCAGAAAAACGGAGTAGCTTGTCAGTCATGATATCATGTTCTTCCAATGAAGTGAAAATCAGGTCAGAATCAAGATCTGTTCCAATTGCTCCCAGCACACTGGCTTCCGCACCAAGGCGGGATACGCCGATGGCCATATTGACTGCCTTGCCACCCGGGTAGAGAGCGAGGGTGGACGCGGTACTGGTCATTCCGGAGATAGGCAGCTGATTGACGGTCAGATAATTGTCAATATTAATACTGCCGATGACGGTCATATGTTTTTTCTGTAACGGCCTTGGAGGACAGACGGAAACTTTATTTTTCAGCTGGCATCTCAACTTAAAATCATCAGGTTCCACATTCTGTTCCAGAAGTGCGATTAGATTCCGGACCAGATGCTGTCCGAAAGAATAATAAGGTATGTCAATGGAAGAAATCTGTGGAATCAGGGCTGTCTCGGTCCGATCATCTTTGGTGGTGATCATGGAGAGATCACGGGGGATCCGATAATGACGGCGTGTAAGAATGTCGTACAGTTTTACCGCATCCAGGCAGTCAGGAACAAAGATGGCGGAAATAAAACCCGATGCGATTCGGGTCAGCAGCAGTTCGTCAATCTGATGGAACAGGAAGGATTCTTGAAATGACAGATTGGCATTAAAGAGCGCTTCTTTATATCCTTTAAAGAAAGAATCACTGTAGAAAGAGGAGGCAGAAAGAAAAGCAATCTTTTTGTGACCAGTCCGAATAAAGCTTTCCGCAGCCGTATATCCGATGCGGCTGAAATCAACATCGTCTGTCTTGAAGAAATTACTGGCAGATGGAAGAAACAGGCAGGGGATATTATGGCAACGAAGTTTTTTCTTGAGTTTGGGGCTGACAGATTCCGTCGCCTGCCACAGTACGGCATCGATATTATTTTTGCAGAAAGCTGCAATGGCATTCTCTTCTTCTGCCTGATCTCCATATGTTTTGAAGGTGATGACCTGATATCCCTGCGCCTGTGCGGCATCGAGAATGCCGTCAATCATTTTCAGGGCGTTGGATGAGGAAAAGATCACTCCAAGAAGAAATGACTTGGTGTCACCCGTGGCAGAGCCGGCATACGGAACATAGTTAAACTGTTTTGCTGTCTGAAGAACACGCTCTCTGGTCTCAGCACTGATGCTGGAATCTTTATTATTCATTACTTTTGAAACAGTCGATACAGATACACCGGCCAGTTGTGCAATTTCCTTAATCGTCATAAAAATACCCCTGATCTGTTATATGATACATTTTTCACATAAAAATAATTATATCCGAATTTGTCGATAATGCAAGGTGCAAAAATAAAATTAAATATATTGACAATCATTGTGCAAAGTGATATATTCAATTTAACGAAAATGTTTTAGGAAAATTTTTTTCCTGACATTATTTACGAGGTATGAAAATGAAAGTGCTTTGTTTTGGATCATTGAATATAGATTATACATATAAGGTTGAGCATTTTGTGAAAAAGGGCGAAACACTTTCTTCTGACGGACTGGGTGTATATGGAGGAGGAAAAGGACTGAATCAGTCCGTAGCTCTGGCCAAAGCCGGTACGGAAGTTTATCATGCAGGTGCCATTGGACAGGATGGAATGTTTCTGCTGGACATGCTGAAAGATGCAGGCGTTCATACAGAATATGTGAAGGTTCTTGATGAAGTGAGAACCGGAAATGCCATAATACAGAATGATAAGAGCGGTGATAACTGCATTCTTCTCTATGGAGGAGCCAATCAGGCAATTACAAGAGAACAGGTAGACGAAGTAATGGCACACTTTGAAAAAGGTGATTACATCGTACTGCAGAATGAGATTAATGAACTTGCTTACATTATGGAGAAGGCACATGAAAAAGGACTTGTGACCGTGCTGAATCCGTCACCTATGAATGAAAAGATTTCCACACTTCCGCTGGACACAGTGAATTACTTCTTATTAAATGAAGTAGAGGCATCTCAGATTCTTGGAAAAGAAACGACCGGAGATGAGACCTGGGAAGTGATCGCAGGACAGCTTCTGGAAAGGTTTCCGCATGCATCCATTGTGTTGACCATGGGAAGTGAGGGTTCTGTATTTAAGAATCATGAAGAAACAGTAATTCAGCCGATTTACAAAGTACAGGCAGTGGATACCACAGCAGCCGGTGATACCTTTACCGGATACTTCATCGGAGGAATTTTAAGCGGACTTTCCGCAAAAGAAGCAATGGATCAGGCAGCGAAAGCTTCTGCGATTGCAGTTACAAGACGAGGCGCAGCCCCGTCCATACCGGTACTTTCAGAAGTGCAGGCTTATTGAAAAGGTGTCAGGCACCTGTGTTCTCCTTAGGGAGGGAGATGACCGGGTGCTCTATATAATAACAATGAAAGGATGGTTTGACACATGAAAAGAAAAAGTTTATTAGCACTGGGAATGGTAGTTGCCATGACAGCAACGATGATGGCAGGATGCGGAAGCAGTTCTTCTGATTCCAGCACAGCAGCAAGTGACAGCACCGAGGCAGCTGATACCGCAGATACTTCTGCAGATGCAGCAGCAGAAGAATCCAAAGGTGGAGATTACAAGATTGCCGTTGTTCCGAAGATGACCAACATCGGATGGTTCCAGCGTATGGAGGAAGGCGTTAACGATTACAACAAAGAGAACGGAACAGATTATGTATACCGTGGATCAGCAGAAGGTGCTGACCAGGCTGGTATCGTAGAGCAGATGCTTGCTGAGGATTGGGATGCAATCTGTGTAGTACCGTTTGACTCCGAGTCTCTTGCACCGGTACTTGAGAAAGCACGTGAGCAGGGTATCGTAGTTATCACTCATGAGGCATCTTCCATGGATCCGAAATACTTCGATTATGATATCGAGGCATTCGTAAATGCTGATTATGGTACACACTTCGCTGAGGCTATTTCTGATATTACCGGAGGAGAAGGAACTTACATCCAGTTCGTTGGAGACCTGAACAGTGTTTCCCACAACGAGTGGTGTGACGCAGCTGACGAGTATTTCGCAGCTAATACCAATATGAAGAAACTTGGCCGTTATGAGACCGGTGATGATACTACTTCTTCCTACAACCAGACCAAAGAGCTTCTGCAGGCTAACCCGGATATCACTGCAATCGAAGGTTCTGCATCTACTGACGTAGTTGGTGCAGCACAGGCAGTTGATGAACTTGGTCTGACCGGTAAAGTAGCAGTTGTTGGTACTTCTATGACTTCTATCGCTCGTAACTATGTAGAAAAAGACGTTATCAATACATTCTCCGTATGGGATCCGGCAAAAGCTGGACAGGCTATGATCGAGCTTGCTATTGATGTCCTTGATAACGGTGAAGCTCCGGATGCTCTGAATGTAGAAGGATATGAGAGTCTGACCGCAGATGGAACTGTTCTCTACGGAAATGCACGTGTTGATGTTACCAAAGATAACATGGACGAGTACGATTTCTAAAATGCAATACAAAGGTAGCGGCAGTTACATATGAATGAATGATGTAGCCAGAGCCCCTGTGGCAGCAGTGCCGCAAGGGCTCTGATACGTAAAATGGAATATTTACGTAATAAATTATGGTTTTGAGAAAAGATAAGATAGCAGAAAGAGGGGAGCCGGAGCATGTCTGAGGAAGTTTTCCTTAAATTGGAAGGCGTGAAAAAGTCATTTGGCGGTGTTCACGCATTAAAAGGTGTTGACCTTGAAATCAGAAAGGGTGAGATTCACTGTCTGGCCGGAGAAAATGGCTGTGGTAAGTCTACACTGATTAAAGCAATATCCGGTGTACATCACCCGGATGAAGGTTCCATCTGGATTGATGGAGAAAAAGTCGAAAATATGAAACCCATGGATGCAATTAACAGAGGAATCCAAGTTATCTACCAGGATTTTGCTGTATTTCCTAATCTGACAGTTGCAGAAAACATTGCATTGAATGGGGAACTGAAAAATAAATCAAAATTTGTAAACTGGAAACAGATTCATGAAGTGGCAGCAAAAGCCATGGAACAGGTTGGAGCAGATATTGATCCTGATATTAAACTGGAGCGTCTGTCTGTTGCAAACAAACAGATGGTAGCTATCTGCCGTGCGATTATCAATGATGCAAAACTTCTGATTCTGGATGAGCCGACCACAGCACTGACCGCAAGAGAGGTAGACAAGTTGTGGGATATTGTGCGTGCCCTGAAAGAAAAAGGAATTGCCATTATGATTGTAAACCATAAACTGGATGAGATTTACCGCATTGCAGACCGTTTGACGATTCTTAGAAACGGTACTTACATCTCCAGCGGTGATATTTCAGAATATGACCAGGCACGGTTTACGAAAGATATGACTGGCCGCGATATTGTGGAGACCAAATATACACCGGAAGAGAGTGGAGAGGAAGTATTAAGAGTGGAGCATCTGAGCCGTAAAGGCGCATTTGAGGATGTGTCCTTTACCCTTCATAAAGGAGATGTACTCGGTATCACGGGACTTTTGGGAAGTGGCCGTGGTGAAATTGGAGAAGCTCTGTTCGGAATTGCACCTGCAGAATCCGGTAAGATTTTCCTGAATGGAAAAGAAATTGAGATTAAGAGCGTCAAGGATGCTATGACAAATGAGATCGGTTATGTACCGGAAGATCGTCTGACTCAGGGACTTTTTATGGAGAAATCTATTCAGGACAATGTGATCGCAGCATCTATCCGTAAATATATGAAGGGCGGAAAGCTGGACGAGAAGGAGATGGAGGATACTACTAATCACTGGATTAAGGAGATTGAAATCAAGGCTCCGTCACCGAAACCTGCAGTCCGTACACTTTCCGGCGGTAATGCACAGAAGGTCGTTATTGCAAAATGGCTGAATACCAATCCGAAGCTCTTCATTCTGGACGGTCCGACCGTTGGTGTGGATATCGGAGCAAAAGCGGAAATTCATGAAATTCTTCATGGACTGGCAAAGAAAGGTGTTGGAATCATTATTATTTCCGACGATCTGCCGGAGCTGGTTCAGAATTGTAATAAAATCGTGGTAATGCGTGACGGAAAACTTTCCGGCAGCATGGATAATTCCATTGATGAGAGAACTCTTGGAAATATTCTGGTCGGTGCCACGAAAGGAGGAGCAAAAGAATGAGAAGGAAACGGGATTGGAAATTAGCCATAACCAGTACTCCGATGATTCTGATCTACGTTATGGTTGTATTCTGTATCGTGGCGGCAATCCGTCAGCCGGCATTTATCAGTCCGGCAACGCTGATTAACCTTTGCCGTGCCGGTATTTTTACCATGTGTTTTGCAATCTGTGAGATGATCGTCATCATTTCCGGAGGAATCGATGTATCTTTCCCCGCAGTCGGATGTGTGGCTATGTATGTGCCGCTGTATCTTTATAACAATGACATGGGGCCCGACAATGCGTTGTTTTTCTTCGGACTGGCAATGCTGATCGGACTAGTCTTCGGTATTCTGAACGGAGTGCTGGTATCTTACCTGAAACTTCCGCCGCTGATTGCAACGCTGGCTACCAGCAGTGTGGCTTCCGGAGGACTGATCATGCTTCTTGGTACCAGAGAGTTCACAACTCTTCCGTCTTCTCTGGAAGCTGTCTACAGCGTGAATTTACTGACTTATGTGGATCCGAACACCGGATTTAACTATCCGTTGACTGCACTGTTCCTGGTTCCGGTTATTCTGTGTATTGTAGTGGCACTGGTAATGAAATATACCATGCTGGGACGAGGAATCTATGCGATTGGTGGCGACAGTAATGCTGCAAGAATTGCAGGCTTTAATGTAAGAAAACTTCAGTTTATCGCATACATTTTCTGTGGTGTTATGGCAAGTGCAACTGCCATGATCTACACAACGCTGATGCACTCCAGTACGACTACCGCTCTGATGGGAGAAGAGATGATCATCATCGCTGCATGTGTTGTAGGAGGATGTCGTCTGACCGGCGGACACGGAAGTGTAGGAGGAACCATCCTCGGTGTGCTTCTGATCACGCTGGTACAGAACAACCTGAACATGCTGGGTGTTCCGACCTGCTGGCAGACATTCGCAGTAGGCCTGGTACTGCTTCTTGGTGCAGTTCTTTCTTCTGTACAGGCAAAACGTATCGAAAAAATGGGTAAGGTTTAAGGAGGTGTACGGATATGAAAAACAAAGCTTTACATAAAACGGCGCCGGACACCCATATTCTGACCATAGTTGGACTGATGGTGCTGGCCCTGATCCTGATGGCAATTCTTCAGCCGGGTAACTATTTTACATTGAAAAATGCAAAATCCATGATTTTCCAGTTCCCGGAATATGGTATTCTTGCGTTTGGTATGATGGTGTGCATGATCGCCGGCGGTATTGATCTGTCCCTGGTAGGAATTATGAACTTTACCGGTGTACTGGCAGCCATGATTGTTACCAAAATGACAGAAGGCGGCGAAGGCATGGCAATTTCGGCAATTCTGGTTGCAATTGTAACAGCGCTTGTAGTAGGTGGCGCCTGTGGTGCTTTCAACGGATTTATCATCGGATATTTCAATATTCCGGCCATGCTGGTAACGCTCTGCGGACTGCAGCTTTACACCGGTCTTGCTTATGGAATTACCGGAGGTCCGGCAATCAACGGTATGTGTGATGCTTTCAAAAATATTGCAAACGGCACAGTTGCCGGAATTCCGTATGTACTGTTTATCTACATCATTGTAGTGGCAGTGGTAGCATTTGTTATGAGAAGTACTGTCTTCGGTAATGAGATCTATTTCCTGGGAAGTAATGCGAAAGCATCCAGATACAGCGGAATCAATACTTTACGCGTAACCATTATGACACATATGTTCAGCGGTATTCTGGGCGGCGTATCCGGAATCCTGATTACCAGCCATTTGAACAGTGCGAAGAGTTCTAATGGTTCTACCTATACACTTCTGACTCTGTTGATCGTCGTTCTTGGTGGAATCCATCCGGATGGTGGAAAAGGACGTGTAACAGGCGTGGCACTGGCTACGATCCTTCTGCAGATGATTGCCAACGCATTTGGTCTGTTGCATATGGATGACAACGCAAAGACATTTGTAAACGGATGCCTGCTTGTAGCAGCGCTTCTGCTGGATGTATATCTGGACAAACGGGCAGCAAAGAAAAAAGCGGCTTAGCTTATATCAAATCTAAATGAAGAAAGGTGTGTGCTGCATCATGAAAACAATCAAAGTGAAAAAACTGACAAAAGAGGCATTTGCCCCGTACGGCGAGGTACTTACCATTGAAGGACGCGAGGCAGGAGGAAATCCGGCATCCCATCTCTGGTATCCGCAGGTAGTAGTGATTGACAATCCGACTTCCATCAACCTGATGAAAGTCATCCCGCATGAGTTTGTGCTGAAAGATTTTGAGGCACATGACCATACGACAGAGAACCTTCTGGCTATGGATGGTGACCTGATTGTGGGTATGGCTCCGGCAGGAGACCTCAAGGCAGAGAATGTGGAAGCTTTCTACATTCCGGCAGGATTCGGAATCTCCCTGAAACCGTCTGTATGGCATGCAGTGCCGTTTGCAGTTGGAAAAGAAGTCATGAGCGCATGTATCTTTAAAAATAATACCAGTCATGATGATATCTATTTCGCTTCCATCCCGGAAGAACTTGGATTGACAATGTAGAGTAATTGACAACAATAAAAGCAGGAGGCTTATAAAAATGAAAAAGATTATCAATGCACCGGAAAACTATACTGACGATATGCTGAAAGGTATCTACGCAGCACATCCGGATCAGGTAAAGTATGTTGAAGGCGATCTTCGCTGCTACTGTACCGCAAATAAAAAAGATGGCAAGGTTGCCATTATCACCGGAGGAGGAACCGGACATCTTCCACTGTTCCTTGGTTATGTAGGGGATGGTCTTCTTGATGGCTGCGGAGTTGGTGGTGTGTTCCAGAGCCCGTCCGCTGAGCAGATCTATAATGTCAGCAAAGAAGTAGAAGCCGGCGCAGGTATCCTGTATCTGTACGGCAATTACACCGGAGATATCATGAACTTTGACATGGCTGCCGAGATGTGCGAAATGGATGACATCGAGACCAGAAGCATCGTTGGCGCAGATGATGTCAACAGTAACGCAAATCCGGATACCCGCCGTGGCGTTGCAGGAATCTTCTTTATGTACAAATGCGCAGGAGCAAAAGCAGCAGAGATGGGAACCCTTGATGAGGTTCTGGCTGCAGCGCAGAAAGCAAAAGATAATACAAGAACTGTTGGCTTTGCACTGACTCCGTGTATTATTCCGGAGGTTGGACATTCCAACTTCACTCTTGGAGAAAATGAGATGGCTATGGGTATGGGTATCCATGGTGAGCCGGGCGTGTGGAACGGACCGATCAAGACTGCAGATGAGCTGGCAGAAGAGAGCATGAAGACTCTGCTTGATGATATGCCGGTAAAAGAAGGCGAAGAAATCTGCGTTCTGGTTAACGGACTTGGCGCTACCAGTATTGAAGAGCTTTATATTCTGTCCGGAAGTGTTCGTAAGATTCTGGATGAGAAGGGAATCAAGACCTATCGTACATTCGTCGGCGAATATGCAACCAGTATGGAGATGGCAGGAGCTTCCATCAGTATCTGCAAAGTAGATGATGAGATGAAGAAATGGATTGATATGCCAGTGAAGACTCCGTTCTACACTCAGGCTTAAGACCGAATTTGAGGAGGATTTTTGATCATGGAGAAATTTACAACAGAGCAGCTGCCGGAATTGTTTGCCGGAGTTGCATCAATGTTTGCTGAAAAAAAAGAAGAACTTTGTGATATGGATGCCAAGATGGGAGATGGTGATCTTGGACTTACCATGGACAAAGGTTATGGAGCACTTCCTCAGCTGATTAAAGAGAACACCGAGCCGGGAGACATTGGCAAGACTTTGATGAAGGCTGGCATGAAGATGGCAGGCCTGGTACCTAGTACCATGGGAACTCTGATGAGCAGCGGCGTGATGGAAGGCGGAAAAGCACTGAAAGGAAAGACAGAGTTTGGTGCAGAAGAGCTTTCGGTATATCTGACCGCATTTGCAGCAGGTATTAAGAAGAGAGGCAAATGTGAGCTGGGTGACAGAACCATTCTGGATTCTGTAGATGCAGGTGCAAAGAGTGCAGCAGAGGCAGCAGCAGTCGGAAAGACAATGGAAGAAGTGATTGAGGCAGCGTGCCAGGGAGCAGCTGCAGGTGTGGAAGCAACCAAAGACATGGTTCCGAAATTTGGTAAAGCTGCAGTATTTGCAGCGAAAGCAGCAGGTGTTGCAGATCAGGGAGCAGTTGCAGGAATGTACATGATCCAGGGTCTGAAACGTGGAATTTGCGGTTAATCAAATCTTTCTTTTAGATCAAAACCATTCGCAGAAAGAGCGGGCAGAGATGCCTGCTCTTTTTGCATTTGCAAACCGTGCCCGGCAATGGTATAATACTTATAATTGGGTAAAATGGCGATTGCTGAGAGGACAGGATAAGAACATGTGGAAGGATCGCATCAGGCCCGGAAACCCGGAAAAGCTTGGGGTTACCAGGGCAGGAAGAGAACTTAATTTTGCGGTGGCAGTGCAGGACGGAAAAGACTGCAGTCTGCTATTGTACCGGAAAGGTATGGACGAGCCGGAACTGGAATTGGGTTTCACAGATGATATGAGATTCGGAGAGATCTGTGCCATGGGGCTGGAAGGTCTGCCGGTGCAGGAATATGAATACAACTATAAGATAGACAGAAAAGTCGTACAGGATCCCTATGCGGCATTCATACGGGGAAGAGAGATCTGGGGAAAAGCGGTGGAAGAAGAAAAGCTTCGCTGTCAGACCCGGTTTGAATCTTTTTCGTGGGCAGGGGATCATCCTCTGGCATTGCCGGTGGAACAGTGTGTGCTGTACAAAACCCATGTCCGGGGATTTACTATGGATCCAAGTTCCGGTGTCCGTCATCCGGGAACCTTTGCTGGCATCCGGGAAAAGATTCCCTACCTGAAAAAACTGGGTATTACACAGCTTTTGTTGATGCCAGTATATGAATTTGCCGAGATCAGAGAAGAACATGCGGCGAAAAAGCATATGCCGGTCCGTAAAGGCATGGGTGAGAGGATCAATTACTGGGGATATGGAAAAGCATATTATTTTGCACCGAAAGCATCTTACAGCGCATCCGGGGATCCGGTGAAAGAATTGAAAATGTTGGTGCGGGAACTGCATAAAAATGGCATCGAACTGATTCTGGAATTTTACTTTCCGGAAGGAATCAGACCGGGACTTGTACTGGATTGTATCCGCCATTGGGTGAAGGAATACCATATTGATGGTGTCCAGATTAACAGTGACACCGTATTTACCACGCTTCTGGCGTCAGACCCGCTTCTGGCGAAGACGAAGATCTTAAGCGAATATTTTGATACCGGACATATTTATGACCAAGAAGATCAGCCGGGATTTCGTCATCTGATGGAATGCAATGATGATTTCATGATGAAGCTGCGTCGGTTCCTGAAAGGGGACGAAGGAGCGCTGCAGGAGCTGATGGAAAAAATGCGTCAGAATCCGGAGCAGGTGATTCCGGTCAATTATGCGGCAGGACACAATGGCTTTACGCTGATGGATTCAGTGTCTTATGAGAGCAAACATAATGAAGCTAACGGTGAGGACAACCGGGATGGCAGTGATTATAACTGCAGCTACAATTATGGGGAAGAAGGTCAGACTGCGGCGCGGAAGCTGAAGAAGCTCAGGGAAAGGCAGCTTCGGAACGCGCTTCTGCTGGTGCTGCTTTCCCAGGGAGTTCCTGCTGTCTATGGTGGGGATGAGATGGAGAATTCCCAGCAGGGAAATAATAATGTCTACTGCCAGGACAATGAACTTTCCTGGATCCAGTGGCCGAAAACAAAAAGTGGAAAGAACCTGCAGAATTTTACAAAAGATGCAATAGAGTTTCGAAAGACACATCCTGCTTTTGGAAGAAATAGGGCATATACGATGCACGATACGGGAGCGAAGGGTATGCCGGATCTTTCTTATCATGGAAGAAAAGCTTGGTATGGTGATTTTGAAGGCGGGAGCAGACATGTGGGAATTCTTTATGCCGGATGCCATACCGGAGGCGAGACATTGTATGTAGTCTGCAATATGCACACGACATCACAGGAACTGGCTTTGCCGACACTTCCATCAGGAAAATTCTGGAAAGTCATTGCAGATACCGGATGCGAGGGACAGTGCTTTTTCCCGGAAGGCAGGAAGCCGGAGCTGGCAGGGGAAAAGACTGTAAAAGTGGCCCCGCGGACAATTATGATTATGGCAGGTAGAAAAGATGCAGCTGATTAATATATGGAGACATTTCCACACGATTACGGAACATAAGATTATGGTTGCCAGACATTGTTTTAAGGTGGGCATGTACTGGCAGGGACTCACCCATGATCTTTCCAAATATTCCCCGTCAGAATTCTGGCAGGGCGTGAAGTATTATCAGGGATATCGAAGTCCGAACAATGCGGAGAGAGAAGATAAGGGCTATTCCGCAGCGTGGCTTCACCACAAAGGAAGAAACAAGCATCATTATGAGTACTGGATTGATTACAGTACAGGACCGGTCAAGGGGATGACCGGAATGAAGATGCCGTTAAAGTATGTCAATGAGATGATTATGGACAGAATTGCAGCATCGAAAGTCTATGAGGGGACAGCATACACACAGCATTCACCACTCAAATATTATGAGATGGGAAAAGATGGCTATATGATTCATCCGGAAACCAGGGCGCTTCTGGAGTATATCTTAAAAATGCTGGACAAAAAGGGAGAGGAAAAGACATTTGCCTACATGAGAAAATATATGGTAGGCAGAAAAAATTATCCAAAGATAAAATAGAGCATAAAAGACAGGAGGAATTGCCGGACAAAAGTGAAAGGTCCGGCAGACAGATTATGAAATATGCATATCAGGTGATGATTATTGGCGGAATCTCCTTTGCCGGAGAACTTTTGAACACATTGCTGCCGCTCCCGGTACCGGCCAGCGTCTATGGAATGGTAATCTTGCTGATCTGTCTCTGCACGAAAGTGATCAGATTGAATCAGATTCAGGAGACCGCAGATTTTATGCTGGCAGCCATGCCGCTGGTATTCGTAGGCCCCGGAGTAGCACTGATGGAATCCTTCGGATTGATGAAAGATTCTCTTCTTGGAATTGTCATAATTTCCATAGTCAGCATGGTTTTTGTCATGATACTGACTGGACTGATCGCACAGTTCCTGGTGATTAAAAAGAGAAGACTGGAAGAAGAGAGACTGGAGGAAGAGATCAATGAATAGTGTAGTGCAGAGTTCTGCTTATTTTGGATTTTTTATTACCCTTTTTGGTTACTGGATTTCATCACAGATTGCAAAAAAAGCGAAAAGCACCCTGTGCAATCCGCTTCTTTTAACCATTATTTTTATCATTGTATTTTTAAAACTGACGGGAACTCAGTATGCGTCTTATGAAACTGGCGTAAAATACATTAATTATTTTCTGACACCATCCACCGTCTGTCTGGCAGTCCCGCTGTATCGGCAGATGAAACTTCTGAAAGAATATGCAGGAGCAATCCTGATCAGTATCATTTCCGGAACCGTGGCATGTGCCATTATGATTTTTGCCATGTCCAGGCTGTTTGCATTGGATACCAGTATCTATGCATCTCTGGTTCCGAAGTCCATTACCACTGCAATTGCCCTGGGAATGAGCGAAGAGCTGGGTGGCATTGCCGCAGTAACAGTTATGGCAGTATTTATCACGGGAATTTTGGGCGCTGTGATTGCAACGACCGTATTTAAGATTTTCCATATTGAAGATCCGGTCGCACAGGGGCTGGCGCTGGGAACAGCTTCCCATGCCATCGGTACCAGCAAGGCATTGGAGCTGGGAGAGATTCAGGCAGCCATGAGCAGCCTTGCCATCGCCGTAACCGGTATCCTGACCGTGATTGTGGGACCGATTGTGGCCGGTTTTTATTAAAATTTGGAAAAAATAAAAAAAGTTTAAAAAAAAGAAGGATTTTTGGGCTCAACGCAGTAATTTATATATAGAGGATACTTTTTAACCGCTTTTGTCGAAGGAGGGATCAGTATGACTATTCGTGAAAGTACGGAGCTATGGGAAAAAACATACTTAAGTCCGTATGCATCCTGCAGCTGTGATTCCAGAGGCCGTGACAGGGAAGAACCCGAGTGTGATATCAGGCCGGTGTACCAGAGGGATCGCGACCGCATCCTGCACTGTAAATCGTTCCGGAGACTGAAGCATAAGACGCAGGTATTCCTTACACCTCAGGGGGATCATTATCGTACGCGTCTGACGCATACACTGGAAGTGTCACAGACGGCACGGACGATTTCCCGTGCGCTGAGGTTGAATGAAGATTTGACAGAGGCCATCGCACTTGGACATGATCTGGGACATACGCCTTTCGGTCATGCCGGGGAGCGGGCACTGAATAAGATTTTCAGTGAAGGTTTTGCCCATCAGAAACAGAGTGTTCGAATTGTGGAGAAGCTGGAAAAAGGAGGCAGGGGACTGAATCTGACATGGGAAGTCAGGGACGGTATCCTGAATCATCAGCTATCCGGGAACCCTTCCACATTGGAGGGAAAAGTGGTTCGCTATGCGGACAAGATTGCCTATATCAATCATGATGTGGATGACAGTATCCGCGCGGGAATTATCAGGGAAGAAGATCTTCCGGATACCTACACGGATATTCTGGGGCATTCGACCAGAGAGAGACTGAATACACTGATTCATGATATTGTAAATCAGAGCAAGGATAAACCGGATATTCAGATGTCGGAAGATGTGGAATTTGCCTTTCGAGGGATGCGGAAGTATATGTTTGAAAATGTATACACGAATCCCAGAGCCAAAGGAGAGGAACAGAAGGCAGAGAATATTCTGAGAGAACTGTTTCAATACTATATGGAACATCCGGAGTTGTTGTCCACAGAGTATATTGAACGGATGTGGCAGTCCGGCGAGACGCAGGAACGAAGCGTCTGTGATTACATATCAGGAATGACAGATCAGTATGCAATTGCAAAATTCCAGGAATTTTTCGTTCCGGTTGCCTGGAGGTATTAAAGATGAGTTTTTATTCACAGGAGCTGGTGGAGGAAATACGATCCAGAAGCGATATTGTGGATGTGATCAACAGTTATGTGAGACTGCAGAGGAAGGGAAGTAATTATGTAGGTGTGTGTCCTTTCCATAATGATCACAGTCCATCCATGTCGGTGAACCAGCCAAGACAGATGTACCGCTGCTTCAGCTGTGGAGCAGGCGGAGATGTATTCAAATTTGTAATGGATTATGAGAACCTGACCTTTCCGGAAGCACTGAAGGTGCTGGCGGACCGGGCAGGAATTGAACTGCCGGAGAGAAATGTATCCAGGGAAGAGCGGGAACAGGAGGACTTAAAAAGCCGGATTCTGGAGGTTAATAAGGTAGCAGCCAGCTACTATTATTACCTGCTGCGGAAACCGGAAGGAAAGCTGGGACTTGACTATCTGCTGGGAAGACAGTTATCCATGGAGACGCTTCAGAAGTTTGGTCTCGGATATTCCGGGAAGACGGGACATGAGCTTTACAGATATCTGAAGAACAAAGGTTATTCCGATGCTCTGCTGAAAGAATCCGGTCTTATGCAGGTGGATGAAAAACATGGTATGTACGATAAATTCTGGAATCGTGTCATGTTTCCGATTATGGACAGCCGTGGAAAAGTTATCGGATTCGGCGGGCGCGTCATGGGGGATGGAAAACCTAAATATCTGAACTCTCCGGAGACAAGAGTATTTGACAAGAGCCGGAATCTCTACGGGCTTCATCTGGCAAGGACAAGCCGGAAGCCTAACATCATTCTGTGTGAGGGTTATATGGACGTGATCGCCATGCACCAGGCTGGTTTTAATCAGGCAGTGGCATCGCTTGGGACTGCATTTACGCAGCAGCAGTCAACGATCCTGAAACGGTATACCGATGAAGTGCTTCTGACCTATGACAGCGATGAGGCAGGCATTAAGGCAGCTCTGAGGGCTATTCCGATCCTGAAAGATGCGGGAATCCGAGCGAAGGTCATCAATATGGAACCTTATAAAGATCCGGATGAATTTATCAAGGCACTGGGATCAGAAGCGTTCCAGAAGCGAATTGATGAGGCTGAGAGCAGCTTTTTCTTCGAACTTCGGGTGCTGCAGAGAAAATATGATTTCCGGGAGCCTGAAAGCAAGACTGCATTTTTCCGGGAAGTGGCGAAGAAGCTGCTGGAGTTTGAACCAGGAATTGAACGGAATAATTATACGGAAGCCGTGGCTTCCCGTTATCATCTGACATATGAACAGCTGCAGCGGATGGTCAGCCAGACCGGAGAGCAGCTGGGAGGAATGACAAAAGTTGCATCACCGGCACCTCCGCCGGGAAGAAAGCGGCCGGAAGAGGGCGGCCTGAAATCCCAGAAACTTCTGATTACCTGGATGTGTTCGGGAGAAAAGATATTCCGCAGTATTGCAAAATACGTGGAACCGGAGGAATTTACCGACCCGCTGTGCAGAAAGGTAGCAGAGCTTCTGACAGAACAGCTGAAGGAAGGACGCTTAAATCCGCCGTCTCTGTTCCAGTATTTTACGGAAGAGGAAGAGCAGCAGAAAGTTGCCGCCATGTGTAATGACACGATCCCGGATCTTTCGGGAAGAGAAGCGGAAGAAAAAGCGCTGCAGGAGACGATCCGGAGAGTCAAGCAGAACAGTATTGCCTGGCAGACAGAACATCTGGATCCCGGTGATATGGATGCTCTGCAGAAATTGATTCGCAGACGCCGGGATATAGAGAAATTGCATATTTCTTTGGATTAAGGATAAAATATGAACAATTATGGAAGGAAGAACCAATATGGACGAAAATGTAGCAAAATTCAGTGAGAAGATGAAAGAGCTACTGGCACTGGCAAAAAAGAAGAAAAATGTGCTGGAGTATCAGGAAATCAGCGACTTTTTCAGCGACATGGAGCTGGATGCAGAGCAGTTTGATAAGATTCTGGAATTTCTTGAGCATAACAATGTAGATGTGCTTCGGATTACTGACGATGATGATGATAGTAACATCATCTTAAGTGATGAGGATGAAGTAGATATGGAGCAGATTGATCTGTCTGTTCCGGATGGTGTCAGCATCGAGGATCCGGTTCGTATGTACTTAAAAGAGATCGGTAAAGTTCCTCTGTTAAGCGCAGAGGAAGAGATTGAACTGGCAAAGAGAATGGAAGAAGGGGATGAAGATGCCAAGAAACGTCTGGCAGAGGCTAACCTTCGTCTGGTAGTCAGTATAGCAAAACGTTATGTAGGCCGCGGTATGCTGTTCCTGGATCTGATTCAGGAAGGCAACTTAGGTCTTATTAAAGCAGTTGAAAAATTCGATTACCGCAAGGGCTATAAGTTCAGTACCTATGCAACCTGGTGGATCCGTCAGGCTATCACCAGAGCCATTGCAGATCAGGCGAGAACTATTCGTATTCCGGTGCATATGGTAGAGACCATCAACAAGCTGATCCGTGTATCCCGTCAGCTTTTGCAGGAGCTTGGAAGAGAGCCGCAGCCGGAGGAGATCGCAGCAGAGATGAACATGCCGGTAGAGCGTGTGCGTGAGATTCTGAAGATTTCCCAGGAGCCGGTATCTCTGGAAACCCCGATTGGTGAGGAGGAAGACAGCCACTTAGGAGACTTCATTCAGGATGATAACGTGCCGGTACCTGCAGAGGCAGCCGCATTTACCCTGTTAAAAGAGCAGCTGGTAGAGGTACTTGGTACTTTGACAGAGAGAGAGCAGAAAGTGCTCCGTCTTCGTTTTGGACTGGACGACGGCCGTGCGCGTACACTGGAAGAGGTTGGTAAGGAATTCAATGTTACCCGTGAGCGTATCCGCCAGATCGAGGCAAAAGCATTAAGAAAGCTTCGTCATCCGAGCCGCAGCCGCAAGCTGAAGGATTTCCTGGAGTAAGAGTGATCTATGCAGTTATCAAAGAGAATGGACAGGCTGGCCTCTATGGTTACGGAGGGCAGCTCACTGGCAGATGTGGGAACGGATCATGGATATATTCCGATTGCTCTGGTACAGACAGGGAAAGTTTCGCGTGCCATTGCCATGGATATTAATAAAGGACCGCTGGAGCGCGCTGCGTTACATATCAGGGAACAGCATCTGGAAGACAGGATTACCACACGACTTTCTGACGGAATGACAGCTCTGAAAGAAGGAGAGGCAGATACAGTACTCATTGCCGGAATGGGAGGAGCGCTGACGGTGCATATCCTGGAAGGCGGCGCTCATTGCCTTACATCGGTAAAAGAGCTGATTCTTCAGCCCCAGTCCGAGATCTGGCTGGTGAGGGAATGGCTCTGTGAACATGGCTATAAAATCACGGATGAAGATATTGTACTGGATGAGGGAAAATATTATCCTATGATGCGTGTTGAGCATGGTTCCATGAAGCTTCCGGCAAAAGGGGAACTGGAATATGGAAATCCCGCTTTGCAGCGTTCCATCGGTGTATGGAGTGCATATCTTCGTGCAGAGCAGGGGAAAACAGACGTGATTTTAAAAACTCTTGTGGATAACGGTCAGGAAAAATCCGATCGCTATGTGGAACTTCTGGATAAAAGAAGCCGGATGGTGGATATGTTAAACAGAATTCCAGCCGGATGTGGACAGGAGATGAAAGAATATGAAATGCAGTGAGATTATAACGCTTCTGGAGCAGGAATATGGAAAAGAATATGCCTGTGACTGGGATAATGTGGGACTGCTGGCAGGACGCCGGGATAAAGAGGTAAAGAAAATTCTGCTGGCACTGGATGCCACGGATGAAGTGGTAGAGCAGGCGGCAGAAGGTGCTTATGATATGCTCATTACCCATCATCCCATGATTTTCGGGGCGATTAAAAGGGTAACGGATGAAGATATGGTGGGAAGACGGCTTTTAAGTCTGATCAGAAGTGATATTTCCTACTATGCCATGCATACAAATTATGATACGAGAGGTATGGCAGACCTGACTGCCCGGTTATTGAACCTGCAGGAATGCACGGTTCTGGAAGAAGTAAAGGATGGCGAAGGCATTGGCCGGGTCGGCGTCCTTCCGGAAGAAATGACTTTGCGGGAATGCGCAGAACTGGTGAAACGTGCCTATGATATTCCCAATGTGAAGATTTTTGGAAATCTGGATCAGAAGGTGCATCTGGCGGCGCTCTGCCCAGGTGCAGGAAAGAGTACCATGCACAATGCACTGCAGTTTGGCTGTGATGTGTATATTACAGGAGATATTGACCATCACACAGGAATTGATGCGGTGGATCAGGGACTCTGCATTATTGATGCGGGCCATTATGGAATGGAACACGTATTTATGGAAGATGTGAAAGCTTACCTTGAGAAAGTGCTGACGGGTGTGCATATGGACTGTGTGCCGGTGAAGTATCCGTTTGCAGTGATCTGAAGACATGAAGTAAGTCATATAAGACGGAGAGGGGTGTGCCGTATATGAGACAGATTACCGTAGAAGGACAGACTTTAAATATAAAGGATGGAACCACCTACCTGGAGTTGGCGAAAAATTTTCAGAAGAAATATGATCATGATATTGTACTGGTACTGGAAAATAATAAAATGCGGGAGCTGTTCCGGAAAGTAAAGGACGGAGCAGCTGTTACATTTCTGACAACAGGACAGATCGATGGATATAATACATACAGAAGAAGCGCAACGCTGCTGCTTTTGAAAGCAATTTATGATGTGGAAGGCATGGATGCTGTCCGCGGCATGAAAGTGGAGTTTTCTGCCGGTGAAGGCTATTATGTAAGCAGCAGAAAGATGCCGGTCAATGAGGAGACTTTAGCAAGGATCGAGAACCGGATGAAAGAGCTGGTGAGTCAGAATCTGCCCATTGAGAAACGCAGCATTCCGGTGGAAGAAGCCATTGAACATTTCACCAGACATGGAATGACTGATAAAGCAAGACTGTTCCGTTTTCGCAGAAGCTCCAGTGTCAATGTCTATCTTCTGGATGGCTTTGAAGACTATTATTATGGATATATGGTACCCAGTACCGGGTATTTGAAATATTTCAAACTGATACCCTATGATGAGGGATTTGTGCTGGAGTTTCCTCCGCGAAAGACGCCGGAGACATTTGGACCTTTCCGTGAGCAGCCGAAAGTATTCCAGACATTAAAGAACTCAACAAAATGGGGAGAAATTTTGAATGTGGGAACCGTAGGTGCGCTGAATGAACAGATTTCGGAAGGAAATGTAGGAAATATCATTCTGGCGCAGGAAGCAATTATGGAAAAAGGTCTGGGAGATATTGCGGCGGAGATCGCGTCCAGACCGGATAAAAAGCTGATTATGATTGCCGGACCTTCTTCCTCCGGTAAGACCACATTTTCCCACAGACTTTCCATTCAGCTTATGGCCCATGGATTAAAACCGCATCCGATCGCGGTGGATAATTATTTTGTGGAGCGGGTGGATACGCCGAAGGATGAGAACGGACAATATAATTTCGAATGTCTGGAAGCCATGGACATTGAACTGTTCAATCAGCAGATGAGCGCCCTCCTTCGGGGAGAGAAAGTGTTCATGCCGACATTTAATTTTGTTACCGGTATGAAGGAATATAAGGGGAACAGCCTGAAGCTTGGTCCGGAAGATGTGCTGGTCATCGAAGGTATTCACTGTCTTAATGATGCCCTTTCCTATTCCCTTCCGGCAGAAAATAAGTTCAAGATCTACGTGAGCGCTTTGACACAGATGAATATTGATGAACACAACCGGATTCCGACCACGGACGGCCGTCTGATCCGTCGTATGGTGCGGGACGCCAGAACCCGCGGGGCAAGTGCGCAGAAGACTATTTCCATGTGGCCTTCCGTCCGCCGCGGCGAAGATGAGAACATCTTCCCCTATCAGGAATCTGCGGATGTAGTATTCAATTCCGCACTGATCTATGAACTGGCAGTATTAAAACAGTATGCAGAACCGCTGCTTTTCGGCATCCGACCGGAAGACCCGGAATATCTGGAAGCAAAACGGCTGCTCAAATTCCTCAACTATTTCCAGGGAATTGACAGTAACCTGATTCCGGGAAATTCCATATTACGAGAATTTATCGGGGGAAGTTTCTTCCCGGTATAAAATACAGGGGGAGAGCGGATTGGGCTCGTAGGAGCATCCGCTCTCCCTGTATGATTATAGAAAGTGATTACATAATAATGAAAGAACTAATCAAAAAACGACATCTCATTCCGATTGCGGTTTGGTTTGTTATTTACATGGGATTATTTGGATTTCTGGAGATCGTACCGCCGAAGGATGTGCATCTGATCCATTGTGCGCTGGATGACAGAATTCCTAATATGGCAATCTTTATTTATCCATATGTGAGCTGGTTTCCGTACATCGTGGTGTGTGCAGCATTGGCAATTAAAAATCTGGATGATAGACAATTTAAAAAAGCGGTTCTGGTTCTGACCACGGGGATGAATATTTTCCTGTTTATCTCCTATGTGTGGCCTACAGGACTTGATTTTCGCGAGAGCATTGTCTATGATCTTCATACCTTGAGTGGAAATCTGCTGAAGTTTGTACAGACCGCGGATACGCCGAAAAGTGTATTTCCAAGCATGCATGTCTATGTGACATTGGTGCTGCAGTACACACTGGAAATGCAGAAAAAGCTGGTTCCCGCGTGGGGAATATGGGTTGGCCGGGTGCTGGCATTATTGATTGTACTGTCCACCATGTTTACCAAACAGCATTCCGCAGTGGATGTGACTGCTGCAATCGTTATGTTCGCAGTGCTGGCACTGGCGGCAGAAAAATTGGTAAAAGAACCGAAAGAAGAAAATTAGAATGGAAGAAAAAATTCTGCTGTTGGTAACGTATGAAGTGAAACCGGGAGAACGGGAAAACCTTGTAAATACAGTGACGGAAGCCGGAATTCTGGGGAAAATTAGGAAAGAAGATGGATGCATCAGTTATCAGTATTATTTTGACAGCGCAGATGCGGATAGGATTCTTTTGGTGGAAAGATGGGAGTCGGAAACCAAACAGCAGGAACATCTGAAAACTGCCCACATGGTAGCGTTCAAAGGGATTAAGGAACAGTATGTGCTGAATACGACGGTGGAGAAAGTGAAATTCTGATAAAAGAATGGTAGACAACCCAAATTGAGAAGAGCTGTTGGAAAAATCCAACAGCTTTTTTGATTACATGGAATAAAATATAGAATGATGTTACAATAATGTGGGAGTAAAATAGCGAAAATATGAGGAGGATCCTAATATGGCAATACCGAAAATAAATGATCAGAACATTGCAGATGCAATCAAATATATTGATGAACATGGTGTTCCTGATAAAAATAAAAGTACACAGTATCTGCTTGTGATGGAAGATGGAAAGAAGTATCCACCTAAATATGTAATTGCGGTTGCAAATCATTTAGCAAATGGAAGTGGCATTATAACAAATAATTTTAATGCAGTAGAAGCAAAGAATTATTTTGAGACTAGAGGTTATAATATCGAATTAAAACAGGAAAAATATGAACTTACAATTACAGCAAAGGAAATAGTGTCTACGGATGGAAGGTTTACCATAAATGATTTGTACTTGGGCGATAATTACAAACCCATTGAGGCATATTTTGTTAAAGCGGATGGAGAGATCATACATAGAAACTATAATAAGGGTGAAAGAAGAAATACGAATCAAACACTTCCCAGGCTAGCATTTCAGATATTTGAAAAACAAATTATGGATCTTTCTGAATGGGATAGAGAAAAGTTCCCTATATGTAAATATACACCTGAAAATGAAACCATATGTGGAATATTTTTGACAGTAGAAGAATTTTTAAAGTATAGAAATTCAATGGAACATTTAACATATAAAAGAGAAAGTGGTCCGCAGTTCGTCATGTATTGTTGGAACATATTTTCTACACTTCTTTTTGCACAGGAATGTTTGAAACGATTCGGAAATGAAAATGATAAATTTGTCCTTATATATCGTGATAAAACAGAACAAGAAAAAAATCAGGCTATAAATGAAGCTATGGTTGTTGAAGAAGAAAAGAAATCTGCAGAAGGGTGTAAAAATCCATATTCCAAAATTTTGTTGGAATCAAAAAATATTATTTTTAGAGGAGCGCCAGGAACTGGAAAATCATATCTTGCTAAAGAAATTGCAGCAGATATTATCAGTAATGGATATACGAATAAATATACAGATCTTTCAGAGGAACAAAAAAGGCAAGTTGAATTTGTTCAGTTTCATCCAAGCTATGACTATTCTGATTTTGTAGAAGGTCTTCGTCCTAAAATGAATAATGACGGTTCCATGGGATTTGAATTACAGGATGGAGTATTTAAAAGATTTGCAGATAGAGCAAGAAAGAATTTAGAAGATTCAAAAAAGTCAAAAGAATTAGTAGAACAGGAAGTTTCTGCAAAAGCTGCGATGACAGACTTTTTCGAGAGCATAAATTTAGGAGTAGATACATTTAAGACGGTTACAGGGAATGAATTTATCATTGTCAATGTTGATGATAAACATGTTAGCATATCAATTCCGGGAAATGCAACGATTGATAAACTGAATTTGAATATTGAAGAATTGCAGAAGATGTTGGAATCGGATGTGGTTTTTGAAAAGGTCAATGACATTACAAATTTTTTCGGAAAACAATTTGCTACTCAGGCGTATTCATATGATTTTGCAATTTATAAAGCAATTAAATTACGGAAGACTGAAAAGCATGCAATGGCAGTTTCTCCAGAAGCGCAGAAAAAATATGTTTTCATTATTGATGAAATTAATCGAGGAGAAATATCAAAAATATTGGGTGAACTGTTTTTTGCTATTGATCCAGGATATAGAGGAAAAATCGGGGAGGTTATGACGCAGTATTCCAATCTGCATAGTGATCCAAATGAAAAATTTTATATACCGGAAAATGTATATATTATAGGTACAATGAATGATATTGATCGATCAGTTGATAGTTTTGATTTTGCAATGAGAAGAAGATTTCGATTTGTAGAAATTAGAGCAGTAGATACACAGGATATGTTGGAATCTTTGGAAAATGAAGAACTTATGGCAGATGCAATTAAAAGAATGGACAGCCTTAATGAAGAAATTATTAAGGTCCCAGACTTGAATGAGAATTATCAAGTGGGAGCATCTTACTTTTTAAAACTTAAAGTATTGGGATTTGATGAGTTATGGACAGATTATTTGCAGCCATTGTTACAGGACTATGTACGCGGACTGAATGAAGAAGATGATTACATGAAGAAATTTGCAAGAGCATATGGATATAAAATTTCAGATGAGGGTGATTCAGATGAAACAACTCAAAATGAAAGATAATCAGTATAGATCTAAAAGTGAATTTGGTGAAGTGCAGGCGGTGGTTAATTGCATTGTAGATAAAACATTGGAGCAAATGGAAAGAAAAGGAATATTTGTCTTTCCGGAGCTTATCAAAAACTCGGAAGATTTAACAAAAGATCAGATGATATTGCAAAGTTTTAATGACATGTACATTTCAGGAAATGTAATTGGGTTTCTGGGAGTTGGTAAACAACAAATTGTAATAGAGTCAAGATTTAGTAAAGGTGAAAATGATTATTTTTGTCAATATTTATTGGAAAAAGTATTAAATTTTCCAAACTATATTAATCTTGAAACAAATGCGAATCAAAATGATAAATTATTTAATCTGCTTTTGATTTTGTTTCCAAGATATTTGCAGGAGGCTATGAGAAAGGGGATTTTTAGGTCGTATATTTGTAAGCAGTATAATGACAACAATGCAAGAGGTATAATTAATGTTGATAGGCATATTAGAGAGAATACGCCTTTTGTTGGTAATGTTGCATACTCTCAGCGAGAATATACATATGACAATTATTTAGTAGAACTGATACGTCATACAGTTGAATTCATAAAAAGTAAATCATTTGGTAGAACGATTTTAAATTCTGTAAAAGAAGAAGTGCAACAAGTGGTTAAAGCTACTCCAAATTATAGAGTTGGTGATAGGGGGAAGATTATTAATGAAAACCGTAAGCGGACAATAAGACATGCTTATTATCATGAATATCGTGCACTACAGCAATTGTGTATTTTAATCTTACGGAATGAGAAACATCAGTATGGAAATGGGACAAGTAATGTTTATGGAATCTTGTTTGATGCTGCATGGCTTTGGGAAGAATATATGAATATGCTTCTTCATGATGAATTTTATCATCCCCAAAATAAAGTCAGAGATGGAGCACAATATTTATTTGAACATAAGAATGGATTGATTTATCCAGACTTTATTGGGAAAAACAATGAATATCGGATTATTGCAGACGCAAAATATAAACCTACAAATAATATTAAAAATAAGGACTATTTACAGGTTTTGGCATATATGTTTAGATTCGATGCAAAACAAGGGTATTATTTGTATCCAGAAGTTGATGATATGGATGCAATACAACTAAGAATGAATCGTGGAATGACTTACGAAAAAAATGTTACTCCGAGAGATGATATTTTTATAGTAAAATGTGGTTTGCAGATCCCAGAGAATGTAAAAGATTATACTGATTTTGTAGAGAAAATGAAACAGAACGAGGATGCATTTAAAAAGAAAATATTCAAGAATTTGCTTAGGTAAAGATTCTTGGCGTGACAACTTTCCGCCAACAAGGTATGATAAAGCTACCAGAAGAGGGAAGGGGAGTGGCATATGAGTCGGATCGGGAAAAATATCAAAAAAGCGCGGGCAGAAAAAGGGTATACTCAGGAGCAGCTGGCGCAGAAATTAAGTGTGACGCGAAATACGATTTCTAATTATGAGACAGGACATTCCAATCCGGATATTGAGATGCTTCAGATGCTGGCAGAGGCACTGGAAACAGATCCCAATACACTGATCTACGGTGAGAAGAAAAACCAGTCAGTGGATCAGATCTGGAGAAAAGAGATTTTAAAAAGAATTGCATGGCTTGTAATTGCAGGACTGATCATGATGGTATCTTCCTATCTCATTAAATATGGAAATGAAATAGCAAAGGATACATTTATGGTTCCAGTTTGGGTGTACTGGTTGATTCTGGCAGCATGTCCATTGGCGTTTATTATAATTGGCACTCAGCTTATGGCATTAGCCTGGCGTGCATGTGGAAAAACAATCGCGGATCAACAATGGACAAAGGTTGTGTTCTGGATTCTGACTGCGGCAATCATCCTTTGGATAGCTGCTGTTACCGTAGACTGCATACGGTATGAATATGCACGGTGGCTATATAAAGAGGCAGCAAAAAATCTCAGCGAAGATGAATCTTTGATGTTCAGCTTTACTTCTCGCATTTGGGGGATCGGATTTCATATTTATGGATTTTACAAATGGCTGTGGGTTCTCGGCTGGGGTGCCTGCGGAATGGCGCTGGCAATCCTGTGGCCTGAGAAAAAACAGCAGACACCCAGCTGAGGAAAGTGACGGCCTGTGAAAGAAAAATCACTTTTATTTGACTAATTGTCTGTGTATTGAGTAGTTTGGGCATATGGCTGATTAAAGATAAATTATAGCCAAATATCAGTAAAAATAGAAAAAAATCATGATCTGTGAAGAATAAAAAATGAAATTTGGGCAGATGGAAATATTGATATTGAAAATGCCCACAAAATAAAGCAGATTTTGGCAGAAAAGAGGAGATACTTTCTATCTGCCCAATATGGGATTACAGCATTTGAAATCTGGAAGATTTTACGGAAAAAGAGCCTGTTATTGGGTATCAGGAAATAGTTATGATCTATCTGCCCAATCTCTGGGACAGCACATAACAACTGGCACTTCAAAACCGGCCATAGTAAGATTGCGGAATTTCCCGTTCATCTGCCACTGGGACTTTGGAGTGTTGACAAAATTACAATTCCCCATAGACAATCGTTTAAAATTACGCTACAATAGAACATACGGCAAGTAAGACAGACAATCGCGGCTGATTTTATCAGGTGAGGAAAGTCCGGGCTTCACAGGGCAGGATGCCGGATAACGTCCGGTGGAGGTGACTCCAAGGCCAGTGCAACAGAGATATACCGCCAGCACCGAAAGGAGCTGGTAAGGGTGGAAAGGCAGTGTAAGAGACTACCGCCCGACTGGTAACAGGCGGGGCACATGTAAACCCCATCCGAAGCAAGACCAAGCAGAAGCATATGGTGGCCCGCCAGCTTCAGGTAGGTTGCTTGAACGTGCCGGTAACGGTACGTCTAGATAGATGATTGTCCAACGACATAACCCGGCTTATCGTTTTGCTTGCTGTAAAAATAAGATTGATAAAGACGCAGGGCGGCTTCTACAAAAGGAAGTTCCCTGCGTTTTTTATATCAGGAGAGGAAGAATATCCATGGTACGATTACGTCCATATAAGAAATGTGATGCGGCCACGATTGTGGGATGGCTTACCAATGAAGCCGGATTCTGGAAATGGTGTGCTGGAAGATATGATCACTATCCGATTACAGCAGAGGATATGAATGCTTTTTACAACCAGTTTGAACAGAATCCCCGCTATTTTCAGATGACGATGCTGGATGGAACAGAAGTAAAGGGGCATCTCATCATGCAGTTCCTCGATGAGGAGATGAAAGACCTGAAATTTGGCTGTATTATCGTGGATTCTGCAGTCCGTGGAAAAGGGTATGGTTACCGGATGCTGGCACAGGCACTTGACTATGCATTTGGAATTCTGAAAGTGGATCGGGTATCACTGGGTGTCTTTGAAAATAATCCGGCGGCAAGGCGGTGCTATGAGAGACTGGGACTTACTGCAACCGGAAAATATGAAGTGTATCATCTGATGGGAGAGGACTGGAACTTTCATGAGATGGAAATCAGCAGAGAAAAGTGGACAGGGGGAGAACAGCGATGACAAAATTATATTCCTGGAATGTAAATGGCCTGCGTGCCTGTATGGAAAAAGGTTTTCGGGAGTTTTTAGAGAGGGAACAGCCGGATGTGCTGTGCCTGCAGGAAACCAAGATGCAGCCGCATCAGGCAGAGTTTGAGTTTCCGGGCTATGAGATCTACTGGAACAGTGCAGTGAAAAAAGGATATTCCGGAACAGCAGTGCTTACAAAAGAAAAGCCGGTAAGTGTCTCCTATGACCTTGGATTTGAAGACAGGCATAACACGGAAGGACGTGCCATTACAGTAGAGTATCCGGATTATTATCTGGTGTGTGTCTATGTTCCCAATGCCCAGGACGGATTAAAGAGAATTGACTACCGGATGGAATGGGAAGATGATTTCCGCGCCTACGTGGGTGGCCTGAAAGAAAAGAAGCCGGTCATCATTACCGGTGACATGAACGTGGCAAAGGAAGAGATCGATCTGAAAAACCCCAAGAGTAATCGTGGAAATGCAGGATTTTCCGATCAGGAACGGGATAAAATGAGGGAGCTTCTGGCATCCGGTTTTGTGGATTCTTTCCGCTATCTCTATCCGGATCTGAAAGATGCCTACAGCTGGTGGTCTTACCGCTTTAAGGCAAGAGAGCGGAACGCAGGCTGGCGGATTGACTATTTTTTAGTATCTGAGGGAATGGAAGAAAGAATCGAAGACAGCAAAATTCTTTCCGAGCAACTGGGCAGTGACCATTGCCCGGTGGAACTGATTTTAAAATCATAAAGCAATGGAACGACTGATTTTTCACGTAGATGTAAATAGTGCTTTTCTGTCCTGGGAGGCGGCAAGACGTGTGAAGGAGGGCCTGCCGGATCTTCGGGAGATTCCTTCCTGCATTGGCGGAGATCCGAAATCCCGCAGGGGAATTGTGGTGGCAAAATCCATTCCTGCGAAAAAATACGGAGTTACCACAGGGGAACCCGTATCTATGGCACTTCGAAAATGTCCGGAACTGGTATGTGTCCCGGGGGATTTTGCGTTGTTTGAAACTTGTTCCCGGGCATTTAAAAAAATATGCGCATCCTATGCGCCGGTTATGGAGTCTTTCTCCATCGATGAAGTTTTTCTTGATATGAGTGGCACACAGAAAATTTATCCGGATCCTGTGAAGCTGGCCTGTGAAATCAAGGACCGAATCCGGGAGGAACTGGGCTTTACCGTCAATATCGGAATTGGAACCAACAAGCTTTTGGCAAAGATGGCATCAGATTTTGAGAAACCAGATAAAGTCCATACGCTGTTTCCAGCGGAAATTCCAACCAAAATGTGGCCGCTTCCGGTGAGGGATCTTCTGTTTCTCGGAAAAGCATCGGAACAGAAGCTGATAAAGGCGGGGATTAAGACCATAGGAGAGATGGCACGTTATCCGGAAACGGAGATTCAGCGGCTGCTGGGAGAAAAGACGGGACATCAGTTATATGAGTACGCCAACGGCAGAGATGATTCTCCGGTGCGGGGAGAACGGGAAGAAGCAAAAGGATACAGTGCGGAGACAACGACGGAAGAAGATATTGTGACCTATGAGCAGGCATTTTCCCTGCTACTGGCACAGTGCGATGTGGTAGCAGCCAGAATGCGGAAAGACGGTAAGAAATGCAGCTGTGTATCGGTCACTTATCGGATGCTGGATTTCAGAACCAGGTCTCATCAGAAAAAACTGGGAAATCCTACGGATGTAACGGAGGAAATTTTCGTACAGGTAAAAAATTTGCTGTATGAATGCTGGCAGTGCCAGCCGCTGCGCCTGATTGGCGTGGCACTGACAGATCTGACTTCAGATGATTTCCGACAGATGTCTCTTTTTGAAAATACAGAGAACCATGAGAAACAGAAAAAAGTGGACGGAGTGGTGGATGATATCCGCAAGCGTTTTGGAAATGGAATGATTGTGCGGGGAAGTACCATGAAGACAGCTGATAAAGTGGCGCGAAAAGCAAAGGCGCAGATGGAACTGCGTGATAAAAATTCATAGAAAATAAAAAACTGCTGCTGGATAGATGAGAGATCTGTTCAGCAGCAGTTTTTTGTAAAAAGAACGATTATTTAATAATGGTTCCGGCTTTCTCTTCCAGTGCTTCTTTTGCATCATCAAGATCAGCAATTACCGTAACGCGACCCGGTTTTCCGGATACAAAGGAAACAGCAGCAACGACTTTCGGAAGGATGGATTTCTCGGCAAACTGTCCTTCTGCAATGTAGCTGCGGGCTTTCTCCACACTGATCGTGTCAAGAGGTTCGCAGTTATCTTTGCCGTAGTTCAGGTAAAGCTTCTTCTCGCCGGTGAGCAGGAGCAGCATATCTGCATCCAGAAGTTCTGCCAGCTTGCCGCTTGCAAGGTCTTTTTCGATCACGGCACTGGCACCTTTGAGGCGGTTTGCCTGTTTCAGTACCGGGATTCCGCCGCCGCCGCAGGCAATGACAACCTGTCCTGCATCGGAAAGGGTGCGGATGGCATCGATCTCAACAATGTCTTCCGGCTTCGGAGCGGAGACGATTCGTCTGTATCCGCCTTCGACTTTCGTTACATAATTTCCTTTTTCTTCTTCGGCATCTGCCTCTTCACGGGTCATAACACGTCCAATGACTTTAACCGGTTTGTAGAAGGAGTCATCGTAAGGATTTACCACAACCTGAGTCAGAATGGTGGTAACCGGGCGTCCGATACCGCGGTTTAACAGTTCCTCACGAATGGCATTCTGCAGGTCATAGCCAATGTATCCCTGGCTCATGGCAGAGCAGACAGACATAGGTGCGAAGGTGTAATCTGGATGCTGTTTTCCAAACTCGTTCATGGCGGTATGGATCATGCCCACCTGGGGTGCGTTGCTGTGGGAGATGACAACCTGGCAGTCAGCCTCCACAAGATCAGCAATTGCCTTTGCGGTATTTTTTACAGCGGTCTGCTGTTGGGGAAGCGTAGCTCCCAACGCTTTGTGCCCTAAGGCAACGACAACTTTCTTTTTGCTCATAGATGGGTCCTCGTTTCTGTTTAGTAAATGATTGCAGAGCCGTATTTATCTGACTCTGTATGATTAATAAGATTATAATTGTATCTCTAAAAAAATGCAAGACTGCCGGTGCGAAGAACAAAAAAAACTATAAAATGCATATTTTCCTTGCAACACGTATATTTATGCTGTATAATTTCCCGTGGTAAAGTGAAGAAGCACAAATCACAATTATTATGGAGGCATACATATGATTATCGGTATTTTAAAAGATATCAAAGAAGGTGAAAACCGCGTGATTGCTACTCCGGGAGAGGTTGCAACCCTGATCGGAGACGGCAATGTGGTAAAAGTTCAGAAGGGAGCCGGTGCAAGAGCCGGTTTTGAAGATGAGGCTTACGCGGCAGCAGGAGCAACTCTCGTGGATACAGCAGAAGAGATCTACGGCACCTGCGAATTTGTGGCAAAAGTAAAAGAGTTTGAGCCGTCCGAGTATGGCATGCTCAGAGAAGGCCTGATTGTCTTCACCTGCATCCATCCGGCAGCACATCCGGAAGAGGTACAGGTACTGCTTGATAAGAAGGTAACTGCATTTACCGCAGAGGATTCTCATCGTTACGGTTCTCCAAACTGTGAGGCAGCAGGAAAGCAGGGCGCTTTGTTTGGTCTTGAATCTATGCTGACCATCAATGGAGGAAAAGGAAAATTTGTCAGCGGTCTCGGCGGAGCACCGGGCATGAAAGTGCTGATCCTCGGCGGCGGTGTAGTAGGACAGGCTGCTCTTTCCGTACTGCATGCACTCGGCGCATGGTGTACCGTTATGGATATTAATATCGGAACGCTGCGTACCTTAAGCAGACAGTACAATGAACAAGTAAATACTATGATTTCCACCAAGGAGAATATTGCAAAATTACTTCCGGAGACTGACATGGTACTGAACTGCGTAAAATGGCCGAAAGGATGTAAAGATTATCTTATCGACCGTTCTATGCTGAAACTGATGGAGAAGGGTTCTGTAATCGTGGATATCAGTAATGATGAGCAGGGTGCTATCGAATCCTTCCATGAGACAACTCATGAGGATCCGCGTTATATTGAGGAAGGAATCGTTCATTTCTGCGTCAGCAATATTCCGGGAGCAATTGCGAACTCTACTTCTATCGCATACGCAGCTTCTGTATTGCCGCATTTCCGCAGCATTGCAAAGAACGGTGTGGCAGAGGCATGTGTAAGAGACGGATTTTTAAGAAGAAGTCTTACTACTTACAATGGTTATCTGACTCATGAGGAGACCAGTGCGCTGCAGAATCGTCCATGGATTCGTCCGGAGGAGATTCTTGACATTGCGGACCGTCAGCTGGATCAGGCACCGCCTGCGACTGTAACCAGATCTGCAAATATGATTCATCTGAAATAGAAACGCAAACACAAACACAGACACATATGAGGAAAAGTGTTATTTACAACAAAGGAGGACATTCTGAATGGAATCAGAACTTATCAGTATGGGAATTATTTCCATTATTCCTGCCGTTATTGCTATCGTGCTCTCCTTCGCAACGAGAAATACGATTGTTTCCCTGGTAACTGCCTGCATCGTGGGTACATTGCTTGCCGGCCAGGGGCCTTTGGGCTTCCCGACCTTATTAAAGGAAAGCCTTGGTACTACCAGTTTTTCCTGGGTTATGCTGCTGAATACATTTATCGCAATTATCGTGGCATATTTCCAGAAGACAGGAGCTATTCAGAGCTTCTCACAGATGATTCACGACAAGAATTTAAGCCGCCGCGGCGCACAGCTGATGGCCTGGGTACTTGGAATCTTTGTATACTTCAGTGATTCTTTCAGCCCGCTGTTTGTAGGAACCACTATGAGAAGTATCACGGATAAGGCAAAGATTTCCAGAGAGAAGCTGGCATACATTGCGGATTCTACGTCTGCTCCGGTCAGCGTTCTGGTGCCGATTACCGGATGGGCTGCTTATCTTAGCGGTCTGGCAGTGGGAATCGGATGTATTGCCACTGAGGAGGAAGGTGCAGCTTTGTTCCTGCATGCAATTCCTTATAATGTATATGCCATTCTGGCAGTACTGATGGTAGGTCTCATTGCTTCCGGAATCGTCAAGGATTTCGGACCGATGAAAAAGGCTGAACAGCGTGCCATGAACGAAGGCAAAGTACTTCGTGACGGTGCAGTTCCGCTGATCGGAAAAGAGCTGACGGAGATGCAGCCATATGAAGGCATCAAACCGCGTATTTTCCTGAACTTCCTTCTGCCGGTACTGATGATCATTACCATCGCACTTGGAACCTATGTAACCCTTGGCTCTGCGAAGACCATGGAAGCATTCCTGTTTGTAATCATTTTCATGAGCATCAGCATGTTGATTCAGGGAATTCCGTTCCAGGAGGTTATGGATACGCTGACACAGGGTGTGAAAGGTGCGGTTCCGGCTGTTATGCTGCTGGCACTGGCTTATTCCATCAACTCACTGAGCAAGACCATGGGAACTGCTGATTATATCATTTCCATGAGCGAAGGATTCCTGACACCGGCTCTGCTTCCGGCGATCATCTTTGTGATTTCCGCGATCATGGCATTTGCAACCGGGTCCTCATGGGGAACATTTGCAATCTGTATGCCGATTGCCCTTCCGCTTGCATTTACCTTTACAGGTGGTGAGCTGGGCACGCTCGTCTATGCATGCTTTGGAGCAGTAGCAGGCGGCGGTGTATTCGGCGATCACTGTTCACCGCTGTCAGATACGACCGTACTTTCATCTACCGGTTCTGCATCTGACCATATCGACCACGTACAGACACAGCTTCCGTATGCGCTGTGCTGCGGTGCGCTGGCGATTATCGTATATCTGATCATTGGATTTACATCTTTATAAAGACAACAAAGATGGCTGCCCGGAAATTTTTTCCGGGCAGTTTTTTTCATTTTTTCAAAATTGCAAGGGTAGAGCAAATGTGTTATACTACTATGAAACTGGGATTTTTTGCGAAAAAGTCCCCTGCGAAAAAGCAGGAAGAAGGAGGTTCTTCATGAAGACAATAACCGGTTTACTGGAAAGATTAGATTACAGAGTAATAGATGGTTCTCTGGATGGAGAGATAAGCGCACTGGTATACGATTCCAGAAAAGTGACAGAAGGATGCATGTTTGTCTGCATCAAAGGAGCAGCTTACGACAGTCATGAGCATACAGAAGAAATCGCGGCAGCAGGAGCCCGCGTGATCGTTGCAGAACGGCCGGTGAAAGTGCCGGAGGGCGTGACGCTGGTATTGGTGGACGACAGCCGGTATGCACTGGCTCTTTTGTCAGCTGCATGGTTTGACTACCCGGCAGAGAAGATGAAGGTCATCGGCATTACCGGAACCAAGGGAAAGACGACCACGACTTTTATGGTAAAAGGAATTCTCGAGCATGCAGGCTACAAGGTGGGACTTATGGGCACCATCGAGATTATCATCGGTGAGGAGCATATTCCGGCATGCAATACCACACCGGAGTCTTACTTCATTCAGGAGTATTTCGCACGGATGGTGGAGGCAGGCTGCGAGCTCTGCGTCATGGAAGTATCCTCTCAGGGACTTATGATGCACCGGACAGCAGGCATCCCCTTTGAAATCGGTATTTTCACTAATCTGGCACCGGATCATATTGGACCAAATGAGCATGCAAGTTTTGAAGAATATGCGGCATGCAAAGGGATGTTGTTCCGTCAGTGCAGACTTGGCATTGCAAATATTGATGATGAACATTTTCACATGGTACTGGACGGTCATACCTGTGAACTGGAAACCATTGGATTTTCCGAAGCAGCAGATTATCGTGCTTCCAACATGGAACTCATCGGCAGACCAGGATATCTGGGAGTAAAATACCATGTGTCCGGCAAACTCGACATGGATGTGGAGATCGATATTCCGGGTCGTTTCAGCGTGTACAATTCTCTGGTGGCCATTGCGGTATGTGAGCATTTCAAAGTTTCCGAGGATGATCTGAAAGCAGCACTTAGAGTGGTAAAGACCAAGGGAAGGATTGAGCTTGTAAAAGTATCGGATGATTTCATTCTGATGATCGACTATGCACATAATGCCATGGCACTGGAAAGTCTTCTTTCCACCTTGCGCGAATATCATCCGAAACGGCTGGTGTGTGTCTTCGGATGCGGCGGTAACCGTTCCAAGCTTCGTCGTTATGAAATGGGTGAGGTGTCCGGAAAATTGGCGGATTTGACCGTGATTACTTCTGATAATCCCCGTTTTGAGGAGCCACAGGATATTATCAACGACATTAAGATTGGTATGGAAAAGACCGATGGAAAATATATTGAGATCTGTGACCGGAAAGAAGCCATCCGCTATGTGATTGAGCATGGTGAGAAGGGTGATGTCATCGTGCTGGCCGGTAAGGGTCATGAGGATTACCAGGAGATCAAAGGGGTAAAATATCCCATGGATGAGAGAGTACTGATCCAGGAAGTACTGAAGGAGCTGTCAGAGAAATAGATGGAATACGCCAATGTGATCGTGGATATTTCCCACGAGAAACTGGACCGGGTGTTTCAGTACCGGATACCGGAACATCTGAAAGAACATCTGAAAACAGGAATGCAGGTTCAGTTTCCATTTGGAAACGGCAACCGGCCCATGAAAGGCTATGTGGTGGGTTTTACGGATACACCGGATTATCCGCCGGAAAAGATCAAGGAACTTGACAGAATCATGGAAGGCGGCGTGCGAGCGGAATCCCAGCTCATTGCCATGGCGGCATGGATGAAGGAACGTTATGGTTCGACCATGAACCAGGCACTGAAGACTGTACTTCCGGTGAAGCAGGAGATTGCAGAGAAAAAAGAGGTCAGGCTTCGGCTTATCGTGTCCAAAGAGCAGGGCGAAGCACTTTTGAAAGATGCGCTTCATAAAAATTTTCGGGCGAAGGCAAGGCTGCTGGCAGCTCTTCTTGACCATGGCGGCGTACTGGATAAAAAAGAAGCTGCCGATCGCTATAAAGTGACCGCACCGGTGATTCGAAAATTCGAGGAAGATGGTATCCTTGTGCAGGAGTCCAGGATCCAGTATCGGAATCCATTTGAAGGACATTTTGAGCAGAAAGAAAGAACAGTGCTGCTTACGGAGGAGCAGCAGGCGGCAGTGGATGGAATCTTTAGTGAATACGAGAAAGGAATCCGGAAGACCTATCTTCTGCAGGGAGTGACCGGAAGCGGTAAGACGGAAGTCTATATGGAACTGATTGCCCGGATCACAGAAGAAGGCAAACAGGCTATTGTACTGATTCCGGAGATAGCCCTTACCTTTCAGACGGTCAGACGGTTCTATGAGCGGTTTGGCGATCGGGTGTCAGTCATGCATTCCCGGCTGTCGGACGGCGAACGGTATGATCAGTTCGTTCGTGCCAGGGAAGGCAGCATTGATGTAATGATCGGGCCGAGATCTGCATTGTTTACACCATTTTCACAAATTGGGCTTATTATTATCGATGAGGAACATGAAGGCGCTTATAAAAGTGAGACAGTTCCGAGATATGACGCCAGAGAGGCGGCTGTTTACCGGGCCTCCCTGTGCGGGGCTTCTGTGATCCTGGGAAGTGCGACACCGTCTGTAGAGACAGCATTTCATGCGAGAAACGGACAATACGGCTGGTACCGGCTGGATCGGCGGATCGGCAGGGCAGTCCTTCCGGAGGTATCTGTAGTGGATCTGAGGGAAGAACTGAAAGCGGGAAACAGGAGCATCTTCAGCAGGAGACTGTATTCAGCCATGGATGACCGAATGAAAAAAGGGCAGCAGATGATGCTGTTTCTGAATCGCCGCGGACTGTCGGGATTTGTATCCTGCAGGTCCTGCGGAAAAGCGATTCGGTGTCCTCACTGTGATGTGACCCTGTCCCTTCACGGAGACGGAAGCCTTAAATGTCATTACTGCGGATATCAGATCCGGATGCCGAAAGCATGCCCGACCTGCGGTTCACCGTATATTTCCGGATTCCGGGCGGGAACCCAGCAGATCGAGAGAGAAGTAAAAAAATATTTTCCAAAGGCCCGGGTTCTTCGAATGGATTATGATACGACGAGAACAAGGGAAAGCTATGAGAAGATCCTTTCCGCTTTCGGAAAAGGAGAGGCAGATGTGCTGGTAGGAACCCAGATGATCGTGAAGGGGCATGATTTTCCTAATGTGACACTGGTCGGGGTGCTGGCAGCAGATATTTCTCTGTATGCATCGGATTACCGGGCGGCAGAGAGAACATTCCAGCTGCTGACACAGGCAGCAGGCCGGGCAGGCCGGGGTGAGCAGGCCGGAGAAGCCGTGATCCAGACCTATATGCCGGAGCATTACAGCATTCAGGCGGCGGTGAAGCAGGATTATGAAGCCTTTTATCGGCAGGAGATTGCCTATCGGAATCTTATGGGATATCCGCCGGTAGAGACCATGATGGGGATTTACCTGTCAGCGGGAGATCAGGAACTGCTGGAGGAGAAGACAAAGGCTCTGGGAATATTTATTCGGGAAATGCAGCAGCAGGAAGTTTTAATGATTGGTCCTGCGGATGCGGCGCTTACAAGGCTTAATGACCGGTACCGCAAAGTAATTTATTTGAAAAGCAGGCAGGAAGAAAAACTGCTTCTTATAAAAAACAAAACAGAACATTATCTGGAAATGGATGCCGGATGGGAAAAAATCCGTGTACAGTTTGACATGAACCCATTTCAGGCATATTAAGGAGGGGAAAGATATGGCAATTCGTAATCTGAGATTTGAAGGAGACCCGATTCTCCGTAAAACAAGTAAAGAAGTAAAAGAAATCACGCCGAAGATTGTGGAACTGGTAGATGATATGCTGGAGACTATGTATGAGTCCAACGGTGTGGGACTGGCAGCTCCGCAGGTGGGAATCCTGAAACGGATCGTTGTGATCGATGTGGGAGAGGGACCGATCGTCCTGATCAATCCGGAGATCATAAAGACGGAAGGCTCTCAGACTGGAGATGAGGGATGTTTAAGCGTACCTGGAAAAGCCGGCACGGTGACCAGACCGAATGAAGTGACCGTACGTTTTATGGGCGAAGACGGTGAGTGGTACGAACTGGAAGGTACCGAACTGCTGGCAAGAGCAATCTGTCATGAGTGTGATCATCTGGACGGAAAACTCTATGTAGATCTGGTAGAAGGAGACCTTCACGACGTCACTTATACAGACGATGAGGAGGAATAAGGTTCATGAAAGTTATTTTTATGGGAACACCGGATTTTGCAGTGGGAACGCTGGAAGCACTTCATGAAGCCGGGCATGAGATTACACTGGTAGTGAGTCAGCCGGACAAGCCGAAGGGGCGCGGGCATGCCCTGCAGCCAACCCCTGTAAAAGCAGCGGCAGAGCATCTGGGACTGCCGGTATTCCAGCCGGCAAAGGTAAGGGAAGCAGCAGATATGCTGGAACAGACACCGGCAGATGTAATTGTAGTAGCAGCATTTGGTCAGCTGATTCCTTCCAGAATCCTTCATATGAAAAAATTTGGATGTGTCAATGTACATGCATCCCTGTTGCCTAAATACCGGGGAGCGGCACCGATCCAGTGGGCGGTCATTGACGGAGAGAAAGAATCCGGAGTTACCATCATGCAGATGGATGAGGGACTGGATACCGGTGATATGTTGTCCAAGGTTATCGTTCCGTTGGATGAAAAAGAGACTGGGGGAAGTCTTTTTGATAAGCTGAGCATTGCAGGAGCAAAGCTCTGTGTGGAAACACTTGCAAAACTGGAACTGGGTGAGATTGCAGCGGAAAAACAGGGAGAATCCCCGACTGCCTATGCGTCTATGCTGAAGAAAAGCATGGGAAATATTGACTGGACAAAAGATGCAGTGTCCATCGAGCGTCTGGTCAGAGGTCTGAACCCGTGGCCCAGTGCATATACCACATTGAACGGAAAGACCATGAAGATCTGGCAGTGTGATGTGCTGCCGGAGGAAGAGGGAGCATCAAAAGGAACCTGTGGTGAAATACTGGAAGTAACAAAGAAAGCTATGATTGTGCAGACCGGAGAGGGAAGACTGGCACTGACAGAGATTCAGCTGGCAGGAAAAGCGCGGATGGATGCAGGTGCATTCTTACGCGGCTATAAAATTGAACCGGGCACAGTGTTGAAGGCAGAACAGGAGTAAAGCATGTTAGGTTATGGTTATTATTATGATCCCACGTACATTCTGGTATTAATCGGTGCGTTATTGTCCCTGTGGGCATCCGCGAAGGTAAAAAGCACCTACAGCAGATATGCAAAAGTATACAGCCGTTCGGGACTTACCGGCGCGGAGGCAGCTCAGCAGATTTTAAAAAATGCGGGCATTTATGGTGTCCGTGTGGAGCATATCAGCGGAAATCTGACAGATCACTATGATCCGAAGGCGAAAGTACTTCGTCTTTCTGACAGTGTCTATGGTTCTCGTTCCGTAGCAGCAGTTGGTGTGGCAGCCCATGAGTGCGGGCATGCTATTCAGGACGATGTGGACTATGTACCACTTCGTTTCCGCAGTGCATTTGTACCTGTGGCCAATATCGGAACTCAGATCGCATGGCCGATTCTTTTGGTAGGTCTTTTATTTGCCAGATCTTATCTGCTGATTCAGATCGGATTACTGTGCTTTTTCTTCGGTGTTTTATTCCAGCTGATCACCCTTCCGGTAGAGTTCAATGCATCTGCGAGAGCCGTGCGGATTCTGGAAGAAACAGGTATGCTGGATCAGGAAGAATTAAAGGGCACCAGAAAGGTATTGTCTGCGGCAGCCATGACCTATGTGGCGGCAGCTGCAGCCTCCATTCTGTCCATGCTGCGTCTTATTCTTCTTTTTGGAGGTAACAGAAGACGTGACTGATCAGGGAGCAAAGGTAAATACCCGGGCGTTGGCGCTTGATTTTCTGCTGGAGACAGTGGAAAAAGGCGGTTACAGTCATGTGGTTATGAGAGGCATGTTGGAGAAATACCAGTACCTCGATAAAAAAGAGCGGGCATTTCTGACCCGTCTCTGTGAAGGAACGCTGGAGCGGATGCTGGAACTGGATGCGATCATCAACCGCTGCTCCAAAGTTCCGGTAAAGAAAATGAAACCGGTGATCCGAAATCTTCTGAGACTGTCCGTGTATCAGTTGAAATATATGGATCAGATTCCAGACTCCGCTGTCTGCAATGAGGCAGTGAAAATGGCGCAGAAAAAAGGATTTTACAGCCTGAAAGGGTTTGTAAATGGAGTTCTTCGAAATATTGCGCGGGAACTTCCGGATATGAAATTTGAAGACCTGTCCATTCAGTATTCCACTCCAAAGTGGATAGTGGATCAGTGGATTTCTGAATATGGGGAGGAAAAAGCAACTCAGATGCTGGCGGATCAGTATCGTGACAAACCGACAACTATCCGTGTCAACCTGTCAAAAATCAGCCGGGATGAGTTGGCTGCACGTCTGGAAGAGGAAGGTGCGCAGGTGCAGACTGTGGAAGAAGCAGATTGCGCGCTTGCCATCAGTGGATATGATTATCTGCGGGCTCTTCCGTCTTTCAGGGAAGGACTTTTCCAGGTACAGGATGTAAGCTCCATGAAAGCAGCACTCATGGCTGATCCCCGGGAAGGGGATTACTGCATTGACGTCTGCGCAGCGCCTGGCGGCAAGAGCCTTCATCTGGCTGATCTTATGCATGGTACCGGCATGGTGGAAGCCAGAGATCTGACCGAATATAAGGTGGGACTGATCGAAGAGAATATTGAGCGTACAGCCGCACAGAATATTCGTGCCGTACAGATGGATGCCACAGTTCTGGATGAGGCATCTGTGGAAAAGGCAGATGTAGTGCTGGCGGATATTCCCTGCTCAGGACTTGGTGTACTCAGCAAGAAGACAGATCTGAAATACCGTATGACGCAGGAGCAGCAGGCAGAGCTTGTGGAACTCCAGCGCAAGATTCTTTCTACGGTCTGGCAGTATGTAAAACCGGGCGGAACACTCGTCTACAGTACCTGCACGGTACATAAGGAAGAAAATGAAAAAAATGTGGAATGGTTTCTTGAGAACTGTCCGTTTATCTTAAAAGAACAGATACAGATGCTGCCGGGTGTGGATACCTGGGACGGCTTCTTTATCGCAAAACTGGAGAGGAAGAGAAATGACTGATATCAAATCTCTGACACTGAGCGAACTGACACAGGAGATGGAATCCATCGGTGAGAAGAAGTTTCGGGCGGCGCAGATCTACAGCTGGCTGCATGAACGTCTTGTGGATGATTTCGATGAGATGACTAACCTGTCAAAGGGATTGAGAGAAAAATTAAAGGAAAATTATGAATTGCCGCACCTTACACTGGTGCGGGTGCAGACGTCGAAAATAGATGAAACCAGTAAATTTCTGTTCCGACTGTCCGATGGAAATGTCATTGAAAGTGTATTGATGAAGTATCATCACGGCAATTCTGTCTGCATATCTTCTCAGGTAGGCTGTCGCATGGGCTGCCGGTTCTGCGCGTCCACTCTGGACGGTCTGGAGAGAGGATTGAAACCCTCGGAAATGCTGGATCAGATCTATCAGATTCAGAAATGGTCAAAGGAGCGTGTGCATAATGTGGTTGTCATGGGAACCGGAGAGCCGCTGGATAATTATGATGCACTGCTTCGGTTTATCCATCTGCTCACATGCGAGGGAGGACTTCACATCAGCCAGAGAAACTTGACGGTCTCTACTTGCGGTATTGTGCCAAATATGAGACGGCTGGCAGATGAAAAGCTGCAGATCACTCTGGCGCTTTCTCTGCATGCTTCCAGTCAGGAGAAGAGAAAGACGCTGATGCCTGTGGCAAACAAATATGAACTGTCAGAAGTTCTGGATGCCTGCAGGTATTATTTTTCTCAGACTGGACGCCGGATTACATTCGAATACAGTCTGGTAGGCGGTGTCAATGACAGTGAGGAAGATGCGCGGGAGCTGACAGAGCTGGTGAAAGATATTAATTGTCACATTAACCTGATTCCGGTAAATCCGATCAAAGAAAGAGACTATGTGCAGTCGGATACCGGAGCTATCCAGCGCTTCAAAAATAAGCTTGAAAAATCAGGGATTAATGTTACTATTAGAAGAGAAATGGGCCGTGACATAGACGGAGCCTGCGGGCAGTTGCGGAAAAGTTATATGGATACGGAAAAGCGAGGTGAGTGAGGAGTGCAGACATCGGTTGCAATGACGGATATCGGCAGGAAGCGAAAAGTGAATCAGGATTATGTATATGCGTCTGACCTTCCTGTAGGCAACCTCCCCAATCTTTATATCGTTGCGGACGGTATGGGAGGACATAAGGCAGGTGATCTGGCGTCATCCTATGCGGTACAGACAATTGTGGAATCGATTGAGAAAAGTACAGAAACGCGCCCGGCACTGATCCTACAGAAAGCAGTGCGGTATGCCAATTACCGCCTGTTCGAAAAAGCTGCAGAGCGGGAAGAATATCAGGGTATGGGAACCACACTGGTGGTCCTCACTGTATACGGAAATGAAGCACTTGCAGTAAACATCGGAGACAGCCGTCTGTATGAGATTTCCGGAGGAGAGATCGTACAGATATCAGAAGATCATTCTCTGGTGGCAGAATTGGTACGCAAAGGCGAGCTAAGTCCCGTAGAGGCCAGACGGCACCCGGATAAGAACATTATCACACGGGCGCTTGGCATTCAGGACGAGGCACAGCTTGATCTGTTTCCATTCCATGTGGAACCGGGAGACAGATATCTGCTCTGTTCGGACGGACTGAGTAATATGGTGGAGGATACGGAACTTTGCCGGATTATCAGTCAGGAGAAGGATCTCTCGGAGATCGGTGCAGAGCTGATACTGACAGCAAATGGGAATGGCGGACTGGACAATATTGCGGTAGTGCTTGTAGAAATAGGATAGCAGTGAGGTAAAATTATGATTAAAGTAGGGACGATTGTGGGTGACCGCTATGAAATCCTGGAAAAAATAGGCGTCGGTGGCATGGCAGAAGTTTTCAAGGGAAAAGACCATAAGCTGAACCGTTATGTGGCTGTGAAAGTTTTAAAAGAAGAATTTCGCGAAAATGATGCATTCGTAAAAAAATTCAAGGAAGAGGCACAGGCGGCGGCACGTCTTGCCCATCCGAATATCGTTAATGTCTATGATGTGGGTGATGAAAATGGAATTTATTACATTGTCATGGAGCTGGTAGAAGGCATCACTCTGAAAAATTACATTGAACGTAAGGGGAGCCTGACCATCAAGGAAGCGACCAGCATTGCCATTCAGGTTTGTGCAGGACTGGAGGTGGCGCACAACAATCATATTGTACACAGAGATATTAAGCCGCAGAATATTATCATTTCCAGAGAGGGAAAGGTGAAGGTAACGGATTTTGGCATTGCCAAAGCCACGACCTCCCAGACAACCACGGCAAATGCTATGGGATCGGTACACTATGCATCTCCGGAACAGGCGCGCGGCGGTTATGTGGATCACCGAAGTGATATCTATTCTCTGGGAATTGTGCTGTATGAGATGGTGACCGGACGGGTTCCGTTTGACGGGGAGACTGCGGTGACGGTTGCAGTAAAGCACTTGCAGGAAGAGATGGTTCCTCCCAGCGTATACTGCAAGAATATTCCCTACAGTCTGGAACAGATTATTAAGAAATGCACAGAGAAAAGTCCGGATCGCAGATATCAGGATATCGGGGATCTGCTGGCGGACTTAAAGCAGTCTCTGATGGATCCGGATGGAGACTTCGTCCAGATGATAGATGTGGATGAACAGGCCAGAACGGTTGTAATGAATAAAGGAACGTCTTCAAAGATCAGAAACTCCAGAAAGGTGGAGGTCCCTGTCTCCCGTGATGAGGACGAAGATGAAGAAGATGACGAATATGAGGATGATGAGGACGACGAGGATGAGGACGATGACGAAGAACTGAGTCCGGCTGTCGAGAAGGCCATGACGGTTGCGGGTGTTGTCCTGGCAGTCATCATTGTACTGATTGTGCTCCTTCTGGTATCCAAAGCACTGGGACTGGGCAAAGAAAAAAACGATACCTCATCTTCTGACAGCCAACAGACAGAACAGACGGCGGATGAGGATACGGAATCAGAAGACGGAAACAGTTCATCAGCTAATACGGTGGTCATGCCGAATCTTCTCGGAAAGACCATGACGGAGGCCAAGATCGAGCTGAAGGATCTGGGAATTGATATTACGCTGAAAGGAAGCGAGAGTTCTTCCAAATATTCAGCCGGTCAGATTATGGAGCAGAATATTGCAGAAGGAACGAAAGTGGAAGTCGGAAGCTCTGTGGAGGTGACGATTGCAGGAAGCGGTTCTTCAGGAACCAGCGGAAGCAGTACATCCTCGACAGCTGCAGACAGCACATCTTCCACGACAGATACAGAGGTAACGGTTCCGAATGTGGTAGGTAAGGATGAGGCTACGGCAAGAGCTGCCATCGAGGCGGCAGGACTGACTGTAGGAACCGTGACGGAGGCCTCCAGTGATACGGTGACTTCCGGTCTCGTGATCAGTCAGACGGTGGCAGCCAATACGAAGACCGCAAAGGGCACAAAGGTGAATCTGGTACTCAGCAGTGGACCGAGCAGTGTGAAAGTGACCGATGTCATCGGTCATGAGCAGAGCCGTGCAGAACAGGAGCTTGCGGCCGCAGGATTTCAAGTGTCAGTGAAGGAAGCCTATTCTTCCGATGTCCGTTCGGGCCTGGTCATCAGTACGACGCCGGACAGAGGAACCCCTGCAAAGCCGGGAAGCACCGTAACCATGACCGTCAGCCAGGGAAAAGAAAAAGTGACGATTCCTTCGGTCAGCGTAGGTATGACCTATGAAGCAGCGGCAGAAAAGCTGGAAGACGCAGGATTTACCGGAACCATCAGTGAGGCAACGGAATCCAGCAATTCTGTGGGAAGCGGATTTGTCACCCGGTACAGCCCAAGCGGAGCCGTAGATCCGGATGGAACAGTAACGATCTATGTGAGCACTGGTTCTGCATCTGGTACGGGAACAGACGGAACTGAAGGAATGCCGGCGAATTAAACTATGACAGGAAGAATTATAAAAGGAATTGCAGGCTTCTACTATGTGTATGTGGAAGGCTGCGGAGTATACGAATGTAAGGCAAAAGGCGTATTCCGGAACCGAAAGGTAAAGCCATTGGTTGGTGACCGGGTGGAAATCCAGGTGATCGATGAGGCGGAACACAAGGGCAATATGGAAGAAATTCTTCCAAGAACCAGTGAGCTGATCCGTCCTGCAGTGGCAAATGTAGATCAGGCCATGGTCATTTTTGCAGCGGCAAAACCAAAGCCAAACCTGTCTCTTCTGGATCGTTTTCTGATCTCCATGGAACAAAAAGAGATTCCTTCCATTATCTGCTTTAACAAAATCGATGAAGCGTCCGAAGAAGAACTTCAGCGATTAAAAGAGATTTATGGTGGATGCGGCAGCAGGCTGTTGTTCATCAGTGCCAGATATGAGAAGGGAGTAGAGGGAATCCGGGACCTGCTTCGGGGAAAGACCACGACAGTGGCAGGCCCATCAGGTGTTGGAAAATCAACACTTATCAATCTGCTGGTGCCGGACGCAGAGATGGAGACGGGACAGATCAGCCAGAAGATTGACAGAGGAAAACATACCACACGGCACAGTGAACTGTTCCGCGTGGAAGAAGACAGCTATATTTTTGATACTCCGGGCTTCAGTTCACTGGAACTGATGGGGATGGAAAAAGAAGAATTACGGTATTATTTTCCTGAATTTACGCCCTATGAGGGCAGCTGCCGGTTTCAGGGCTGCGTCCACGGACAGGAGCCGGGCTGTGCGGTAAAGGAAGCAGTGGAGCAGGGGAAGATTAACAGGGAACGGTATGAAAGTTACCGTCTGCTCTTTGGAGAGCTTCAGGAAAAAGAGAAGAGGAGATACAATTAGATTATGAAAAGATATTTATCACCATCCATTTTATCAGCAGATTTCGCGCATCTGGGAGAGGATATTCAGCATGCGGCAGCAGCAGGTACCCAGTATCTGCACTATGATGTCATGGACGGTATGTTTGTACCAAGTATTTCTTTCGGAATGCCGGTACTGGAATCCGTCAGAAAAGTAACAGATCTGGTGCTGGATGTACATCTGATGATCGAAGATCCGGATCGTTATATTGATGATTTTGTAAAATGCGGTGCCGATATCATTACCGTACATTATGAGGCATGCAAGGATGTGAAGAAAACGCTGGAGCTCATTAAAAGCAAAGAGGTGAAAGCAGGTGTAACCATCAAACCAAAGACCCCTAACAGTGTTTTAACCGACGTACTGGATATGGCAGATATGATCCTTCTCATGACGGTAGAACCGGGCTTTGGCGGACAGGCTTATATTCCGGAATCCACCGAGAAGATCAAAGAGCTTCGTCAGATGCTGAATGAGAAAGGGCTGGATACAGATATTGAGGTAGACGGCGGTATCAAGAAGGATAACCTCCAGATGGTTCTGGATGCAGGCGCGAACGTCATCGTAGCCGGAAGTGCCATCTTTAAAGGTGACATTGAGCAGAATGTCAAAGATTTCCTGCGCATTATGGGAGAATAATACATTGCATACACTGATTATCAGCGGGGGCACAATCGATACCGATTTTGCCCTCGATTTATTAAAAAAAGAGAAATATGATCAAATTATCGGCGTGGACGGAGCACTGAAATTCTGTAAAGAGCAGAATATTGTCCCTACCCGTATTGTGGGAGATTTTGATACCCTGGATCCGGAGATTCTGACCTGGTATCAGACCAACACCCAGATTGAGATCCGGCAGTTTAATCCGGTGAAAGATGCTACCGACACCCAGATTGCCATCGAACTTGCCATGGAGCTGGGCAGTAGGAAAATCACCCTGATCGGCGGTACCGGAACCAGGCTTGACCATGTGCTGGGAAATATTCAGACCCTGTATCTGCCTTTTGTAAAAGGCATCGACTGCCGAATCGTGGATGCTCATAACCGGATCCGGCTGGTATCAGGGGAACTGCATCTGAAGATGACAGAACAGTGGGGCAAATATGTGTCCCTGATCCCGTTCACAACGGATGTGGAAGGTGTGGATCTGATTGGTTTTAAATACCCGCTGGAAAAATTTAGTTTTACCGTTCTTGGTACCGGCAGCAGAGGTGTTTCCAACGAGATTGCGGAAGAAGAAGCGGTGATTCGCATAGAAAAAGGAATCATGATATTGGTGGAGTCGAAAGACTAAAATAATCAAAAAGTGTAAAATTTTCCTTGACTTCTCAGCTTTTTCTATGCTATATTAGATAAGGCTTTTTGCGGGCAAAGTATGTCCAATGAGCCGGGTGTGTCAGATAACTGACGACCCGTTACGCAAAAATCACGCGGACGGATTCCGGAAGCGGTGCCTGTATACAGGTCCTTCTGGGAGTAGAAGGTCACGCGGAAGAAAAAAACCAAAACGGAGGAAGAACAATGAGCGTAATTTCAATGAAACAGTTACTGGAAGCCGGCGTACACTTCGGTCATCAGACCAGAAGATGGAACCCGAAAATGGCAGAGTACATCTACACCGAGAGAAACGGTATCTACATCATCGACCTGCAGAAATCTGTAGGAAAAGTTGATGAGGCTTACAAAGCAGTTGCAGATATCGCAGCTGAGGGTGGAAAGATCCTTTTCGTTGGTACTAAGAAACAGGCTCAGGATGCTATCGCAGTAGAGGCAGAGCGTTGCGGAATGTACTATGTAAACGAGAGATGGCTCGGTGGTATGCTGACCAACTTCAAGACTATCCAGGGACGTATTGCAAGACTGAAAGCAATCGAGACCATGCAGGAAGACGGAACCTTTGACGTACTGCCGAAGAAAGAAGTCATCGCTCTGAGAAAAGAGATGGATAAACTTCAGAAGAACCTTGGCGGTATCAAAGAGATGAAGACCCTTCCGGATGCTATCTTTGTAGTAGATCCGAAGAAAGAGAAGATCTGTGTACAGGAAGCTCATACTCTGGGAATCCCGCTGATCGGTATCTGCGATACCAACTGCGATCCGGAAGAGCTTGACTACGTAATCCCGGGTAACGATGACGCTATCCGTGCCGTAAAACTGATCGTTTCCAAGATGGCAGAGGCTGTTATCGAGGCAAATCAGGGCGAAGCTGAGGAGTATGCTGAGGAAGCATATGAGGAGCAGCCGGTAGAAGAGTAATTTACAGGTAAAGGCCGTCCGGGACAGTATTGTTCCGGACGTGCTGTAAACACACATCCCACAGGAGGAATCAGATCATGGCTATTACAGCATCTATGGTAAAAGAGTTAAGAGAGATGACCGGTGCAGGAATGATGGATTGTAAGAAAGCACTTGCAGCTACCGAGGGTAACATGGAAGCAGCAGTGGATTTCCTGCGTGAGAAAGGTCTTGCTACCGCACAGAAGAAAGCAAGCCGTATTGCAGCAGAGGGTATCGTAGCTACCGCTCTGTCTGAGGACGGAAAGAAAGCAGTTGCTGTCGAAGTAAATGCAGAGACTGACTTCGTTGCTAAGAACGAGAAATTCCGCAACTACGTTGCAGATGTTGCTGCTCAGGCACTGAACACTACTGCAGCAGATATCGACGCATTCCTGGCAGAGCCGTGGGCACAGGATACCACCAAGACTGTAAAAGAGGCTCTTGCAGCTCAGATCGCAGTGATCGGTGAGAACATGAACATTCGTCGTTTCAAACAGGTTGAGGAGCAGAACGGATTCGTATCTTCTTACATCCATGCAGAAGGAAAGATCGGTGTTCTCGTTGACGTTGAGACCGACGTAGTAAACGATGAGATCAAAGAGATGGCTAAGAACATCGCTATGCAGATCACCGCTATGAAACCGGTATACACCAACGACAGCGAAGTTGATGAGGAGTACAAGGCTCATGAGCTTGAGATCATCAAATCTCAGATCGAGAACGATCCGAAGATGGCAGGAAAGCCGGAGAAAGTTATCAACGGCGCTATCATGGGACGTCTGAACAAACAGCTCAAAGAGATCTGCCTGCTTGATCAGGTATATGTAAAAGCAGAGGATGGAAAACAGAGCGTAGCAGCTTATGTAGCTCAGGTTGCAAAAGCTAACGGCGCTAACGTTACTGTTAAAGGATTTGTTCGTTTCGAGACCGGTGAAGGTATGGAGAAAAAGAACGAGGATTTCGCAGCAGAGGTTGCAGCTCAGCTTGGTAAATAAGTCGTTTGTAAATAACGCAGATAAAGGGACATGGAAACGATTGGTTTTCGTGTCTCTTTTTTTATAAACTTTTTACCTTTCGGAAATAATAAAAGCATTGACAAATCAGAATAATAGTTTTATTATCGAAACATATAACATGTAGTATTTGATACTATGTTAAATGGTAATGAAAAGAAAGGTGAAGAAAATATGGGAAAATCAAAGTGGAAAGTGGGAATGGCATCTGCGCTGGCTGTAGGGGCAGGAGCTGCGGCTGTCGTGGCAGGCAGAAAGAAGAAGTCTAAGACGCATAAAGAGAGCAATTATCGGAATACGGAGCGCGGAAAACAGGCGAAGAACAGCAAGGGGATCTATTATTCCAGCGGAAACTATGAGGCTTTTGCGCGGCCGGAGAAGCCAGAAGGTATTGAAGGAAAATCTGCATACCTGGTTGGAAGTGGTTTGGCTTCATTAGCAGCAGCCTGTTTTCTGGTAAGAGATGCCAGAATGCCGGGAGAGAATATTCATATTCTGGAGGCTATGGACGTTGCAGGAGGTGCATGCGATGGTATTAACGATCCCTCCAGAGGCTATGTCATGCGTGGCGGCCGCGAGATGGAGGATCATTTTGAATGTCTGTGGGACCTGTTCCGAAGTATTCCGTCTCTGGAAGTACCGGATGCATCGGTGCTGGATGAATATTATTGGCTGAACAAACATGATCCTAACTATTCTCTGTGCCGTGCAACAGTGAACCGTGGAGAGGATGCCCATACCGATGGCAAATTCCGTCTGAGTCAGAAGGGCAGCATGGAGATCATGAAACTGTTCTTTATGAAAGACGAAGATCTCTATGATAAGACGATTGAGGATGTCTTTGATGACGAAGTATTTCGTTCGGATTTCTGGCTCTATTGGCGTACGATGTTTGCATTTGAAAACTGGCACAGTGCCTTAGAGATGAAGCGATATTTCCAGAGATTTATTCACCATATCGGTGGACTGCCGGATTTTTCTGCATTGAAATTTACCAGGTATAATCAGTATGAATCTCTCATTCTTCCTATGCAGAAATATCTGGAAGGGGCAGGTGTGCAGTTCCAGTTCGGAACGGAAGTGACCAATGTCCGTTTTGAGATGGAGGGAGAGAAAAAGACAGCCAGAGCCATTGAATGCAAGGTGCATGGCGAGGTACAGGAAATCCCTTTGACAGAAGATGATTTTGTATTTATTACCAATGGAAGCTGTACAGAAGGAACGATTTACGGCGATCAGAATCATGCCCCGACAGGAGATGCGGAAGTTAGAAACAGCGGATGCTGGTCTCTCTGGAAAAATATTGCCCGTCAGGATCCGGCATTTGGACATCCGGAGAAATTCTGCTCGAATATTGAAAAGACCAACTGGGAATCCGCCACAGTGACCACTTCCAATGAGAAAATCATTTCCTATATCACAAAGATCTGCAAACGTGATCCGAGAACAGGAAAAGTCGTGACCGGTGGTATTGTCAGCTGCAGAGATTCCAGCTGGCTCTTAAGCTGGACGATCAACCGGCAGGGACAGTTCAAAGGGCAGAAGAAAGATGAGATCTGTGTATGGGTTTACAGCCTCTTTACAGACGTACCGGGTAATTATGTGAAGAAACCTATGAAAGAGTGTACGGGTAAGGAAATTACGGAAGAATGGCTCTATCATCTGGGCATCCCGGTAGAAGAAATCCCGGAACTGGCAGAACATCATGCGAACTGTACACCGACCATGATGCCTTATATTACGGCATTCTTTATGCCGAGAAGCGCCGGAGACCGGCCGGATGTCATTCCGGATGGCTGTGTCAACGCAGCGTTCTTAGGACAGTTTGCTGAAACCCCGCGAGATACCATTTTCACCACGGAATATTCTGTGCGGACAGCTATGGAGGCGGTCTATGGTCTCTGTGGTGTGGATCGTGGTGTTCCGGAGGTATGGGGTAGTGTCTATGACGTAAGGGAACTGTTGGACAGCACCGTAAAACTCATGGATGGCAAATCCCCATTGGAGATGCCGCTGCCCAAACCATTGGAAATGCTGAAAAAACCATTATTAAAGAAAGCAGATAAAACTATTATCGGGAAATTATTACGCGATCATGGTGTTCTGAAAGACGGCATGATCTAGAAATAGAATTTTAGCCGTTACGTAAAAAAGACAACCGACAACCTGTGAGCGGTTCCTCTCACAGTTTGCCGGTTGTCGGTTTTATGCCGTAGAATGGCTTACAGCTTAATATTTTTCAGAAGAGAACCAAGACTGGTAGCAATATTCTCAGACTTCGGAATCTCATAATGCTCGTTAGCTTCCTCTTCCTGGGCACTTTCCAGAAGTGCTTTCATACTGAGGGAAAGCTTACCGTCTTTGATAGCGGTAACTTTCACTTTTACTTCCTGACCTTCTTTGAGTACTTTGTCAGGGCTTACCACGCGTTTGTCAGAGATCTGGGATACGTGAACCAGACCGGAGAGACCGTTGGACAGGCGGACAAATGCGCCATAATCTTTCAAAGTCTCTACGGTGCCGTCCATGACGTCACCTACATGTACCTGCTCAAAAGCAGCTTTCTTTTTCTCGTCTTCTGCGGCTCTTGCTTCTGCTCTCAAAATCTCTCTTGCGGAGAGAACCAGACGTTTTTTCTCAGGATCTACTGTGATGACGCGAACGCGTACTTTTTTGTTCAGCCACTCGTTCAGGTCGTCTACATGCTCCAGAGAAAGACGGGATGCCGGGATAAATCCGCGGATACCCTCTACATATGCGATAACACCACCGTTTACCACACCGCCGATTTTAACAGTCAGGACGGTTTTGTCATCCATCTGCTGTTTTAACTCTGCCCATACCGGATCTGCTTCGTCGTCTGCTTCCGGAGCAGCCTCCTCAGCAGCTTTGTAGGATGCTTCCAGCTCCTCTGCAAAGTCATCCATGGTTTTCTTTTCTTCTTCCATTGTGTAAATACCTCCCGTAAAGATTTAAGTCCATATGTCCTTATTATATGGGAATTCGTCGGTAAAATCAATTATTTACTGTAGGTTTTACAGATCTTTGCAACAACTCCGCTCAAAGCAAGCAGTGCCAGTGCATTCGGGATAACCATCAGTCCGTTGAAGAAATCAGCAAGGGACCATACCAGGTCTACTTTCAGTGTAGAACCAACGATGATGAAGATGACAACAATCAGTGAATAGATTTTTGTCGCTTTTACACCGAAGAGATGCTTTACATTGATAGAACCGAAGAAATGCCAGCCCAGAATGGTGGAGAAAGCAAAAAACAGAAGGCAGACAGCAATGAAAATATCACCGAAGCTTCCGAATACGGTAGAAAATGCATACTGGGTCAGTGCGGTGCCGTTCTTTCCGCTGCTCATAGCGCCGGTGGTCAGAACAGAGAAGACGGTAAGGTTCAGAATAATAAAAGTATCAATGAAAACGCTGATCATAGCAGTCAGACCTTGCTGATGCGGATTCTCAGCGGTTGCACGTGCATGTGCATGGGGGGTGGAACCCATACCCGCTTCATTGGAGAAGAGTCCTCTTGCAACACCATAGCGGATCGCTTCTCTTACAGTGATACCTGCAGCACCACCCATGATAGCAGACGGCTGGAATGCGCCTACCAGAATCTGGCGGAATGCTTCCGGGATCATGGTGAAGTTGCATCCGATTACAATCAGGCTGCCGATGATATAGATGCAGGCCATGAAGGGTACCAGTTTTTCAACAACAGCTGCCAGACGATCGGTTCCGCCGATGAAAATGAAGGCTGCAAACACGGCAAGGATAACGCCCACAGCTACCGGCGGTACGTTAATATTTCTGGACGCGAATACTTCAGAGAAGGCAGCGCCGATGGAATTGGACTGCACCATATTTCCCATAAAGCCAAGGGCCAGGATGATAAATACAGAGAACAGGCCTCCCAGAACTTTACCAAAGGTTCCTTTAAATGCTGCGTGGATATAGTAAACCGGACCTCCGGTTACCTCTCCGTGTTTTACAACTTTATATTCCTGTGCAAGGGTAGCCTCGGCATAGATAGTAGCCATTCCGAAGAACGCGCTGAGCCACATCCAGAAGATGGCTCCGGGGCCGCCGCCGAAAAGTGCAGTTGCAGCACCGGCCAGATTACCGGTACCTACCTGAGCGGCAATTGCGGTTGCAACAGACTGGAAGGGGGTCATTTCGCCCGCTTTCTTCTCACCCTTGTGACCAAGGTTACCAAAGAGAAGCTTGAAGCCCTCTCCAAATTTTCTTACCTGAATGAACTTGAGTTTTATGGTGTAGAAGATACCCGTACCACATAATAGTACGATCAGTACCACATTCCATAAAAATCCATTTGCGTTGTCCACCAGTTGTAACAGTGATTCCATTTTTTAGTTCCTCCTACTCGTTATATGCTTGAACATAAAAATAAGAGCTGATAAACTATCAGCCCTCCAAAGAGTAGAACAATCTGCATGTAAAATATGCCCTGTCCTTTTGCCTGAGAGATTGGCGGAAGATACGTTTCCGCTGTACACCTTCGGCGCTCGTCCATCGAGACTCTCCAGAGTGCCTGTCGGGTGTCCGGCCCGACAAGACGTAGAAGACTATATCATATCTCTGGAGTAAATACAATAGTCCGCGTGGAAAAAACAGAAAAATTTTTAGTCGGCGGTTTACTTCGTCCCTCCGGAACCGGATACCCAGTCATCGGAGGGGCTGGTATTCCAGGTGAGGGTGGAACCATCGGAGGTGACGGTAATGGTACCCTGGTCGTCGGTACGGAAAAGCTGCACACCTGCCGCGCGAAGTTTGTTCAGAGTCTCTGCATGGGGATGTCCGTAGGAATTGCCGGTTTCACAGCTGATGACGGCATAGGTGGGAGAGACTGCATCAAGAAATGCATCACTGGTGGAAGTGTGGCTTCCGTGATGACCGACTTTCAGCACATCCGCAGACAGATCCATGCCGGAAGCGAGCATATCATTTTCGGCTTCTTCCTCAGCATCTCCTGTAAAGAGGAAGGTATTGCTGCCGTGGGTCAGGCGCAGGACAATAGAACAGTCATTGCTGTCTTCATAATTTCTTGCAGGAGAGAGAATCGTAAAGGAAGATTCTCCAAAGGCATAATTGTCACCCACTTCCGGGTGAATAGCTGTGTAATCCTTGGATTTCATAGCCTGAATGACATCGTCGTAAGTTCTGGTATCGGCTTTTCGTTCCGGCATGAGAATGGTATTGCAGTCAAATTTATAGATTACCACATCTGCACCACCGATATGATCAGCGTCAGGATGGGTCAGCACCAGATAGTCAAGGGAAGAAATACCAAGATATTCCAGATAGGACTGTACTTTTGTACCCTGGTCATTGTCTCCGGCGTCGATCAGCATGGCGTGTCCGCCCTGGGTCAGAAGGGTACAGTCACCCTGACCAATGTCGAGAAAATGAACGGTCAGATCTTCTGTAACGTCCGAAGGTGCGTAGGCAGTCTGTATCTCTGCACCGGAGGCAAGGTCAGAAGCGGCGGTAAGGATGGTGTTCAGTGCGGATGATATGGAATCAGCCTGCCCATTTCCATATCCGGCAATACCAAGGATCAGCACAACCAGTGCGAGGAGCACCGGGACAGTCCGTTTTCTTCGTTTTTTGCGGTAATAATGTTTCTTTCTGCTCATAAAATGTCTCCAGTCTGTCATTGTAGTTTTCGAACATACGATCTATCTTAGCACAGCCGGAGAAAAAAGAAAAGCGATAAAAAGGAGACATTATGCACAAAACTTATTTTACAAAGTTGGAAAAAATATGATATAATATACAAAAGAAATGGAGGTGTTTCTATGAGTAAACGTATTATCACAATTAGCCGTGAGTTTGGAAGCGGTGGAAGAACCATTGGTAAGATGGTGGCAGAGAAACTCGGGATCGCTTTCTATGACAAGGAACTGATTGAGAAGATCGCGGAGGAGACTGGATTTTCCCAAAAGTTTATTGAGGAATACGGCGAGCATGCACCGGGAACCAACGTATTTTCTTATTCTTTTCTTGGAAGGGATGCCAATGGAATTTCCATGCAGGATAAGATCTGGATGCAGCAGAGAAAGCTGATTCTGGATCTGGCAGAAAAAGAGCCCTGCGTGATTGTCGGACGGTGTGCAGACTATATCTTACGTAACCGGACAGACTGTCTGAATGTATTTATCCATGCATCCACGGAAAAGAAAGTAGAGCGAATCGTGAAACTCTATGGAGAGACTGCAGACAAACCGGAAAAGCGTCTGGCAGATAAGGATAAGAAGCGTCGTGTAAATTATCGGTATTATACAGACCGGGAATGGGGAGCAGCACAGAATTATCATCTCTGCCTGGACAGCGGAGAATTTGGAATTGAGGGCTGCGCAGATCTCATTGCGGATCTGGCAAAATAAAATGGACTTGAAGGAGTTTTAGAAAAACCATGGCGAAGTATATAATGGCATTGGATGCCGGTACCACCAGTAACCGCTGTATCCTTTTTGACAAACAGGGCCATATCATAAGTATGGCTCAGAAGGAATTTACCCAGTATTTCCCGAAGCCAGGCTGGGTGGAGCATGATGCCAATGAGATCTGGTCCACTCAGCTGGGAGTTGCGGTGGAAGCCATGCAGAAGGCAGGGGCTTCCGCGGCAGATATTGCGGCCATCGGAATTACCAATCAAAGAGAAACGGTGGTAGTGTGGGATAAGAAGACTGGAGAACCGGTGTATCATGCCATTGTCTGGCAGTGCCGCAGAACTTCTGCCTATTGTGATGAACTGAAAAGACAGGGGCTGGCGGGAATGATCCGGGAGAAGACAGGTCTTATGGTGGATGCTTATTTCTCGGGTACTAAATTAAAGTGGATTCTGGATCATGTAGAAGGTGCGAGAACACGGGCAGAAAGGGGAGAACTTCTCTTTGGAACCATTGAGACCTGGCTCATCTGGAAACTGACCAAAGGAGCAGTCCATGTGACGGACTATTCCAATGCATCCCGCACCATGCTTTTTGATATTCAGACATTACAGTGGGATCCGGACATTCTGGAACTTCTTCAGATTCCGGCTTCCATGCTGCCCTTGCCTGTTCCATCAAGCGGTGTCTGCGGAATGACGGATCCCAGCTATCTTGGCGGAGCGATTCCCATTGCGGGTGCGGCTGGTGACCAGCAGGCGGCACTGTTCGGACAGACATGTTTTGAGGCGGGTGAGGCAAAAAATACTTATGGAACCGGCTGTTTCCTTCTTATGAATACAGGGAAAAAGCCTGTCTTTTCGGAAAATGGACTGGTCACTACCATTGCCTGGGGACTTGATGGAAAAGTAAACTATGCACTGGAGGGCTCCATCTTCGTGGCAGGAGCCGCTATCCAGTGGTTAAGAGATGAATTGAAGATCATTGATTCTTCTGCGGATTCCGAATATATGGCACAGAAAGTCAAAGACACCAATGGATGCTACGTAGTACCGGCCTTTACCGGACTGGGAGCACCCTACTGGGATCAGTATGCCCGCGGTACCATCGTAGGACTTACCCGTGGTGTAAACAAATGTCATATCATCCGGGCAACGCTGGAATCCATTGCCTGCCAGGTGCACGATGTGTTGGAAGCCATGGAAGCAGATTCCGGCATCCAGCTGTCTGCACTGAAAGTAGACGGCGGCGCCAGTGCCAATAATTTTCTTATGCAGACTCAGGCGGATCTCATTGATGCGCCGGTCAACCGTCCATGCTGTGTAGAATCTACGGCTATGGGTGCAGCTTATCTGGCAGGACTGGCAGTCCGCTACTGGAAAGATGTGGACGAAGTTCGCAAAAACTGGGCTATTGATCAGACCTTCTACCCGCAGATGAGCATGGAAGACCGTAAGAAAAAATTGTCCGGCTGGAAGAAAGCTGTGAAATACGCCTGTGGCTGGGCGAAAGAGGAATAAATGAATTACTTTTCTAACGCCAGTTTTGTAAATACGTCTCCACGTTCTTCAAAATTCTTAAAAATACCATAGCTGGCAGCGGCCGGTGACAGGACGCACGCGTAACCTGCAGGAGTCACTTCTTTTGCAAATGCAACCGCTTCTTCCAGCGTATCCACCAGATGAAGCCGTTCCGGCTGATGAAAATCCGGGTAGGAAGCATGAATCTCTTCATAAATCCTTTTTCCGGTGGCAGCCATAAGAATAATATGGGGTACCGGGTCAATGGACAGGTAGGAGATCAGATCCTGATAATCGATGCCCCGGTCCATGCCGCCGATGAGGACGGAGCCGACGGAAGAGACGCTTTTTAATGCCTGAATGGTCGTATCACAAATAGTGGAGATAGAGTCATCATAAAAGCGGATACTGTTCTTCTCACCGACTAGGCGCAGACGGTGCGGCAACGGTTCATAGCTGATAAGCCCATTTTCAATCTGCGTATCATTGAGTCCCAGCGTGCGGCAGATAGCGTATACGAATGCAATATCAATGTGATTATGATGCCCAAGCAGCGGAATCCGATCGGAGGGAATCTGATAGCTGTGGCCGTCAAAATGAATTTTGGTGCCGCCGAGCAGGACATCTGCATCAAAATTCTGATCAGATACGGTGAAAATCCGGGAACGGCAGGTACCGTCCGCGGGAGTCACATCCATTCCACAGAACAGGAGATCCTGCGGAAGCTGATGGAGATAAATCTGTTGTTTGGCATGAATATATTTTTCCATGGTGCCATAATGATCCAGGTGTTCTTCATGAATGTTTAGCAGCACACCGATATGGGGGGATACATGGATGTATTCCAGCTGATGGCAGGACAACTCACAGACCAACTGGGTATCAGGATGGATTTCCTCCAGAATATCAAAGGCAGGAATGCCGATATTGCCGGACAGGACGGTATCGAGCCCGGATTTTTTCAAAATATGATAAAGAAGCGTCGTGGTCGTACTTTTTCCTTTGGTTCCGGTGATGCCGATGATACGGTCCCGGTAGGCTTCGAAGAAGACCTCCATCTGGGAAGTGAAGCGGCAGTTATACTGTTCCGGGTCTTTGGAAAGTACTACGCCAGGACTTTTGAAGACCAGGTCATAGTCATCGAGCGTGTCCATATAATGCTCACCGCAAAGGGCCTTTGCAGGAGCAGGAAGCTGTACCTGATTCTTGTCAGCTACAGTGACGGAGGAAAATCCGCCCACTTCCAGAACCCGGTGCAGAGTGGAATGTCCTTCCCGTCCATAGCCGAGGATCAGGACATTTTTATCTTTAATCTGTTCTTTTAAAATATTTAACATGGCAGTTTTCCTTCCTTCATGTCACGTAATTCTAGGATTATTTTATCACAGTCCCAGGCAATTGGGAAGGGCAGAGGAGAAAACTCCCCTCTGCATATCAGGTTCCGTTTCCGGGCGTATTCTGCGGTCCGCGGTTCTTGCAGCAGCATCCGCTGCCGGAACAGCCGCAGTCATTTTTCAGACGTTCTTCACAGGCCGGTTTGCCAAGTTCCAACGGCTTGATATCCAGCTCCAGCAGGTCACCGTTGACGAAATTCAGGCACAGGCTGTCATCTTCCGGCTCCAGGCTTCCTTTGGGCACATGGACTTTGCCCTGATGAGGAATGAGATACTGGGAGTAGACGACGTTGCTGACAATGAGAGTGAGCCCTACCGTGATCTGACTGTCAGGAATGCTGAGGTTTAAAACCTTTGGCTGTGCTGTGACGTTCAGCCCCTGAGTGAGGGTGCGGTTTTCAGTAGTAAATCCAAGATAAGAGATGGAAGGTACGGCTGTGACCGGCGGACCTGCGGCGATCTCGTAGGAGATGCCGTAAGGAGTGAAAAGCTCTATGGTCACGGAACTTGGATTGGTATCTTCATCATATCCGGGATCTGTTGTGGGTGGAAGATAGGTGTAAGTTCCCGTGAAGGTGCCAAGCAGCTGGTCTGAACAGCTGTAGAGTCGGATCAGCATGGTGATGGCGAGATTCTGCAGAGTGATTTCAGTGCAGTTTGGCCGTCCGTTAAGCGGACTTATTTCAGTGGTTCCGAAATCAATATCCAGTATCTGTACAAATGCTTTTTCGGCAGTCGTCAGTGTGGAAAAGGTGTTATCGTCGATCGTGAGGGTTTGACAGATATTGACGCCAAGCTCGTCATAGATGACAGGTGCATAGACAGGAAGAAGCGTGGGATCTCCGCACAGAGGAGATGTGCAGACATCGGTACAGGGTTCTTCCGGGGTGCAGTGCTGGCCTTTGGGACAACATTTTGACATGAAGTGGACTCCTTTCTTATAATAAGGTCTCTTTATAGAATATGTGATGGATTCATTTTTGATCTTTGTGGTTCATATATATAGAAAAAAGAGCGGGAACCGGAGTATGGGATATATTTTTGAACTGGAGCATCACCAGCAGATGATTCTGTATACGGAAGGAAATGAAATTGTGGGAATCAGGCTCCCGGTGAGAAGAGGCGGAGAATTTCTGCTTCGGACTGGCTGTTTGTCAAATTTGTCTGCAGTGCAGTATCGGGGAAACATCCGGTTTGTCTGGCATTCACTGGAACATCACATTATTCTGTCGGGGACGGAGAAAGTAAGTGACAGGGTAATTTTAAGTGATCCGGTAAATGCCCGGCTGTATGGAGGACTGAAGCTTTTTGCCAGAGAAGAGGAGCTGTGGATTTTCTATACCGGAAAGGAACCAGCGGACAGCCGCTTTCATGGTTATATGCAGAAGCTGGAGGCAGAGGAGGGAGAAGTGAGGGAACTTCCGGAGACGTATAGTTCCCGGCCGGTGCTACAGCCGGTACAGCTTGGTTCCAGTCAGGTACTGGTGTACGGAGCGAAGGGAGAAGAGAAGATCTACCGTTGGGAAGGAGAAAAACTGATTCTGTGGAAGGAGGAAGATTCATCTGGATATGAGGAAAAGATCCGGGAGCTGGAGGAGCAGATTATCTGTGCAAAAGAACAGTATGAACAATTAAGGCAGATTACCATGCGTTTGCAGGAAGACGGCAGACGTATGCGGGATTATATCAGGGACAGAAAAAAAGACCACCGTCCATAAAGGACAGCGGTCTTTTACATTTCTTTAATATACTTTTTTTGCGTGAACCACAAAACGTTTCTCACCTTTGTTGGTACAGGTAGAAAGTGTGATAATGGAATCATCAGTTCCAACACTGACACCGGTATCATAGAGGGAGGAGGCAGTCAGTGAATCAAGGAAGGAGGCATACGTATCATCCGCAGCATAGCCGATGGTATAGGAGATATCAGTGATATCCGCCTCATGGCAGGAGAAGATCTGATAGCAGTGAGTTCCATCTGCCAGGTCAATATAAATGGAAGGATGAGCCTCATAATAAGTCTTCTTTTCATAGTTCTTGAGACCTGCGAACATGGAACCGTCCTTCATATTATGGCCATAGATGATGGTATGAAGGTCACTGAAATTCGGAGCGTTGGATGTCTCGATAAAAATACTTCCGGATTTGTTCTCCTGGCGTTTAAAGGTATGAGTCAGATAATAAGTATTGTCACTGGTATGAACCATCGGATAGCTGATATCCGTACCCGGAATTTCGATCCAGCCGACCGCCTCGTCATTAATCTCTTCTAAGGAGGCAAAGTCGATCCGCTCCATTCTTTGTGAAGTGGATGCAGTGGCATCTCCTTCGTTTTCTGAGTCCTCTTCGGTATGATTAGCAGCAGTTGTATTTTCTGCATCTGCGGGTTCTGAAAGAACATATTGTCTCAGGTCATCGTACTCTTTCTCGCCGGAATGATATCCCATAAAGATAGAAGCGAGTTTCCACAGGCTGAAGACAAGCAGGCAGATACAGAATCCGAGGAAAAGTCCCTGAAGCAGGGACTGCATCGGGGTAATTCTGCGGCGTCCATGTCTTTTCTTTTTTCTTTTTTTCTTTTTTTCCATTACTTTTACCGTCCCATATTATGATTGATTTTTGATATACATTAACCATATTTTATCAGATTCCACGGATAAATGCCAGAGGAATAAAATATATAGCCAATCATCGGATTTTTGTTGCCTGCCCGGAAAATATGCGTATAATAATGAATAGAAAACAAAGGAGAAAAGAAATGATTCAGGATATTGCACCAAAAAAATATGTCAATCACTATGAAGAACAGAGTCCGACAGCAGAGGACTGGATGCTGGTGTACCGGGACGGCAAAGTGCTCTGTCGGTTTGACAATGAGAAAATGTATTTCCCAAAAGTAAAAGAAATTACCCAGGAAGAGCAGGATGTGACCTATCTTTTCACCATCAGTGACGAGCGTTTCTTCCTTCTGAAAAATGGACTTGACGGGGAGCTGGAAGGCTATGGCTGGGAGAAACCGGTGATTTTCAGAAATGCCAGACCTCAATATCGTGGATTTGCAGGAATTACAGGCATGCAGCTTTTTGACTGGTATCGTTCCAATAAGTTCTGTGGCCGCTGCGGTAAATCGATGGTTCCGGATCATAAAGAAAGAATGGTTCACTGTGAGTGCTGCGGTAATATGGTATATCCGAAGATATGTCCGGGGATTATCGTTGCCGTGACTAATGGGGATAAACTTCTTCTTACAAAATATGCGCCTGCACCAGGACGAAATACAAATTATGCACTGGTTGCAGGATTTACGGAGATTGGTGAGACACTGGAAGAGACCGTACAGCGGGAAGTTATGGAAGAAGTTGGTCTCAAAGTTAAAAATATCCGTTATTACAAGAGCCAGCCCTGGTCCTTCTCCTCTACTCTGCTCTGCGGATTTTTCTGTGAAGTGGATGGGGATACGGATATCACGCTGGATACAGAGGAACTTGCTGTGGGAGAATGGTTTGACCGTGACAACATTCCGGTAGAGGATGACGGTGTCAGCCTGACCAGAGAGATGATCGGAGTCTTTAAAATAGGCGGTGAGAAGAATCTTTAAAACAAGACAGCACATAAAAACGGCAGATCAGTTCGATCTGCCGTTTTTAACGCTCATTTATAGTTTATTTCTTATATAATACCCGGATGGAGTTCAGTACGCACAGCATAGCCACACCGGTGTCTGCGAACACAGCCATCCACATGGAAGCGAATCCGCACAGACCGAGAATCATGACCAGAATCTTGATAGCAAGTGCAAATACGATGTTCTGCCAGGAGATGCTGACAGCAGATTTTGCGATACGCATGGAATCCGGAATTGCAGTCATGCTGGAAGTCATGTAGACAACGTCAGCTGCTTCAATGGCTGCATCAGCGCCGCTTCCCATAGCAGCACCGACATCAGCGCCTGCCAGTACAGGAGCATCGTTGATACCATCGCCGACGAACATCACATGCTCATGCTGGGAACGAATCTTCTGAAGCTCGCTTAATTTATCCTGCGGAAGCAGTTTTGCATGTACTTCGTCGATGCCGGTTTCTTTTGCAACGGCCTCTGCACTGTTCTGAGCGTCACCGGTCAGCATAGCGGTGGTGATACCCTGTTTCTTCAGTGCTGCGATAGCGGATTTTGCATCTGCTTTGATCGTATCGGAGATGGTCAGGTATCCGGCGTAGTCACCTTCTACTGCAACCAGAACCTCGGTTCCGAATACATCATTTTCGTAAGCAGAAAGGTTGACACTGTGATGTTCCATGAGCTTTCTGTTGCCACAGAGAACCACATTTCCATCGATGATGGCCAGAATTCCCTCGCCGGCGATTTCTTTTAAAGTAGAAGGTTTGCTTAACTGCAGGCCTTTTTCTTTTGCTGCGGTTACAATGCTGACTGCAATCGGGTGAGTAGAGTTCTGTTCACAGCTTGCAGTGATCTGAAGAAGTTCATCCTCGGAAAGTTTTCCTGCGGATACGGTTTTCTGAAGAACGAAGTTTCCTTCGGTGATGGTTCCAGTCTTATCCATAACGACTGCTTTGACATCAGCAAGTGCTTCCAGAGCAACGCCGCCTTTGAACAGGATACCTTTCTTGGAACCTGCACCGATACCGGAGAAGAATGCCAGCGGTACACTTAATACCAGAGCACACGGGCAGCTCATAACCAGGAAGGACAGTGCGGTGTAAATCCAGTAATGCCAGTCACCGCCGCCAACCAGCGGAGGAAGCAGGGCAGTACCAAGTGCCAGAAATACAACAATCGGGGTGTATACTCTGGAGAATTTGGTAATAAAACGGTCTACCTTCGGCTTGCTTGCTGCTGCATTTTCTACGGAATCCAGAATTCTGGTAACCATGGACTCGCCAAGGGGTTTTGCGACACGAACGGTCAGCTGACCGGAAGTATTGACACAGCCGGAAGTGACTTCGTCGTTTGTGGCTACATGGACCGGTACCGGCTCGCCGGTGATCGGTGAAGTGTCGATACGGCTGTCACCGTCGATGACAATGCCATCCAGCGGGATACGGTCACCAGGACGAACCAGGATGATGTCGCCAGGAACAGCATCTTCTGCAGGAATCACTTTTGTTTCGCCATTTTCTACAAGGTTTACCGTCTCCGGACGAAGGTCAACGGCCTCCATGATCTGTCCGCGGCTTCTCTCAACGGCTTTTTCTTCGAAGAACTCACCGATCCGGTAGAACAGCATAACGCCGACCGCTTCCGGATAGGACTTAATTGCGAAAGCACCAAGGGTTGCAATACTCATAAGGAAGTTCTCGTCAAAGATCTGACCTTTTCCCATGTTGCGGACAGCGGTCAGAACAACTTTCCATCCAAGAACTGCGTAAGCGATGACATAGAACGGAAGCAGAACTGTCATATCCATGTTCACATGTTCCAGAACTTCCATCAGGATGAAGAGAATGGCACCGACAGCAATGCTGACAACGGTACGCTGTTCCGCGGTCATGCCGAATTTCTTCTCTTCCTCTTTTTTGACGGAAGGTTTGCGTTCCATCTCTTTAATCACTGCATCCGGCTCTACAATGGCGCAGACTTCTTTAATCTTCGGAAGAATGCGGTCCGGGTTGGCGGCGGTAATACGAAGCTGCTGCGTTGTATAGGTAAGAACTGCTTCACTTACTTCATCCAGCTCATTGATCTTACGTTCGATCTTTGCGGCACAGTTGGCACAGTCCAGATTTTCCACGATATAGACTTTGGTCTTCAATCCGTTGGAAGTTTCTTTCGGAACAACTTTTACTTCAGATTCAATGGAAGAACAGATATCCTGAATCTGCGGAAGGAGTGCATCGTAGTTCTCAGCGGTAATACGAAGCTGTTTGGTGGCGTAGGTGATGGTTGCCTCTGCAACACCCGGCAGTTCATTGATACGCTTCTCCATCTTTGCTGCACAGTTTGCGCATCCCAGGTTTTCCAGAATGTACACACGTTTTCCATGGGCATTGCCACCTTCGTGATGATGTCCGCATCCACACTCATCGCCGTGTTCGTGATGGTGATGCTCGTGCTCGTGATCATGTCCGTGGTCATGATCGCATCCGCAGCTGTCGCCATGTTCGTGATGATGATGCTCATGCTCTTCGTGGCTATGCTCCTGTACATGTTCTTCATGATCGTGATCGTGACTACATCCGCAGCCGCACTCATCGTCGTGCTGGTGTTCTAATAACATCAGGAATTCTTTTTTCATAACTTTATAACCTCCAGAAATCATGGTAGTGATTATTTGGTTCATTTAAACGTATGAACATTTGCTCATATGAAGACTATAGCATACAAGTTAAGAAAGCGCAAGAGTTTTATGATAACTTTTTCGGCTTCTTGACATCCCAATAAAGGTATATTATTGTTAGTCTTGAATGACTGGAAATCTAAGACATACGATTGCAGAACAGGAGAATGTAACATGGGAGAAACAGAAAAAACACTGAAAAAAAATACCATGACGAAAGAGTGTATTTTTACAGCGCTTCTGATCCTGATGGAAAAGAAACCTTATGAGGAAATTACCATTACAGATATTGCAAAAAAAGCGGGCGTATCCAGGATGTCCTATTATCGGTTATATAAATCGAAGGATGATATTCTTATCCAATATTTTAATGAAGTCTTTGAAGAATTGCTGGAACGGGCAAAAGCGATAGGCAGTATTACCCGATATCAGTTTGGACTGATGATTTTCCAGACAACCAAGGAAAATGATCGTCTCCTGAAGGCAGTGTTGAAAGCACAGCTTTATGAACTGCTACTTCGCCGGCTCATTAAGTTCTGCTATTATCTGGCAGAACATATTGTACAGATGGATATGAGCGACAAGCGAACAGAGTATTGGGTCTATGAGGAGGCAGGGCGGTTCAGTCTTTTGCTGGTCTGCTGGATTGAACGGGATCTGAAGGAATCGCCGGAGGAGATGGCGCATATTCTGTTTGAAAACCCATTGCGTTATACGGAATCCAGGGTACTGGAAAACGGACTGAGAACAGAAAAAACAAAATTGTCACATTAAATATGAGAATTCTTGTGATTTTCGAATTCCTATATTATGATACGATACAGCATAAAATGAAGTTACATGTGTAACATTTAAATAAGGAGGAAGAAACTTGAGAAAACTGGCAGAATTTATCGTAGACAAAAGAAAGTTTCTGCTGATCATTTTCATTGCTGCAGCGATTGGCAGTGTGATTATGTCCAGTCATATTAACGTCATTCAGGAACTGACGGATTACCTTCCGGATGATACCGAGACGAGTATTGGTCTGGATGTGATGGATGAACAGTTCACCACCTTTGGCACAGCGAAGGTGATGGTACAGAATGTTACCTATGATCAGGCAAAAGCGATTGCAGATCAGCTGAAAGACATCAAGGGTGTATCTGCTGTGGACTTTTATGAAGAAGACGAGGATGATGAGAATAACGATACCGAGGAAAAAGAGTTCACAAACAGTGAGGATATGAGAGACTCCTATCAGGATCTGGCAGCTTTATATTCTATTTCCTTTGAGACACCGGAAGATGACAGTCTGGCCCAGGCAGCGATCGCAGATGTAAGAACTGCGTTGAAAGATTATGATGCCTGGTTCTATACAACAGTCGATAAAGATGATGCAGCGGATCTGCAGGATGACATGAAAGTCATTTTGGTGATTGCGGTCATCATTATTGTAGGTGTTTTGTTGTTTACGTCCGGTACTTATATGGAGATTGCCATTTTCATGCTGGTATTTGGTATGGCAGCACTCCTGAATATGGGAACAAACTTTATTTTCTATAATATTTCTTTCGTGACGAATGCGGTGGCAACGGTGCTGCAGCTGGCTATGGCCATTGACTATGCGATTATTCTGTTTCACCGTTTTATGGAAGAAAAAGGAAAGGTAAACACCAGAGAGGCACTGGTACGTGCTCTGGAAAAAGGTATTCCGGAGATCTCTTCCAGCTCCCTGACCACCATGGCAGGTATGGTGGCCCTGATGTTTATGCAGTTTGGTATCGGTCTTGATCTGGGACGTGTCATGATTAAGGCAATTCTTTTGAGTATGCTTTCTGTATTTGGTTTCATGCCGGGTCTGATTATGCTGTGGGAGAAACAGATTGACAGAACGTTACATAAAAGCTTTGTACCAAACATTGAATTCTGGGGAAAAATCGTTCTGGCCATACGGCATGTAACGCTGCCTGTTTTTGCGGTTGTCATGGTAGTGGCATGTTTCCTTTCTGTTAACTGTAATTATGTTTATGATAATAGCTCTGTAGAATCAGCGAAGATGAACGAATACATGACGGCCAAGAGGGAAATTTCCAAAGTCTTTGACCTTGATAATACGCTGGCGGTTGTTGTTCCAAAGGGTGACTACGACAGTGAAGCACGGATTATGGAAGAAGTAGAAAGCCTTCCCATGGTGGATTCGACACTGGGACTTGCCAACGTAACGGTGGATGATGATGAACAGTATGTATTAACTGATTCTCTGACACCCCAGGAACTGGCAGATATTACGGACATGGACATTGATACGATCCGTCTGCTGTATCGTTTTTATGCATGGAAAGAGGAAAAATACGGCGCGTTCCTCAATTCCATTGATGATTTTGAAATTCCGCTGCTCTCCATGATTGATTTTATTTATGGAGAGGAAGAAAATGAGACCTTTGATTTCTCTGCGGATTTCTCCCAGGATATCCAGGATATGCATAAGACCGTATCGGATGCCAGAGAGCAGCTGGAGGGAGACGAATACTCCCGTATGCTGGTCATGACCACCGGACCCATTGAGGGAGACGAAATATTTCATACGATTGATCAGATCCGTGATATTGCATATCAGTACTATCATGAAGTCTATGTGGTAGGTGATTCTACCAGTGATTACGACTTAAGCAAATCCTTTACCCAGGATAACCTGATGGTAAGTATTATGACAGCGGTCTTTGTGGCAATCATCCTGTTATTTACCTTTACCAACTACAGTATTCCGCTGATTCTGGTAGCAACGATCCAGACCAGTATCTGGATTAACTTCTCTATACCGGCAGTGACCGGAACGGGTATGTTTTTCTTGAGCTATCTGATTGTCAGCTCCATTCAGATGGGCGCGACCATTGACTACGCGATTGTTATTACCAGTCGTTACACAGCATACCGGAAAGAAAATGTAGATAAGAGAACGGCAATTATTAAAACCTTGAATGAAAGTTTCCCGACGATTATTACGTCCGGAACAATCATGACCTCTGCCGGATTTGTGATCGGACAGATTACATCCAATCCGGTTATTGCTTCTCTTGGAACGACACTGGGAACTGGTACTCTGACTTCGATTATACTGGTTATGCTGATTCTGCCGCAGCTTCTGTATGTATTTGACGGAGTTATTAATAAGACCTATCGCAAGAGAAGAATTAATATCGGCGGTGGAGAAACACAGACGAATGGAGGGGCAGAATAATGAGAAGAAACAGAAATTTACCATGGCGTATCATCGATTCCTGCCTTATTGTATCCCTGCTGGCTGCTCAGCCGAATGTTGCCGCATATGCGGCAGAAGGATCTGATCCTGGTATCGTTTCTATTACCAGTGAAGATGATTTTGTCCTGTTGACAGAGAACTGTAAGACAGAATCCTTCTCTACCGGGAAGACGTTCCGGCTGGATGCAGATCTTGATTTGTCCAATTACGAAAATCTGTTTCTTCCGGTAATGGACGGTACTTTTGATGGAAATGGTCATCAGATTATTGGGGTGACACTGAGTGAGGAAATGTCCGACTATGGACTGTTCCGTTACATAACGGAAAACGGAGTGGTTAAGAACTTGACCGTAGAAGGAGAAATTCTTGGCGGAGACGAGCAGGAAAATATCGGAATCCTGGCAGGAAGCAATGCCGGAACTATTGAAAATTGTATCACACGCGGTACTTTGAACGCAGAGACAGCCGTTGGCGGTATTGCGGGAAAAAATGAGGAGACAGGATCTGTTTCCCGTTCTGAAAATGAGGCGGCGATTGACGGTAAAATGCAGACCGGAGGGATTGCCGGATTAAACGAAGGAAGCATCAGCGACTGTGTCAACAGCGGTAAAATTAATACCAACCAGAAAATAAAGAAACAGGCAGAGGGAGACGGAAGCAGTGTCAATATTTCCATTCCCAATGCAGTGACAGGTCTTACGGCAGATGAAAGAGCCAATGAGACCGGAGGAATTGCCGGAAATTCATCCGGAGATATCTCCTATTGTACCAATACAGCTACCATTGGATTCGAGCGTCTGGGAAGCTCTACCGGTGGTATCGTAGGAAGACAGCTTGGCAGTCTTAGTTACTGCGCTAATAAGGGTGTGGTTTATGGGCACAAAAATGTCGGCGGTATTTCCGGTGTACTGGAACCTTATGAGGAATCTTCCTATGACAGAGATTATCGCCAGGAGCTTTCTGATGAGCTGGACCGTCTGGGCGATCTCATCGATGATGTGTCCAATCAGGGTGAAAAACTGGGAGATAACCTGTCCGACAATGCAGATCTTCTGTCCGATCAGCTGAAAACCCTTCGAAATTCTCTTCGTGGTTATATGGATGATTACAGTGATATGGCAAGTGACGGAAAAGATGCCATCCACGACAATGTAAAATCCATGAAGAAGACGATCGATGGCATGCAGTATGATGTGAAGATCAAACAGCTGAATACGGCAATCGAGCAGATTTCCAATGATATTGCCCAGATGGAAAAGATCATGGAACAGTTGAAGCCCTATGTGGATCAGGGAAATGCAAAACTGGATGGGCTGTTCAAACAATATGAAGAGAAAATTCAGGGATGGATTGACTCAATTGACGATCTGAAGCAATATCAGGAGAATCTGCCTGAGGAGGCACCGGATGAGGTCACCCCGGCAGCACCGACGCCGGATGCGGGGGCAGCGGATACGCAGACCACATCTGAAGATCAGACTGGATCCGACAGCGCAGCATCTGAGGATAGCAGTACAGCATCTGAAGACAGCAATACAGCATCTGAGGATAGCAGCACGGTCACAGAAGACAGCAATACAGCATCTGGAGACAGCAGCACGGTCACAGAAGACAGCAATACAGCATCTGGAGACAGCAGCACGGTCAC